>JAKAXK010000048.1 GCA_021827145.1 Pseudomonadota bacterium
TGAGAAGCATGACGACGGCTTCCGCTTCGATTTGGCCTCGACCTTGGCGCGCGAGCTCCATGACGTGAACCGGCTGTCGGCCTTCTTCGATATCATTCATCAAGACCCGGTGCTGTCGCAGGTCAAGCTCATCGCCGAGCCCTGGGATTTGGGGGAAGGAGGTTACCAGGTCGGTAACTTCCCGATCGGCTGGACCGAGTGGAATGGTAAGTACCGTGATGCGGTACGCGCGTATTGGAAGGGTGAAGGCGGCGTCATAGGTGAGATGGCCTATCGGCTGACCGGTTCGAGCGATCTCTACGGTCATGGGGGGCGTAACCCTTACGCGTCGATCAATTTCGTGACGGCGCATGATGGCTTCACGCTCCAGGACCTCGTGAGCTACAACGACAAGCACAACGAGGCCAATGGCGAGGACAATCGCGACGGCACCGACGCCAATTTCTCCTGGAATTGCGGTGTCGAGGGACCGACTGACGATGCGGCGATTCGGGCCTTGCGGGCGCAGCAAAAGCGCAACATGATCGCGACCCTATTGCTCTCGCAGGGCGTGCCCATGATTCTCGCGGGCGACGAGATGGGTCGGAGCCAACGCGGCAACAATAATGCCTATTGTCACGATGACCCCATCAATTGGGTGAATTGGGAGCTGACGCCGGACGATCACGAGTTCATGCGCTTCGTGCAGCACGTGATTCGCATCAAGCAGAACCACAAGGTCTTCCGTCGGCGGTCATTCTTCCAGGGGCGGCATATCCGCGGCAGCGACGTCAAGGATGTCATGTGGCTGAAACCGGACGCGACGGAGATGAACGACGAGGAGTGGCAACAAAGCTTTGCTCGCTGTCTAGGACTGTTCCTGGCGGGTGAAGGGCTGGATGAATTCGATGAGAAAGGGCGCGTGATAGGGGATGTCGACTTTCTCTGGCTCCTGAATGCGCATCACGAGGAAATCCCCTTCTCGCTCCCGAAATATCGCACGCTCGGGTGGCAAGTGGAAATCGATACCAGCGATACAAGCCCTACCGGGGATACCGGGGCCATCCTCACGAGCGGACTGTATCCGCTCCAGGGGCGCTCGCTCGTCTTGCTGCGGGAGGCGACGCCTGACCGTCGTGGTGGCCATGGACGCTGAGGAGGGAGGGGGGTCGTCATGAGCGAAAGCAGGGAGGCGGGAGCGACGGGCCCTGCGGGGGCGAAGCGCTACGAGCGGCTCGGATTCGGGGCGCAGTGCGAGGCCTCGGGGGTGCGTTTCCGTCTATGGGCGCCTGCGGCGCGCATGGTGGACCTGGTGCTCGAGGGATCGACGGCGCCGCCGATCGCCATGCAATCCGTGGGCGACGGCTGGTTCGAAGTGATGAGTGAGGCTGCGGGGCCCGGTAGCCTCTATCGGTACCGGATCGATGGCGGACTCACGGTCCCGGATCCGGCGTCGCGGTTCCAGCCGCACGATGCCCACGGACCCAGCGAGGTCGTGGACCCTGGCGCCTTCGCCTGGACCGATACTGCGTGGCGGGGACGTCCTTGGGCGGAGGTCGCCCTCTATGAGCTGCATGTCGGCACCTTCAGTCCCGAGGGGACATATGCGGGGGCGGCGGCGCTGCTGCCGCGTCTGGTGGCGCTCGGGGTCACGGCTATCGAACTCATGCCGCTCGCGGACTTTCCGGGACGCGCGAACTGGGGCTATGACGGCGTGCTGCCCTTCGCCCCAGACAGTCGTTACGGCCGTCCCGAGGATCTGAAGGCGCTGATCATGACGGCCCATGGCTTAGGCCTCATGGTCTTCGTGGACGTCGTCTACAACCATTTTGGGCCCGATGGCAACTATCTCGGAGGCTATGCCCCGGCGTTTTTTACGTCGCGCCATCACACCCCCTGGGGTGATGCCATCAACTTCGACGGGCCCGGCTGTACGCAGGTGCGCGCCTATTTCGAGGCGAATGTCCGCTATTGGCTGAACGAATACCATGTCGATGGGCTACGCTTTGACGCGGTCCACGCCATCGTCGACGATTCGCCGCAGTCCATTCTGACATCCATCGCGCAGACGGTGGAGTCCTTGCGTCGTACCGGTCGCCACATCCATCTCGTCCTCGAGAACGAGAACAACGAGGCCCACGCCCTTGGACAGGGCGGATTCACCGCGCAATGGAACGATGACATCCACCACGTCTTACATGTCCTCTTGACCGGCGAGACCGAGGGTTATTACGCGGATTATGCGCAAGACGCGATGCGCCTGCTCGGACGCTGTCTCACCGAGGGCTTCGCCTACCAGGGGGAATTCTCACCCTATCGGCAGGGTCCGCGCGGCGAGCCCTCGGCCGCGCTGGGTGCCGGCGCTTTCGTGAACTTCCTGCAAAACCACGACCAGGTCGGCAACCGGGCCTTCGGTGAGCGCATCACGGCCCTCACAAGCCCCGAGGCGGTGCGCGCCGCGACCGCGGTCTTGCTGCTCGCGCCCTCGCCACCCCTGCTTTTTATGGGCCAGGAATTCGGCTGCTCGCGGCCGTTTCTCTTTTTTTGCGACTTCGAGACGGATCTCGGACGGGCGGTCACCGAGGGCCGCCGCCGCGAGTTCGCGCGCTTTCGGCAGTTCGCCGACGCGACCCAGAGGGCGCGTATCCCCGACCCCAATAGCGCCGAGACCTTCCTCGCGAGTCGCCTCGACTGGCGCGAGGCGCAGGGCGCGGCGGGGGCCGCATGGCTCGCCTTTCATGGCGGTCTGCTCGAGACCCGCGCTCGGCACCTGGCCGCGCGGCTGGCCCAGGGCCCGGCCCGATCCCACGGCTTTGCGCTCTTCGGGGAGCGCGGCATCGCGACCGCCTGGCGTTTGGCCGACGGCTCCTGGCTGCGTCTGCGCGCGAATCTCGGCCCCACGCCCGTGGAGGTGGGACAGGGTGTGGCGAGGGAGGCCGGTTCCTCTGTTACGGTTCTCTATGCAAGTGTGCCGGATCGGCCCGTGACCGAGGGGGTACTCGGACCCTGGGAGCTGTGCTGGGAGTTAGAGGCTGTCGCGTCCGGTCCGAAGGCAGGCCGCGCATGAACGGCGAGGGCTCTTTGCGAGCGGTGGCGCGGCGCGCCACCGCGCCTGATGGTGGCACGCCGACTGCGACCTACCGTTGGCAATTTCACCAAGGCTTTGGTTTTCGGGAGGCCGCGCGGCTGGCTGGTTATCTGGCGGATCTCGGTGTCAGTCATTGCTACGCCTCACCCTATTTGAAGGCCCACCCGGGTAGTACCCACGGTTACGATATCGTCGACCATTCGTGTGTCAATCCCGAAGTCGGGACCGAGGACGAGCGCCGGGAGTTCGTGGCGGCCTTGCGCGGTCAGGGCCTCTCGCAGATCGTGGATATCGTACCCAACCACATGCGCGTGGATGATCCCGATAATCGGCTTTGGTGGGACGTGCTCGCGCATGGTCGCGGTTCGCGGTTCGCGCATTATTTTGATATCGACTGGAAAACCCCTGAACGGCCCTATGAGGATAAGCTCGTCATACCCATCCTCGGGGGCCAGTATGGAGACGTTCTGGAATCGGGCGCCATAGTTCTCGACTTCGATCCTGCGCGCGGCGGCTTTGTGGTGCGCTATTACGATCATCTCCTGCCCATCAGTCCCTCATCCTATCCGCAGCTCCTCGCCGAGGTGGCGCAGTCGATCGATCTCGGCCCCGATGACGAGGCGATCGGGCAGGAGATATCGGAACTCATCGGGCTCTTCGAGCAATTCAGCGCCCGCGCCGGTGAGCCCGCCACTGATGAGGACGCCCTGCTCATCGCGGAGGGCATCCGACGCCTGGGCGCCTGGGTTGGGGGCAATACGCGCTGCGCGGACGCCCTGAGCCAGGTGTTGGCGCGCTATAACGGAGGCTTGGGCGCGAGCGCGGAACATTACGATGCCCTGCACGGCCTCTTGGAGCAGCAGGCCTACCGTTTGACCTTCTGGCGGGTCGCCGGCTACGAGATCAATTACCGACGATTTTTCGACATCAACGAGCTTGCTGCCTTACGCATGGAGGACCCCGCGGTGTTCGCCACCGCCCATGGCGTGATTGGCGCCTGGATCGCTGCGGGCGACGTCACGGGGCTCAGGGTCGATCATCCGGACGGCCTGCGGGACCCGCGCGCGTATTGCGCGCGCCTGCAAGAGTTTGCATGCGCGGCGCGAGAGAGGGGTGCCCAGGGCGTGGACGTCTCAGCCGAGCGCGCGCCCTTTTATCTCGTGGTCGAGAAGATCCTGGGCGCCTGCGAGGTCCTGGGCGGCGACTGGCCGGTGAGCGGCACGACCGGCTACGATTTCCTGCGCCTTGCCAGCGGCGTTCTAGTGGCGGCCGACGGTGAGGCCGGTATAGACGCGGCTTACGAAGCCTTCGTGGGGGCGCGAGATGATTACGCGGGCATGCTCTATGAGTGCAAGGCCCTCATTATGCACACGAGTCTCGGCAGCGAGATTCCGGCCCTGGGCATGGCGCTGGATCGCATCGCCGAGCAGGACCGGCGGACGCGTGATTTCACCTTGTCGGCTCAGCGGACCGCGCTCTTCGAGATCGTCGCATGTTTCCCTGTGTACCGGACCTATGTGACGGAACCGGGCGCCTCCCCAGCCGACCGGTCGGTCATCGATACGGCGTGCGCGCGGGCCAAGGAGCGCAACCCCCTGGTGGAGACCGCGGTGGTGGATTTCATACGCGACCTCTTGTTGCTCGAGGGTCTCGAGGGCCGGGGGCCCGACGAACGCGCCGATATCCTGGAGTTCATTGCCGCCTTCCAGCAATACACGGGACCTGTGATGGCCAAGGGCCTGGAAGACACACTTTTTTACCGCTACAACCGACTCGTGTCCTTGAATGAGGTCGGCGGGGATCCATCGCGCTTCTCGGTCTCGCTCGAGGCCTTCCATGAGGCGAACGATGCCCGGCTTCGCGAACATCCGACCGCCATGCTGGCCACCTCCACGCACGATACGAAGCGCAGCGAGGATGTGCGCGCGCGGCTGCACGTGCTGTCGGAGATCCCGGAGGCGTGGGCGGCGTGCGCGCAATACCTGAAAGAGCACCATCAGCCCTTGAAGGCCTTGGGGGGGGCCGCACCCTCGGCGCGGGACGAGTATCTCTTTTATCAAACCTTGATCGGCGTGTGGCCCTTCGTGCGCACGCCCGCGGCGTGGGCGGATGTGCGCACGCGACTGCGCGACTACATGCTGAAGGCGGCGCGCGAGGCCAAGTGCGAGACGAGCTGGGTGCGGCCTGTGGCTGAATACGAGGACGCCTTGCTTGCCTTTGTGGACGCCGTCACCGATCCCGAGGCTAATGCCCGCACGCTCGAGGGACTGGAGGCCTTTGTGGCCCCGCTGGCACGGGTAGGGCTCTGGACGGCCTTGAGTCAGCTCACCCTCAAGCTCATGGCCCCGGGCGTGCCGGACATCTACCAGGGGACTGAGGTGTGGGACTTCAGTCTCGTGGATCCCGACAATCGTCGCCCCGTGGACTACGGGGCACGGACGCGGATGCTCGCGGAGGTCGCATGTCTGGACGATGAGGACGAGCCCGCGTGGGCCCGCACGCTCGCGACGTGGCTCGGCACCCCCGAAGACGGCCGCGTGAAGATGTATCTGACACACCGTCTCCTGCGGCTGCGGCGCGCGTACCCGGAGATGGCCACGCGCGGCGGCTACGAGGCCCTGTATGCCGAAGGTGAGCGGGCGCGGCACCTCATAGCCTTTGCACGCCGTCACCACGACCAGGCCTGGCTCGTGGTCGTGCCTCGCCATTATTGGGCGCTCACGGAGGGTGGGCAGCGCCTGCCGACCGGGGCGGCCGTGTGGGGTAAGACGCGCATTCCGCTGCCGGCGTCCTGCGCGGCCTGGTCCTGGCGTCACATACTCGCACCGGGCGGGGCGGTGCCCAGCGATGGGATGCTTGCCGCGGAGCTCCTGGGGGCGTTTCCGATTGCAGTCCTCGTGGGATCTCCCCGCGGCGACCAGGGGCGCGACGTCTCCTGAGCGCCTCCGGGCGCGCCTGAACACCCTAGCCATGATACGCTAGCCTCTCAAGGGTCAGAAAAGAGAGACGGAAACGCGGTCATGGCGAAGCAGTACCCGAGCCTTTCGGAGCGCTGGGCGCAATTCATAGCCGAACAAAAGATCTTCTTCGTGGCCACCGCCACGAAGGATTCGCGTGTGAATGTCTCGCCCAAGGGCTTAGAGAGTCTGCGCATCCTGGGCCCCAACCGGGTGGTGTGGTTGAACCTCACGGGCAGTGGCAATGAATCCGCCGCCCATGTCCAGACCGATCCGCGCATGACCTTGATGTTCTGCGCCTTCACCGGCGACCCGGTCATTCTGCGCCTGTACGGCAACGCCCGCGCCGTGCATCACGCCGATTCGGAGTGGGGGGCGCTGTCGGCGCTGTTTCCGCCCTTGGCAGGCGCCCGCCAGATCTTCGATGTGGCGATCGACCTGGTACAGACCTCGTGCGGTTTCGGGGTCCCCTATTTCGACTTCGTGGGCGATCGACCCGATCTGCGCGCCTGGACCGAAAAGAAGGGGGATGAGGGCGTGCGACGCTATTGGCGGGAGCGCAACGCCATCAGCATAGATGGCATAGAGACCGGGATCGAGCAAAAAAACCGGACCTGAGGTGCCCACCTGGGCGCTGTGGCTGGTGCGGATCGAAGAAGGTGGGAGGCAAAGCGGCGCTTGGCACACCGGGGCGTCCGCACGAGAGCCCGTCGGCGCCGTGGTCGTCTCTGTCTGTCGGCACAAAACGCCCCCGTGTCCGGGTGCTTCCTCAAGTCCAAGTGTGTGTAGGGTAGGCGCCGCCCAAAGTCCTGGGGTTTGGCTTACGCGGATGGCGATATCTGGCCGCTTCGTGCGGCGTCCTTACGTGCGTGTTGCGGGTTCAGACCGTGATGCGCGCAGGCCTTTGGCTCTTCGCGGTCTGGTGGCCATCATCGGCAAAGGGCCTGTCCGTTACCGAGTCTCTCTCCGGAAGAGGAGGAGGAGCGCAAACTTTTTCTTGTGATTTTGCCATTACGCATATTATTATATGCTGAGATGGTGTAGGGGGTGCGCCCCGATGGGTCTGGCCTCCTATTCGCCCAGGGGATTACTCGGGAGGCGTTGCAATGTGGGCAAGGCAGTACAGTTCCATCGCGCATAGGATAGGCAGGCTCGTCCGTTCCACCGCGTTCCTTCCCCTTCTGTTTCTTTCTGGCTGTTCCGCTCATAGCCTTTCCCGACAATTCCTGATCTTCCGACCTGCGGGCCCCTTATCGGCCACGGATCTGCGGTTTACGATCTTCGATGTCGCCGTCATGCTCGGCATCATCATCCCCACCGCCATCGTCACCACCTTTTTTCTCATCCGTTATCGCAAAGCCAATAGCACCGCCGCTTACGACCCCACATGGTCCCATTCCAATCTCATAGAACTGGTTGTATGGGCGGTGCCGCTCATCACGGTCGCACTGCTTGCCTACTACGCCTATAGGGGGACCTACGCGGTCGATCCGTTTCATCCACGCCTCTTGAAGACCGCCCAGTCCGCGCCTGGCGGAACGCCTGCACCCCCGCTGCGGGTGGATGTCATTACGACCGATTGGCAATGGCTCTTCATCTATCCCCGTCAGCACATCGCCACTGCCAACGAACTCGTTATTCCGCGTGGGGCGACCGTGGATTTCCATATGACCTCGGCGACCGTGGTGAACGACTTCTTCATACCGAATCTCGCCGGCATGATCGACATCATGCCAGGGATGCGCACCAAGCAGGTCCTGGTGGCGGACCAGTTGGGTACTTATAAGGGGTATTCGGCCAATTTCAGCGGCGGCGGCTTTTCCTGGATGGGTTTCAAGACCCATGTCGTGGGCCTGAAGCACTTCCAGGATTGGGTGCAGTCCGTTCAGCATTCGCCCGTGCATATGGACTACGCGCAATTTAATACCTTTGCCAAGCCCACGAAAAATATCCAGGGAAAGACCTTTGAGTTCTCGGACGTCAAGGGACGACTCTTCGATCAGGTGATCGAGGGGGTTCTGAAAGGCAGGGTCTATACGACGCAACTGCCGCCGCCCGGATCGGCCTAAGGCCGCGCAACCGGTCGGGGCCGATCCGGCGGCCCCGGGTCACCCAAGTCTTTCTCGCTTAAGAGGAGTGCCAGTTTATGGTGAACGTGCAAGGACCCTGGAGCCCGCTTCTTGGGCGTCTGTCGCTTGGGGCGATCCCGGACAACCCGATCATAGCCGGCGCCTTCATCTTCTCGGTCCTGCTCGGAATCCTGGTTCTCGTTTACCTCACCTATGCCGACCGATGGGGCTATCTCTGGCGGGAGTGGTTGACGACCGTCGATCACAAGAAGATCGGCGTCATGTACATCATCATAGGGCTCGTGATGCTATTTCGCGGCTTCATCGACGCGCTCATGATGCGTACTCAACAGGTCTTGGCCGATGGCGCCCACTCGCCGGGCTTTCTCGGCGCCGCGCACGGCTATCTCGTGCCCTACCATTTCGATCAGGTCTATAGCGCCCACGGGACCATCATGATCCTGTTTGCCGCGACCCCCATACTGGTCGGCCTCATGAATGTCGTGGTGCCCTTGCAGATCGGCGCGCGCGACATGGCCTTCCCCTACTTGAACGCCCTGGGCCTCTGGCTCACCGCCGTGGGCGCCGCCCTCGTTATGTTGTCCTTGTTCCTGGGGGATTTCTCACATGCGGGCTGGGTTGGGCTCACGCCGCTTACCGAGCTTGCCTATAGCCCGGGCGTGGGCACGGACTATTGGATGTGGGCCATCCAGATTTCGAGTGTCGGCACGACCCTCGGGGCCGCGAACCTGATCGCGACCATCGTCAAGATGCGTGCCCCGGGCATGAGTTGGGGACGCTTGCCGATCTTCACGTGGACGGCGCTCAGCACCAACATTATCGCCCTTACGTCTTTTCCGGTCCTGGGCGTGGCCTTAGGATTGCTCGGACTCGATCGTTACTTTGGGACGCATTTCTTCACTGCGGGCCTGGGGGGCAACCTGATGCTGTACTCCGACCTCTTTTGGATATGGGGTCACCCGGAGGTCTATTTCGTCATTCTGCCGGCCTTCGGCATGATGTCAGAGATCATCCCGACATTCTCCGAGAAGCCGCTTTTTGGCTACGTCACCATGGTGGCGGCAAGTTTCGCGATCGCGGGTGTATCGTGGTCGGTATGGCTACACCACTTCTTTACCATGGGGGCCAGTCCGCGCGTCAATACCTTTTTTAGTGTCGCCACGATGGTCGTGGGGATCCCCACGGGCGTGAAGGTGTTCAATTGGGCGTTCACGGTCTACCGCGGTCGCAGCCGCTTCGATACCCCCATGATGTGGGCGATAGGTGCGCTTTTCATGCTTCTCGTGGGCGGGCTCACGGGCATGATGTTGGCCATGCCCCCTGTCAACTACAGCGTTCATAACAGCGTGTTTGTGGTGGCGCATTTCCACACCATGTTGATGGTGGTGGTCTATGGCATTCTGGGGGCGGTCAGCTACTGGTTCCCCAAGGTCTTTGGCTTCCGCCTGAACGAGGCGCTTGGCAAGCGTTTCTTCTGGTCGTTCACGATAGGCACCATCGTGGTCTTCATTCCGATGTACACCTCGGGTTTCATGGGCATGACGCGGCGCCTCGATTATTTGACGAACCCGGCGTTGATGCCTTTCGAGATCGCCGAGGAGATCGGCATAGGCTTCTATCTCGTGTCGATCTATTATTTCGTGCGCCAGCTCTATGTCAGTCTGCGCGATCGCAACGCAAACCGTGTCGGTGCCGATGCCTGGGGGAGCGCGCGGACCCTTGAATGGCTCGCGCCCTCGCCTGTGCCGTTTTATAACTTCGCGGTCACGCCACGTGTGCATGCGCGCGACGAACTCGTGTGGCGCCGTGGCCAGGGTTTGGAGGGGGCGGCCCCGCCGCGTTATGAGGACATCCCGATGCCGCGGAACACATCCGTGCCGCTCGCCATCGGCGCCCTCGCGCTGGGGCTGGGATTCGGACTCGTGTGGCGTATCTGGTGGCTTACGGACGTGTCATTCATCGCCATCATCCTGACTGTGATTGCGCGTTCGTTTGTGCGTGATACGGACTATGTGGTGAAGGCCGGGGAAGTCGAGGGGATCGAAAAGAGGCTGCGTCAGCGGGCGGCCGAGGCGGCGCGCGCGGCGACGTCCGCGAGTGGGATCGACGCACTTCGGCCGCGGGAGTCGAACCCCTGACAGGGCGCGACGCAGGCCATTGGGGTCCATGGGAAGTGAGGAGGTAAGCGATGATAACGGCAAGCGGCGATATGGAATCGGCGCGTAGCGGCCTCTGGGAACCGCATTATCACCACGACGTGATTGCGACGCGCACGCTGGGCTTTTGGCTGTACATGTTGAGCGACGCGATGATCTTCGCGGGCCTGTTTGCGGCCTACGGGGTCTTGAGTCACACCTACAATACGGCTGGCGGGCCGGGGCTCCATGCGCTCGTGCACCCGTGGACGGCCTATGCCGAGACCCTGGCGGTGTTTGCGAGCGTGCTTGCCTACGGGGGTGTGATGGTAGCCCTGAAGCGCGGCAACCGCGCCGGCGTGCTCTTGGGTCTAGTGGCGGCTTTCGTCTTGGGGGCGGTCTTTGTGGGACTCGAGGTCCATGAGTTCGCGGCGCTGTTTCGCATGGGCATCTATCCCCAGGGAAGCGGTTATCTGTCGGCGTTTTTCGCCCTGGTCATGACGCATGGGATCCACATGGCTTTCGGGTTGCTGTGGATGGCGACCATGTTTTTTCAGGTGGCGGCCCAGGGCTTTACCGATAAAACCGTCTACCGCTTGTTGAATCTGAAGCTCTTTTGGCACTTTCAGGCGATCCTCTGGGTGCTGGTCTATACCTTCGTCGACATGCGAGGAGTCCTCTGATGGCCCATGATGCCCATGATCCTTTGCAGCACCCCGAGGTGCGGCTCGTCAACGGCCGCGCCTACATCGCCGCCTTTATCGTCGCCACTGCCTTGATGACGGCAGCACTGGCCGTCGCCCTGCATGGAAGCGCGGTCCCGCACGCCATGCTCGTATTGTCGGGCGCGGCGGCGCTGGCGATCGCGGTCCAGATCGTGTTCTTACTGCAGCTCGACTTCTCGTCCACGCAGATCTGGACCACCGTGTCCTTTCTCCTTGCCGCCCCGCTCTTTGTGATCGCCGTGGGACTGAGCATGTGGATGTTTCATTCCTTGGATGCCCGCACCATGCTCATGAACCTCATGCCCTAAATTCGGGATCGTCCGAGCGGAATACCGCTTGGCGCTTGGCCTCCGCGGGCATGGCCTGGGTGTTGGTTTAAGAGGCCTGTTGCGGTATTGTCCGCGTGCAGCCCCGGTGGGCCGACGAGGAGGATATGGAACATAAGAATTCCGAGCACCACGAGGTGCAGGGCGAAGTTACGACCGCGGTGCGCATCGCCAATGTGTTTATTGCGGGGCTCATCTTTGTCGCGATAGCGGCGGGTATATGGCGCGGCATGACATCACTTGCGCTCGGGCGCGAGGCCTGGGTGCAGGCGCTCATGCTGACCCAGGTGCTGTTCGCGATCGCCATTATTCTGCTCGGCAGTCTCGTGGAAGGGTTCGGGTTCGGCCTCTCCCTCGGGACCCGCTGGCCCTATACGCGCAATATCCTGACCTTGCTCGTGCGCGGCGACCCGGAGGCCGCCCATCGCCTGGTCGCAACGACACTCGGTCTCATCGGGGTGGCGCTGGTCATCCTGCACCCGGACGCCGCCACGATCACAGGCCTGGCCCTGATCGTCGCCACGGCACTCTTCGGGATGGGAACACTGTATGTGCTGGCGGGGCGCGCGCCGGCCTTCGTGCACGGTACCCATGGATTGCTCGCTTATAGCGTACTCGTGTCCTACCTGGTGGGACTGCGCTATCCGG
This sequence comes from Pseudomonadota bacterium, assembly GCA_021827145.1. Classification (GTDB taxonomy): domain Bacteria; phylum Pseudomonadota; class Gammaproteobacteria; order Acidiferrobacterales; family Acidiferrobacteraceae; genus Acidiferrobacter. Next base: position 11,949 of record JAKAXK010000048.1, read on the forward strand.
ATGTCCATTTTCTGCAGTACCTGGACGCCAATGTTGCGCTCCACGCCGTGTTCCTGGCGATTTTCCTGGGTGGCATGACCACCGGCCAGAGGGGTTTCGGGCAGCCGATCGAGCCCTTCGTCGCCCCCAAGCAGGCTTCGCAATGGACAGTCGCCGTGCACATTATCGCGGCCCTGCTCGTGGTCGGCACGCTGGGATGGATGATGCCGAATTACCCGGTGGCGTTTTATCTCTCCGTCGTCCAATTCGCCGTGGGTTTTGTGCTCTTCCATGGCGTGAACCTGAAGCCCAAGGCACCGGGGGCGGTGGTGGTCTTTCATCAGGCCATGGTGCTTGCCATCACCTTGGCGATTGTATTGAACTGGCGCCTCTAAACGCCGCGCCGAGGCCCGGGCGCAGCGGCCGGACCGCGCACCCCGCCACGTATTGCGGCGCTGGGGCATCACGGCATCGTGATTCCGTGGCGCCGTGACCACGGACGCGGGGCTTGCGCATGGGAGCCCCGTCCGGGCCGCACGGCCTGATGGAATGATGCGGGGCGCATTTGGCGCCTGATCTCGCGGTCGGCCGTGCGTCCTCGGGGCGGCCTATCGGCGGGAGGGTCTTCGGGCGCTCACAGCCGTTTTAGGCCGTCAGGGTCAGGAAGATCTCGGGCAGCTTTTCGGGGAGGCGCTCGACCCGGTCTATGATGCTAAAGCGTTTGCCGAAGATTTTCCGGACATAGTCATCGGCATGGGGGTCGAGACTGATGCAGTGGCAGAGGATGCCGTCGCGCTCCAGTTCCAGGACCGCCTGGCGCGTATCGGCAATCAGAAAGTCCGGGTCGCTCACATCGATGTCCGCGGGTTGGCCGTCGGTCAGGATGAGGAGCAGGCGCTTGTCCTTTTTCTGCCCCGATAGATAGTGTCCGGCATGGCGCAGGGCCACCCCCATGCGGGTGGAGTAGCCCGCCTCCAGTGCCGCTAGCCGCGCGCGAGGCTCGTCTCGCCAGGCCTCGGAAAATCCCTTGATATGCCAGTAGCGGGCCTCATGACGGGTGTTGGAATGGAAGCCCGCTATGGCGAAGGGATCACCCAGTCGGTCTATCGCCCAGGCCAGTACGGCCACCGCCTCTTGCGCTAAAGACAGGACGCTCTGCGCGGATGAGCCACCCTGCACAGGGTCGCCGAGAGAGGCTGAGAGATCGAGCAGCAGGCTCACGGCCAGATCCCGTCGGACCTGACGGACGCTCTGGTTGATGCGTGTGTCGGCATTCCTGCGGCACCTGTGATCGATCCACGACCGCACCGCCCAATCGAGGTCCAGCTCGGAGCCGTCTTCCTGGTGGCGCAGGCGTTCGCGATCCTGGGGGGTCAGTTGGGCGAGGATGCGTTCTAGGCGTTTCACGAGCCCCGTGTGTCTGTGCAGGAGCTGTTCGATGTCCTCGGCGCGGCCGCGGGAATGGAGATGTTCGTAGAGGCTCACCCAATCCGCGAGATAACTGTGCGTCACGTAGTCCCACTCGGGATAGTGATGCACCAGAGACGCCGGCGCGGTCGGTGGGGGGGCCGCGGTGGTGTGGTCCTCGCTTTCGTCGTCGAGGTCGGTGAAATACCAGAGAAGCCGATTATCGTCGCGGTAGGGCACTTCCGTGTCGGTAAAATACACCTGCGCGAAGGCGTCGCTCGGCTGGCGGCTGGCGATGAGGTATTCCTTGGCCAAGGCCGCCATGCTGGCGGTGTCGCTTGGACCCTGGCGGAGCTGCGCATGGAACAGCTCGGCGAATTGCCGGGTCACGGGGTTACGGTAGCCATGATCCGCATCCAGGATGGCACGCGAGAGCATGGTCATACGATGGCGGATGCAGGACTCGCGTGTGGGGTCGCAGGCCTCCTCTTCCGGTCGAGGGTGGAGCGCGAGCAGTGGCTTGCGCAGGCCCGGGAAGCGTTTCAGTACCAGGGTGTCGACGCGGGCGTCTTCCAGGCATTCGATGCTCATGCGCTGAAAGGGGCTCACATTGTCGGCGGCCAGGGCGCGCGTGTAGCGCCGATGGGCGGCGAGATGGGCCAATGTCAGCCGATATTGATCCAGGCCGGAGACGCCGTTGCGGTCCACGCGCAGGTCGGGGAGGTGGAAGCCGTTGGCGTCGGCGTAGGGTTGGGGGCGACGCAGCTGGTCGAAGGCCTCGGAGTAGGAGATCAGGGCCACGGGATCACCCCACAGGGCGCGCAGAGAGCAGTCCAATTGGCGCTCGTGGGCGCGCAGCAGGGTGCCCTGGCGCTGGCTCTGGAAGAGGGCGCGGCTGTCGGCCGATTGTAGCGCGAAGTAATCCGCCTGCCGTTCGGGGTTTTTGGCGTAGTGGCGCAGGCCATGCCGCGCCCATTCGCGCAGGCCGTGCAGATTCACTTGTGCAAGGAGTGGGGGCGCCCTGCGGATCAATTCGGGCAAGGCGCGGCTGGGCAGGATCGCATGTCGGCGATGGATGGAGGGGCTGCTCTGCTGCGCCACTTCCATCAGAAGATCGAGATAGGCCGCCAAGAGCTCGGGACTGCCCAGGGCTACGGCGGTGGCCGGCAGCGCCTGAAAGAAGGCGCCCAGGACATCACCATTGGGTGTGCGCTGGATGTTCCGCACCCAGGTGAGGACGAGGTCGAGACTCCCGTGGCCGAGACACTGGCAGACCGTGGGCCAGCCCTCCAGGAAGGCCAGCACCGGTTCCGCGCCGCGCCCGAGCTTACAGAGCAGGCGTGCCGCGTCGATGTAGGCGGCGAGGGCCGCCTCGCCCAGCTGTTCGCGGGCGGCGGTAAGGCCGTCGGCAAACATCGATTGCACGGGCTCAAACGCGCAGTCGAGGCGCCGCCGCCAGTCTTCCGTTCGCGGGTCGCTGTCCGGCGTCTCTTGCGCCACGGGGGAATCAGGGGAACAGGGCATCTATGGCGTGTTCCAGGGTCGCGCGTATGTCGTCATCATCGGTGAGCGGATCGATCAGCGCCATGCGGCAGGCCTGGCGCGCCCCCACGCCATCGGCCATGAGCGAGGCCGCGTACACCAGCAGGCGCGTCGATATACCCTCATCCAGGCCGTGGCCTTTCAGCCGCCGGGCGCTGGTCGCCAAGTCTATGAGCCGTGGCGCCAGTTCGGGGTCTATGCTGGTTTCACGCACCAGAATCTCCGACTCCACTTCCGCGGACGGATAGTCGAAGCGGAACGCCGTGAAGCGCTGTTTGGTGGATTGCTTGAGGTCCTTCATCACGGATTGATAACCGGGATTGTAGGAAATGACGAGCTGAAAGTCGGGATGCGCCTGCACGAGCTCACCTTTCTTGTCCAAGGGGAGTTGCCGGCGATGGTCCGTGAGCGGATGGATGACCACAGCGCTGTCCTGCCGCGCCTCGACGATTTCATCGAGATAGCAGATGCCGCCATGACGCGCGGCGAGCGTCAGCATCCCGTCCTGCCAACGGGTGCCGTCGGCATCGAGTAGCCAGCGCCCCACGAGGTCGGCGGCGGTCATGTCTTCGTTGCAGGCCACCGTGAGCAAGGGCTTGCCTAACTTCCATGCCATATATTCGACGAAACGGGACTTGCCGCAGCCGGTGGGTCCCTTGACCATGACCGGCAGCCGCCTTTTATAGGCCGCCAGGAAAAGTGCGATCTCGTCGCCTTGCGGGCGATAGTACGGTTCCCGGTGGACGCGATAATCGTAAAGTACGTCGCTTTGCACCATGCTGGGGGACTCCTGTGCCGCGTGCCTTCAAGGGTAGTGAGGGGAAAGCGGGCCGGAGCCGCACGTGTGCGGTCCGGTCCTAGGTCCGCCTGCAAGGGGTTTGCAAGGGCCGCCGTTTCCCTTAGCGGTGCGAGGCGATCTTGTCGCGCCAGCCCGGGTAGAGTGTGTCGGCGTCGTGCGGGAAGGACTCGAAGGCGCCCGCGAATTCCTTGTGCTCCTTGGCCCATTCGATCGGATCGGCCTTGGCCTGCCAGCATTCATAAGCCTGCCGCAGGGAAATGGCGCCGGCCGCCGGCGTATCGATGTGTCCGTACGATCCACCACCGGCCGTATTGATGACGTTACCGTGGCCCAGGTTTTCGAAGAAGCCCGGCAGGCGCAGGGCATTCATGCCGCCGGAGATGATCGGCGTGGTGGGCTTCATGCCGTACCATTTCTGGAAGTAGACCGGTCCCTGGCACTCGTCGCGCTCGATCATGTAGGCGATGTTGCGGTCATCGTTTTCGCCTTCCATCTTGCCGTAGCCCATGGTTCCCACGTGGATGCCCGAGGCGCCCTGCAGGCGGGAGATCTTGGCGAGTACGAACGCCGAGTAGCCGCGATGGGCGGACGGTGAGGTGACCATGCCGTGGCCAGCGCGGTGGTAGTGCAGATATTGCGAAGGATATTGGCGCCGCGCGGTGGTGACCATGCCTGGGCCGCCCACGAAGCCGTCGACCAGGAATGCGACTTTGTCGGCATCGGGACCGAAGGTCTCGAGAATGAAGTCAGCGCGCGCACACATCTCGTAATGGTCATCCGCCGTGATATTGGCGGAGAAGATCTTCGCCTCGCCGGTCTTGTCCATGGCCTGCTTCATGGCGCGCGCCACGAGCGGCATGGTGGCCTTGAGCGGCGCGAATACCTGGTTGCCCTGGGGCTCGTCGTTCTTGATGAAGTCCCCGCCGAGCCAGAACTGGTAGGCGGCCTCGGCAAAGGGTTCGGGGCGCAAACCGAGCTTGGGCTTGATGATGGTGCCGGCGATATAGCCGCCGTTCTGGATGGGGCGGCCCAGGATGCGCCAAAGATCGGAGATGTCGCGGCTCGGACCGTCGAAGAGCTGAATGGCCCGCGGCGGGAAGTAGATGTCGATCATCTTGGCATGCGCGATATCGCCCATGCCTTGGTTGTTGCCGATGGCGAGCGTGAGGAAGGACACGATCATCATGCGCCCGTCGGTGATGTTGCGATCGAACAAGGCCATGGGATAGGCGATGCGCATATCGTGGGTGGCTTCGTCGATGTGATAGACCAAGGCATCGACACCCTTCGTGAAATCGTCCGTGGTCGACACTTCGACGTTGGTGCCCGTCGAGGACTCGGCTGCGAAATGCGCGGCCGCGGTGAGATAGCCGTGGCCGCTCTTCGGTTTCATCTTGTAGGCGACGAGGACGTGCTGGCCGCCGGCGATGAGATCTTCTTCGCGCAGTGAAAGGTCGGCGTAACGGGCGGATTGGTCCATCAGGTGCTCCCTGGTTGAGGATGAGGTGCACGGACTATACTCGCCAAACATAATCACTAAAAACGATTATCTATCATAGCCAGGATAGGTAATTTATATTATTGTGCGGTGGGATGGGGCGTAGCGGCCCCACGACGCGGGAGCGGAAGGCATGAGAAACGTGACATTGCGCCAATTGGAGATCCTGCGGATGTTGGCCGCCACCAGCTCCTATACCAAGGCCGCCGCGCGCTTGAACCTCTCGCAGTCGGCGGTCTACCTGCAGGTACGCAAACTCGAGCAGGAAATCGGTCTACCGGTCACGGAGCAGGTGGGAAAGAAGGTCTTCCTCACGGACGGCGGCGAGGAGGTCCTGCGTTACGGGCACCGCATAGCGGAGGAACTCGAGGGGATGGCCCGCTCTCTCGAGCACATGCGGGGCGTGGAGCAAGGGCAGCTGCGCATCGCCGTCACCTCCGCCGTCAACGCCTTTGCCGTGGAGTTGCTCGCCCGTTTTCTGGATCGGCATCCCCACGTGAATATCCGCCTGAATATCGCCAATCGCAAGGAGGTGCTGGCAAGCCTGGAACGCAACGACGTCGATATGGCGGTCATGGGGGAGCCCCCGCAATCCCTGGACCTGGTGGCCCTGCCTTTTCATCGCAATGACCTCATCGTCATTGCCGCCGGCAACCATCCCTGGGTCAGACATACAAACATCGCGCAAAGCGACCTGGTGCGGGAAAGTTTCGTCTTGCGTGAACAGGGGTCCGGGACGCGCGAGACGGTGTTGCGCTACTTTTCGGAAAAGGGTCTCAGTGTACGGGAGGGGGTGGTCATGAACAGTAACGAGGCCATCAAACAGGCGGTGAAGGTGGGTATGGGGGTCGCGGTGGTCGCGCGCCATAGCGTGCTGGTTAAAATCGAATCCGGCTATTTGCGGGAGCTCTCGGTGGAGGGCTTCCCGCTGCGACGGGCCTGGCATCTCGTGCACCGCAAAGGCAAGCGCATGGCCCCCGCGCCGCTTGCCTTCAAGGAGTTTCTGATCGAGCATCAGTACGCGCGGACTGCGGAAGAGCAGGCCCAGGTTTTGCCCTGAACGGCGCCGCGATGGCGGGGGCCGGGGTCGGCCGTCCCAATACCGTCTTTTGTAAGATCGAGGAGGTGTGGCATACGTATCGGATTCGTGGGACTGGGCGCCATGGGGCGCGGCTTGGCGGGGCGTCTGGCCGGCGGCGGACACGCGGTGCGTGCCTGGAACCGCAGCGCGCCGTCACCGGACGTGATCCCGGAGGGGGTCGTGATGGTGCCTGAGCTTTCGGATCTTGCCGACAGCGAGGTGCTGATCTCCATGCTCGCGCACGACGCTGCGGTGCGCGCGGT
>JAKAXK010000049.1 GCA_021827145.1 Pseudomonadota bacterium
AAACATAGGCCCAATTCGAGATATGCGTGACGGCGTTCCCCAAGACAGTAGTGACGTGCTGTATTTACACGATCTGAAAGCGGATTGCATCATCGGGATCTGGGACTGGGAACGCCAGACCCGGCAGACCATCGTATTCGATCTCGACATGGCGGTCGACATTCGCGCCGCGGCGGCATCCGATGACATTCGCGACGCCCTCGATTACAAGGCGGTTGCCAAACGCCTCGTCGCCTTCGTGGAATCCTCGGAATTCCGTCTCGTCGAGACCCTCGCGGAGCGCGTCGCGGAACTGGTCTTGCGGGAATTCCCGGTCCCCTGGCTGCGCCTGCGCCTCGATAAGCGCGGGGCAATCCGCGGCGCGGGCCAAGTGGGGCTCGTCATTGAACGAGGCCGCACGACCCCCTGACACGGTCGCCCGCGGACATTCCGATCAACCCAGCTTGAAAAGATGCATTGCCTCATGCCCATGACGTTCCGTGCCGCAGCTTTGATCGGTGCCCCATCACTCTCCAGCGCCCATGCCGCCGGGTTTTATCTGGACGCCAGTGTCGGCGCCTCCGATACCCAGAGTCTCGGTAACGCCGCCAGCGCCGGAATCTATATGGGCTACGCCCTCGATTCCTGGATGACCGTGGAGGGTGGTTACAACCGTCTCGGTCGCGGGCTTGGCCACGATCAAGGTCAGCCCTACACGACGATCGTCAACAATGTCGACGTTTCGCTGACCGCGGGGCCTCGATTCGACCGGCGGTTCCGGGCCTACGGACGCATCGGCTTCGTGGACCGGTCCACGATAGGCACCGGGGGCGGCGGCGAACATAGGGTCACGGGCAGTGCGGCGCAAAATGACATGCTGGAGGAACTGCACCAAGGGTTCTACGGCGTGGGTGTCTCGTATCGCCTCCGACGCCGCATCGGTCTGCGCCTGGAATACCGCATCTACCGAGCCATGGCCATAAACGGCCACGATCACGACATCAGCTCGATACTGCTCGGCACCACCGACCACTTCGGCTAAGGTGCGCCCCAAGCCGCACGGTGCCGCCGCTGGTCGCGCGGCCGCGAGCCACCGGCGCCTACCACATTAAGAGGGGCGCGCCGACCTTGATGCCGGACCCCTTACAGCACAGTCGAGCGCCCCCCATCGACCGCCAGTATTTGGCCCGTCACATAAGGGGCATCCAGGAGCAGGAAGGTCACGGCGCGCGCGATATCCTCGGGGGAACCGGTACGGTGGAGCGGGATTTGCGCCAGCACGCGTTCACGTTCGGCTTGGTCGGCGCCCACCTCGGGCCAGAGGATGGCGCCGGGCGCCACACCATTGACGCGGACCTCGGGGGCCAATTCGCGCGCCAGTGACTGCGTCAGCATCGCAAGCCCGGCCTTGGCGATACTGTAAATAGGGTATTCCTTGAGCGGGCGCGCGGCATGGACGTCGATGAGATTGACGATGGCGCCGCCGTGGTCCGCAAGGTAGGGCGCGGCACTGCGGCTCAAGAAAAACGGCGCGCGCAGATTGGTGCCGAGAAGGTCGTCCCATTGGCCAACCGTCGCCTGCTGCATGGGCGTCGGATAGAAGGTCGAGGCGTTATTGACGAGCATATCGAGACGCCCAAAATGCGAAAGTGCCCCATCGACCAGGCTGCGCGGGGCGTCTTCACTCAGAATATCGGCACGAATGAGCATCACGCTGTCGGGACGCAGCGACTCGAGCTCGGCACGCAAACGCCCCGCCTCGTCCGCCGAGGAGCGATAATGCAAGACAATCGACAGGCCCCGGGCATGCAGTTGGCGGACGATGGCCGCGCCCAGCCGCCGCGCACCGCCCGTCACCAATACCACCCGTTCCGACACCTGCATGACCCCCTCCTTTTGTGACAAAATAACCGTTAGTCCCTTTATGGTCTCATAACCATGTCCGGTTCTTCGCTCCCCGCATGGGCCGCGCTCGCGCCCGCGGAACAGGCCGCGCTCGCACACAACGAAAGAGTCCTCGATGCGCGCCTCGCCCAAGGACCGATCACCTTCGCCGATTATATGGAATGGGCGCTTTATGATGACGAGTGCGGCTACTACACGCAGCGCGAGGTCTTCGGGGCGCGCGGCGATTACGTCACAGCCCCCCTCATGTCCGCGCATCTCGCCCGCGCCCTGGCGCGCCAATGGGCACCGATACTCGACACGCACGGTGGCTCTATTATGGAGGCCGGCTCCGGAAACGGCCAGTTGGCGATTGACACCCTGAAGGCTCTGGGCGCGGCCGGCAGGCTCCCTGAGCGATACTGGATGATAGAACGCAGCGCGCGCCTGCGGGCCTGCGCGCGGGAGCGCGTGGCGGCGGAGATTCCGCAATGGGCCGACCGGGTCTTCGCAGTGGCCGACTGGCCCGACGCCGAGGCCTCGATCATCGTTGCCAACGAGATCCTCGACGCGCTGCCGGCGACGCGTTTTCGCATGCGGGGCGGGCGCGCCCACACCCTGCTGGTGACCCACGATGACAACGGGGTCCGGACCCTCGCCGAAGGCCCCGAGGACCCGTCGACGACCGCGGCCCTGGCCGATCTGGCGCTGGGCGATGGCTATGAATCGGAGACCTTGCCGGGGACCCTCGACTTCCTGCGGAAGGCCTCGGCGCACCTGGCGCGAGGGGTGATCGTTTTGATCGATTACGGTTTCCCGCGCCCTGAGTTCTATCACCCGCAGCGCCGCCAAGGCACGCTCATGTGCCACTTTCACCAACAGGCCCATGCCGATCCTTTGATCCTGCCGGGCCTGCAGGATATCACCGTACACGTCGACTTCACGGCCATCGCACACGCGGGTCGGATGCAGAGGCTCGACCTCGCGGGCTACACAAGCCAGGGAGCCTTTCTGCTGGCGCTGGGCATCGGCGAGGACCCGCCCACAGATGATCGTGAGGCCTTGCTCGCACTCCAGGCGATCAAACGTCTCACACTTCCGCACGAGATGGGAGAACTCTTCAAGGTCATAGCCTTCGAACGCGGCCACACGACCCCACTGCAAGGCTTCCGCCTGCTTGATCGCAGTCGCGCGCTGACTTGACCCGGCACATCCCCAGCTTCAGGGCGGGGCGCACCGCTCAGCCGCCTTTGCGCAACCTCAAGTAGATCTGCGGCAACCGCGCCGGCAGCGCATCCAGGCTGTCGATGACCAGAAAATGGCCGCGGCCGAAGATGCGCTCCAGATAGGGGGCCCCGGCCGGGTCGAGGGTGATGCAAAACACATGGACACCCTGATCCGCCGCCTCCTTCACCGCCATGCGCGTGTCCTCGTGGAGGTAGCGTTCATCGCCGCCATCGTCGTAATCGGCCGGACGCCCATCGGAGAGAATGAGCAGCAAACGGCGCTCGGTGCCGCTGTCGGCCAGGCGCGTGCAGGCGTGGCGCAGGGCCGCACCCATGCGCGTCGCAAGCCGCCCCGAGAGCCCGCCTACGATGGCCGCCTGCTGGGATGTGAAGCGCTCGCCGAAGTCCTTGATCGGGTAATAGCTCACCGCATCGCGGTATTTGGAGGCGAAGCCGGCAATGGCGTAGGGGTCGCCGACCTCCTCGAGGCTCACGGCAAACAGCAGCAGCGCGGCCTTGATGCGATCGACGACGCGCCCCACGCCGTCGGCCGCCGGCTGCATGATGGAGGTGGAGAGGTCAGCGAGCAGCAGCACCGCCGTGTCACGCACGAGCGGGTGGCGTTTGCGGAACACAAGGGGCGCGGGCGACGCCCCGGCGCGCCGGTCCACGACATAGGCGACGGTGGCATCCAGATCGAGCTCCTCGCCCTCGTGCTGACGCCTGCGCGGGGCCATGCGGCGCGGCTTCTCGGCCTGGATGGCGCGTCGGAGCCTGCCCAAGACCCGTGCATGACGGGCAAGCAAATGCTCCGCGCAGGCCGCGTCACGCTCGATCAGGGGCCGCTCGATCACGCGCGTCCAATCGCGCCGATAGACCTGCTCGCGATAGTCCCACTCCGGATACGGGAGGCCGTCGCCTGCGGGCCGTAACCTGCGGGCGCGCGCGGACACAATATGCGGCTGGGGCCGCCCGGCCCCCACGCGCCCCCCCGACCCGCTCGTGTCCTCGGGAGGAATCGGCGTGTCCGGGTCGTGACCGGCGCTCACAGGCGTCGGCCGCGTGGCCGTAGGCTCCGGGATATCCGACACAGCCCCGCTATCCGGCTCCGGCCTCTCGGTCGGCGCGGCGGGGCGCGGATAGACGGGCCGCCCCTGGTTGGGCGAACGACCCGGGAGATAGGCGGCGTCACGATCGGCGAGACCGAGGGCCGGGAAGCGATCCTCCCGATACAGTGATTGCGCCACCACGAAGGAGGTGACGAGATCGGCGTCGGGCGCGAGCAAGGCCGCCCACGGGGCCATGACTGCGGCACGCCCCGCCAACACGGAGAGACCCTCCCGGCCGAGATCGAAGTAGGCGGCCGCCGGCCCGTCCGGACGCGTCGTGGCAAGTGCCAGGAGGCGCTCGACATGATTCGGCATCAGCGCCTGCACCCGCGCATCCACGCGAAAATCCTCGCACAGATCGAACAGGACCTGGAAACGCGGCAGGTCCTCGCCGAAGGCGGCGAAAAGCGGACGCCATGTCACGCGTTGATCGGCATCGAGCGGTGGGTGCGTCATCCCCGCCTGCGAGAAGAGTCGCCCCAAAGCCTCGGCATCATAGGTGCCGAAACGCAAATGCCCGACATGATGCAGAAGGGCCGCGAGCGCGTGCTCGCGCGTCGGAAATGCGGGCGGCACGAACAGGGTACGGCCATCGGTCTCGACAAAGCCGGGGCCGCCTGGATCCAAGCCGCGGGGCGCGAGCGGCGGCGTCAACGAAAAGGTGGCGTGCGCGACGAGGACGAGAAAACGCTCATGTTCGGCGCTGCGAAACCCCGGGAGGATCGCCATCAGGGCCTCGTCGCTGTCGGGACCCTGCAAGCGGAAATAGGCCTCGCCGCGCAGACGGCCGGATTTCAGAATGTCGGCGCCGCGCTTGAGCCAGCCGTCGAGCGCACCGGGCCCCAAGAGCGCACGCACCTTGATCGCGCCATTGAACGCGAGCGCGGGGGCCAGACCGCGGTCGCGGGCGGCGGTGAGCGGCTCCACAATCTCGGCGAGGCCCGCTAAACCACGACCGGCGGTGAGGGTCGCGATGGGTACTTGAAAAAACACCTCGGCGTTTTCCGGGGACCCACGCCCCCACGCGATGCCGATGGCTCCCCAACGACGAGCCTCCTCGATACCAAGTTCACGCACCGCCCCCGGCAGACCCTCGAGGTAGGCGATCAAGGCCTTCCAGGCGCCTCGAATCGTCAGAAAATCCCGCGCCTGGTCGATCCAGACATCGGTCACACCCAACTCCCGAGCGAGCCCCGGGCTTGCCCGCAGGAAGGCCTTGCCGGCCTCGCGGTCATAGAAGAACAAATCCCGGCCGGTCTCGGCCCAGAGGGCAACTGTCTCGGCGCCGTGAGGTGTCACGGCCGGCAGCGCCGCACAGAGGTCGCGGTGCGCCACGAAGCTCAACGCCTTCAACTCGTCCTGGACGAGCGCAAGGCGCGTCTCGGCATCCTCGGTCATGCCGTGGATAGGTGCGCCTTCACGATCTCGCGCAAGGCCATGGCCAGCTCGATATCGTCGGTCAGGGGGCTTACGAGCGCCGCCTCACCCGCATCCAAAGGGGGCAGACCTGCGGCGATGAGCGATCCCGCATAGACCAGCGAGCGTGTCGAGCTCGCCTCGTCCAGACCGTGATCCTTGAGGGCGCGGGCCTGGTGCGCGATCGCCACCAGCCGCGCGGCAATATCGACATCCAGCCCCCCCACCTCGTTTTGCACGATGCGCGTCTCGGTCTCGGCATTCGGATAACGAAAGTCGATGGCCACGAAACGCTGCTTGGTCGACGGCTTCAAATCCTTCAAGACCGTCTGATAGCCCGGGTTGTAGGAGATGACAAGCAGAAAGTCCTCGTGGGCCTCGATCTCGACGCCGCGTTTCTCGAGCGGCAGGCGCCGCCTATGGTCGGTCAGCGGATGAATGATCACCGTGGAGTCGGTGCGCGCCTCGACGATCTCGTCGAGATAACAGAGGGCACCGGCCTTCACCGCGCGGGTGAGCGGCCCATCCTGCCAAACGGTCGATTCGCCTTCAAGCAGGAAACGGCCGACCAGATCGGCGCTCGTTAGGTCCTCGTGGCACGCCACCGACACCAGCGGTCGTCCGAGACGGTGGGCCATATGCTCCAGAAAGCGGGTCTTCCCGCAACCGGTGGGGCCCTTCAGCATCACCGGCAGCCGCCTGCGCCATGCCGCCTCGAACACCGCAATCTCGGTGCCTTGGGGCTCATAATAGGGGCCACTTCCGGCCTCGGGGGCCTGCACGATATCGCGTTCCACCCCTCGCAATCGTTCTATCAAGCCGCGCATGCCTATCCCTCGTCTATAAGAACATCATGATACATCCAGGGACCCGAAATGCCACGGGCGGGCGCGGAATGATCGAGGAATCGCGAGACTCCATGTCCATGGGCCACGCGGGATTCGGCCTCAGCGGACCGCCTTCAACGCCGCGATCAAGCGCGTGCGTGCAGCGCGGACACGCTCCTGGATCTGCTCCCCGGCCAAGCCCTGCGCGGCCCACTCGCGCCCGGATACGCGCGCGGTGGCGTCCCGGGCCGTCCGCAGCCAGCGCGCCTGGGGGTAGTCCGCTTCCTCGAGCCCGGCGCGCCCACGGGCGTCGGCCTCGCACGCCCCGAGAAATTCCTCGAAGCGCTCGGGCCGGCGAAAGCCATCGACCGCCTCGATGAGGCGCAGAACGGTCGCAGGCTTAAGCCGCAAGGCGCTATGAGCCAGGAGATGATGCGCGGCCACCGCGCGTGCCAGCGTTCGGTACTCCACGGGGGCCTTCAAACGCGCGCACAGCGCGTCCACGAGTGAGGCGCCGCGCGCCTCGTGGCCTCTATGCGCGGGCCATTCCTCGCGCGGCGTGAGCCCCTTTCCGAGGTCGTGCAGGAGCACAGCAAAGCGCGCGCGGGCCGAGAGTCCGAGCGTCACCGCCTGACGCAACGCAAGCAAGACATGGGCGCCAGTATCCCCTTCCGGATGATATTCGAGGGATTGGGGGACACCGAACAGCCGATCGATCTCCGGGAATTGTACCGCCAAAGCCCCACAGGCGCGCAAGACTTCCACGAACAGCCACGGATAGGGCTCGGCGAGCGCCCGGTCGAGTTCGGTAAAGACGCGCTCCGGCACCAGCGCCACCACCTCGCCGGCGCCGACCATGGAGCGCATGAGTGCCATGGTCTCGGGCGCCACGGTAAATCCGAAGCGAGCGGCGAACCGCGCGACCCGTAGTATCCGCACCGGATCCTCGGCGAACGCCGGGCTCACATGCCGCAAAATCCCGCGGCGCAGATCGGCGAGCCCGTCATAGGGATCAACAAGCGCGCCATCCTCACCGCGGGCCATGGCATTGATGGTGAGATCCCGCCGCCGCAGATCTTCATCCAGCGTCACATCGGGATCGGCATGCACCACGAACCCGCGGTAGCCGGGGGCGGTCTTGCGCTCGGTGCGGGCCAGCGCATACTCGCAGTGCGTCTCGGGGTGCAGAAACACTGGAAAGTCCGCACCGACGCGTCGAAACCCCAAGGCCTCCATCTCTTGCGGGCTACTGCCGACCACGACATAATCCCGATCGATGACCGGTCTTCCGAGGAGCTCATCGCGGACCGCGCCGCCTACCAGATAGGTTTTCATGTGCCCCGCGATAAAATCGGCCTAGTGCCGCATTGTATCGGCTTCCCAGCCGTTCTGCTCGCAACCTGCGTCTTATCCGGTTGCACGCTCCCCTACTACGCCCAGGCCATCGGCGGCGAGGCTGCGATCATGCGCGCCGAACACCCGATCACCCGCGTCCTGGCAGATCCCGCCGCGGCACCGGCACTCAAAGACCGCCTGCGCTACGTCCTGGCGGTGCGACGATTCGCGCGCCAGCGACTGGGACTCGCACTCCACGGCGACTACCGCGCCTACGCCGACCTGCATCGCCCCTACGCCGTCTGGAACGTCTTTGCCGCCCGCTCCTTCCGCCTGACCCTGAAACGCTGGTGCGTCCCGTTCGCAGGTTGCGTCACCTATCGCGGCTATTTCTCGCAGCAGGCTGCCATGCGCTATGCGCGGCGTCTGGCGCGTCAGGGTTACGACGTGTTCGTGGGGGGTGTGCCGGCCTTCGCCACGCTCGGCTATCTGCGCGATCCGGTCTTGAGCACCTTCATCGGCTATCGACGGACGACAGTCGCGCACATCATTTTCCACGAACTGGCGCACGACCTCCTCTACGTGCCCAACGCCACTACCTTCGACGAATCGTTCGCTGACACCGTCGCCGCCGTGGGGGTCGGGCGCTTTCTGAGGGATGAGGGGACTGCAAGCGAACGCCTAGCCTACCAACGACGTCGCGTCCGTCACAAAGAAGTGCTCGCGCTCGTGCGCGCCTGTCGGGCGCGGCTCGCGCGGCTCTACGCGGATCCTGTCTTGAGCCTGAGCGAGCGCGCCCGGGCAAAACAGGCCGCTTTCCAGGCCCTGCGGCGCGGTTTCCTTGGACTGGCGCGAGACTGGCATGGTGATCACGGCTATGGAGCGTTCTTTCGGGGACCCCTCAATAATGCCGTACTCGGGGCGTATATCAGTTACGAAGGCCTCGTACCCGCGTTCCGGCGCTTGCTAGCCTTGGAAAACGGCGACTTGCCGATGTTCTTCCGGGCCGTACGCTGGTACGCGCGCCTCCCCGCGTCGCTACGGGATCGGGAACTCGATAGCCGGCGGGGTCTAGTCGAGCGTCTGCCCCCCTTTCAACAGACGAAGATTCGTCACGCCCTCCAGGGACCCCGGACGCGGATTATGGGCACGCAGGGCCCGCGCCTGTCGCGCCCGGTCGAGCACCGGCCGCACGATTAGACGAAGTCCCTTGAGGTATTTTCCATTCATGGCGCTGATGGCAAGCGCGGCCTGGCGCTCGTCGACCACGGCGACGAAGGCATATCCGCGCGCATCTTGGTCATCCGCGCGCGGCACGAGATGCGTGAACACGATATGTCCCAGGCCCTCAAAGATGATCTCGAGATCGGCCTCCGTGACCGCTCGCGACAAATTTCCGATGTAAAGATTCATGACTCCAACGCCCTCTCGTAGGCCCAGACCGTCCTTCTGTCCTCTGATTAGACGTTAGCAGACGATAGGGGCGATCGACATGTCGCCTTGGTCCTTCCGTCCAAAGGGTGCGACCGCACGTCAGGCCCAGCCGCGAACGAGTGCCTCTAAGGCCTCTTGTAAGGGTCGGGGGGCAACCCCCAGATCGGACAGATCCGGTGCGCCCGCCGTGCACACCGAACCGGCCTTCAGCGTGTGCCACTGGTCCACCGAAAATGGTGTGCCCGGCACATGCTCGAGGAGCCGCGCCAGGAGGAGGCTCATGCGCGCCGACAGGCCCCGCGGGCGGGCGCAACCGCACAAGGTGGCGATGGCCGCCACGACATCTCCGAGAGGCAGGGCCTGCGGCCCACAAAATCCATAGTTCTCTCCGGCGGCGGCGGTGCGCGCCAACGCCATGGCGATCCCGTAGGCGACATCGTCCACATGCACGGGCGCGATCAGGCTTTCGGCAAGCGGCACGGGCAGGCCCCAGGGCGCCCAGGGCAGCAGCTTGCGGAAACGGCTGACGAAATGATCACCGGGGCCGTAGATGACGCTTGGTCGCACCACGATGGCGGTGGGCGCGAGCGCCCGTAGACACGCCTCGCCGCGCGCCTTGCTGCGCAGGTAGGCGCTCTCGGAGCGGACATCGGCGCCTGCCGCACTCACCTGCAGCAGGCGCAGTCCGCGCCCAGCGCGCGCCATGCGTGCCGGCAACTCCTCATGCACCCGCACGAAATCCCCAGGCGCGTCTTCCTTGAGGATACCCACGAGATTGACGAAGGCCTGCGTCCCCGACGCCACCTCGCGCAGGAAGCCCTCGTCATGGACATCCCCCTCCCACAACTCCAGGCGCGGCAAGACCAACAGGTCGCGATGGCGATCCGGCCTACGGGTGACGAGTCGCAGCCTATAGCCGCGGCCATGGAGCTCCCGGACCAGCGCGCGCCCGACAAAACCGCAGCCGCCGAGCACGGCCACGCGCGCGTCGGGCCTAACCCCCATTCACGGCCACCTCCACCGCCGGGGTGATGGGTGCCATGCGATGCTTGAGGGCATCCTGGCGACCCTTCAGAAGGTAATCGTATATGGCGGTAAAGGTCAGCACGTTTTTGACGTAGCCGCGCGTCTGGCGGTACGGGATGGTCTCGATCCAGATATCCGCCGGAAGCGCGCGTCTCACCGGCAACCACGAGATCGCTGCCGTGGGTCCGGCGTTATAAGCCGCGGTCGCCACCGGTTCCGCGCCACGCGCCCGCAGGAGGACGTCCGCCAGATAATGGGTCCCGACATCCACATTGTTGGTCACATCGATCAGGTCGCGATCGCCCGTAATCGACAGGTGGATCTCGCGGGCGGCGATGAATCCGGTTTCGGGCATGAGTTGCATGAGTCCGAGCGCCCCTACGTCGGAC
This sequence comes from Pseudomonadota bacterium, assembly GCA_021827145.1. Lineage (GTDB taxonomy): Bacteria > Pseudomonadota > Gammaproteobacteria > Acidiferrobacterales > Acidiferrobacteraceae > Acidiferrobacter. Next base: position 10,626 of record JAKAXK010000049.1, read on the forward strand.
CGCGCATCAAAAATGAAGGCGCTCTCCTGACGAATGATGCCGTAGACCCAGGCCGGGTCGATCTTATTGCGCCCGGCATCGGCCTCTATGAGGGATCGATACATCAAGGGAAAGCGGATCGCGAGCGCATGCTTGGCCCCGGTACCGGCCACCGTGAGGATCGCGCAGTCACGCCAACCCCAACGCGAGGCGAGCAGGCCCGCCGCGTCGATCTGGTTCTCGGACAGGCCCTGTAGGCCCTGAAACCACAGGGCGCGCGCCTCGCGGTGTTGATGCAACCGGAAGAGCTCGTGGGCCAAGCGGATGTCCGGGAGGCGCTCGACAGATCGGATCACACCTTCGGGCACGGTCAGGGGGGTGTTGGGAATATGATAAGGCAGACCGAGGCGGCCGGCCGCCAGGAACCCATAGTATCCGAAATGCCCGGCAAGCTTCACGAAGATGGCGTGCGCCTGACGCTTATGACCCATCGATGCCAACGCCCGCGCCCGCCAGTACCGCCATTCGTGCGCCTTTTGCACTGCGCGCGGCATGGCATCGATGAACATCAGCACATCGCCCCACGCCTGCTCGCGCAGCGCCGCACGCACGCGCCAACGCGCGAGCTGGCCGTTGCCCCGCCCCTTAGGCACCGCCGCCGACAGCCAGGACAAGGCCACGGGCAGATGATCGGCCGCGCCGATCAGTCCCAGCCCCCGCAGCACGTAGTTATTGTCTTCACCCAACATCGGCTGCTTGGCCTGCAACCGCTGCCAGAGGGTCATGGCGAGCGTGGGACTGCGATAGCCGAGCGAAACCACCGCTTGGCGCACGATGTGGCGGGCGCGCTTACGCGTGAGCGGGTAATTGAGGTGCGCCAAGGTTTGGGCGGGATGCGCCGAAAGCGCGAGCCACCGCGCCACCCATAAGGCATGGGCCGGGGACAGCACTGGTTGCAGGCGCTTCAAGAGCTTCGCATTGCCGGCGTGCATGGCGCGCTTGGCGCGCGCCCACAGATGCGCCTGGTCGGCGCCGCCTGCACGCAGCCAGCCCGCGGTCAGGCCTTGGCAACTGCGCGGCAGTGACTGTCCGGTGAGCCATACCGCCTGTACCGCCGCCGCCACGTTCTGCCCGCTGCGCGCGCGGGCGGCGAGGTCATCGCAATGCAGGCTGACGTCGGAGTCGAAGACGGGGTTATAGAAGGCGAGAAAACGCTTGTCTTCGTGACGGTGAGCGAGGAACTTGAGCCAGGCGCGCCGCAGTTTCACCGCGACCGGCAGGTGGCCGTACCGCGCAAGAAAGGCGGCGACCGCCTGGGGCCGATCGTGACGCATGCGATCCATGAGATAGTGGTAGCGGAGATAAGGGCGGGCGATATACCCGTCCATCTCGCGATAGAGCTGCCGGAAGCGATCATAACGCTCCTCGTTCAGCGCCGTGAGCGCATGCTGGTAACGGGCCCGATCGAGCCTGAGAGAAACGGCGCTGGCGTGGGCCATACTGGAAAACGCCAGGGCGAGAACGAAGATTCGAGCGACGCGCACGGGCCTGACTTAAGGTGACGAGAAGAAATTACTATACTTGAGCCCACGAACCGTGCAAAGGATCGCATCATGTCATTCGACAGTATCAATCCGGCAACCGACGAAAGGATCGCAAGTTTCCCGGAAACAAGCCCAGAGGAGATAGAGGCGGCGCTGACGCGCGCCACGCGCGCTGCGTCTCAGTGGCAAAGACAGGGTATCGACAAGCGCGCCGCCCTCCTGCAGGCGGCCGCCGCGGTGCTGCGCGCCGACCTGGAGCGCTACGCGCGGATCATCACCCTCGAGGTCGGGAAACCCATCATGGAAGCCCGTGGCGAGGTCGAGAAATGCGCATGGGCCTGTGATTATTACGCGGAAAACGGCGCGCGCCTCCTGCGCGACGAGAAGGTCGATATCCCGGACGCGCAGGTATCCGTCGCCTTCCTGCCGCTGGGCGTCGTGCTCGCCATCATGCCGTGGAACTTCCCGTTCTGGCAGGTGTTCCGCTTCGCGACCGCCGCGCTTACGGCCGGCAACGCCGCGCTTCTGAAGCATGCCGCCAACGTCCCGCAATGCGCCTTGGCGATCGCCGAGATCTTCGCGCGGGCCGGCGCCCCCGAGGGGCTTTTCCAATCTCTGATGATTCGCGCATCGGCGGTGGCCGCCTTGATAGAGGACCCCCGCGTGCACGCCGTGACCCTCACGGGCAGCGAGGCCGCCGGACGCGCGGTGGCGGCCGTCGCCGGACGGGCCCTGAAGAAGACCGTGCTCGAACTCGGCGGTTCGGACGCCTTCATCGTGCTGCCCGACGCCGATCTCGAAGGGGCTGCCGAGGCGGCGGTCCGATCCCGCTATCAGAATGCCGGGCAAAGCTGCATCGCCGCCAAGCGTCTCATCCTTGTAGAGGCGATCGCCGAGCCCTTTCTGGAGCGATTCGAGGCGCGTGCGCGGGCATTGAAGGTGGGCGACCCCGGCGACGAGACCGTGCGCATGGGTCCGCTGGCCCGTCGTGACCTGCGTGCCGCCCTCCATGAACAAGTGATGGACGCGCTCGATCAGGGGGCCGTGGCGCGATTCGGCTGCCAGATCCCCGCGGGCGCCGGCAACTACTATCCGCCGTCCCTCCTCGACCACGTGCGCCCGGGGATGCGGGCCTACGGCGAGGAACTCTTCGGGCCCGTGGCCATCGTCTTGCGCGCGCGCGACACGGAACACGCGCTGGCACAGGCCAACGACAACCGCTACGGCCTCGGGGCGAGCCTCTGGACGCAAGATACCGTCCGCGGGGCGGCGCTCGCGCGCCGGCTGGAGTCGGGGTCGAGTTTCGTGAATGCCATGGTCAAAAGCGACCCCAGGGTCCCCTTCGGGGGCGTGAAGGCCTCGGGGTACGGACGCGAACTCGCCCTCTATGGCGTACGGGAATTCCTGAATATCAAGACCGTATGGGTCGCGTCCTAAAGTCCCCGCGGCCGACATCATCCGGCGTCGACCGCGAGGCTTAAGCGCGGTCTAGAACCGCAGCATGAGATTGCCGCTATAGAGTTGCGTGTTGTTGTTGGGGATGCGGAATTCCTGCCATTCTCCCCGGAAGGCCACGTGGCGGGTCACGTAATACTGGATGCCGGCCCCATAGTCGGGGTGCGTGTGATCGCGGGTGACCGTGGTGGAAACCGGCGTGATGGTGCGGGTCCGGAAGCGCGAGGCACCCCCTTCGATGAAGACTGAGAAACGCGGCGTAAACGGGAATGCGAGCAGGGCGTTTAAGTCATAACCGCGATTGCGCACCTTCTCCGACCCTACGGGCGTCGAAATCGTGTCGGTGCCGAAATTTAGGTAATCCGCCTGAATGGCGAAGAAGCGGTTGAAGGCCAGCCCCACGAAGGCCTTCCACGCCCCCTGGGTACCGCGGAAGCGGGTGAAGGGTTTCGGGAAGCTGCTATTGTTGAGTCCGCGATTGCGGGCCGCCCCGCCACCGGCACCGATATAAAGCCCGGCTTGCGAGAAGTTTCTGTCATGGGCCAACACGATCACCGGCGCAAGCGTCAGCGCCGCCGTCATCCCTGTCTTCAATAACATTCCTTTTCTGATCATTGCTGTCCTCCGTTTTTGTGTCCCACGGTTGGACAAGAAAGATCCCTGCCCGGTTTCATCGTCGCGTCATTGTAGGGAGGCGGTCCATGACACGTATCCGGCTTAAGGGACGGTTCAGCTTGGAGAATTTCGTGGAAACGCGCGCGGCCCAAGACGACGACTGGCGCTAGAGAACCGATAAGGAACGCGCAACGAAGGCCTTCAGGTAGGCGGTCTCCGGGATCGCCGGATGGATGGGATGGTCGGGGCCCTGGCCGCCCTCGTCCACGAACTGCAGCCCGCGCTTGAGGCGCGCGGCCGCCTGCGCCACGGCCCGCGCCAAAGCATGACGCTCGAGATGATGCGAACACGATGCCGAAAGCAGAACCCCGTCTTCACCCAAGACCGCAAGCGCCGCCTCGTTCAGCCGTTGGTAAGCGGCCAATCCCGCTTCGTAGTCCTTGCGTCGCTTGATGAGGGCTGGCGGATCCACGATGACCACATCAAAGCGTTCGCCGGCCCCGCGGAGTTCCCGCAAGACATCAAAGACATCTCCTTGAATGGTGTGAACGTGTCCCGCCACCCCATTATCGACGGCATTGCCGCGCGCATAGGACAGCGCGCGCTCGGAAGCATCCACCAGAGTCACATGATCGGCCCCATGGGCGGCGGCCTGGATCCCGAAGCCACCCACATAGGTGAAGAGATCGAGGACGCGGGCGTGCGTGACGTAGGGCAGGAGCCGGGCACGATTCGGTCGCTGATCATAGAACCACCCGGTCTTCTGGCCCGTGCCCAGCGCCACTCGGAATCGGCAGAGGCCCTCGACCACCACGGTCTCGGCGGGTGGCTCGCCTAGCGCCGCCTCGACATAATTGGGGAGGCCCTCGAGGGCACGGCTCGCCGTATCGTTGCGTATGAGGATGCTGGCGGGGCGCACGACCTGCTCCAAGGCCTCGATCACGAACGGCTTCAGACACTCCATGCCAGCGGTCGTAAACTGCGCGACCAGCGCGTCACCATAGCGATCGACGACCAGACCCGGGAGGCCATCGGCCTCGCCGAAGATGAGTCGATAGAAGGGTTGGCCAAAGGCGCGTTCGCGCCAGGCGAGCGCGTCTTGCACGCGCGCCACGATCAGATCCCGATCGATGACCGCGCGTGGATCAGCGCTCATGAGCCGCACGCTTATGAGGGACTTCGGGTTCACGTAACCCACCCCCAATGGACGCCCGCGGGCGCTCTCGACGCGCACGAGATCGCCGGGCGTAAAAGCGGTGAGCGCCGTGGCATCACAATCGATCTCATTGCTAAACACCCAGAGGTGGCCGGCACGCAGCCGCCGATCCTCACGCGGTCGCAAACGAATAATAGGGAGAGACATGCCGCCATTATACCCAAGGAAAGGTGCGCGGCACGGCCAGCGGCGTACAATCGTGGTTTTGGAAGGCGCCATGGACACGACCGGTCTCACCAATCGACTCGCAAGCGAGACGAGCCCCTACCTCAAACAGCATGCCGACAACCCGGTAGCCTGGCAGCCCTGGGACGACCACGCCCTGCGCGAGGCGCGCCTGGCCGACAAGCCGATCCTGCTGTCCGTGGGCTACTCGGCATGCCACTGGTGTCATGTCATGGCCCACGAGTCCTTCGAGGACGGCCATGTCGCCTCGGTCATGAACCGCCTGTTCGTATGCATCAAGGTCGATCGCGAAGAGCGCCCGGACCTGGACCGCGTCTATCAGGCCGCCCACAATTTGCTTGCGCGCCGCGGCGGCGGCTGGCCGCTCACTATGTTCCTGGCGCCCGACGATCTGACCCCGTTTTTTGGTGGGACCTACTTTCCGAAGGAGCCCCGCTTCGGGCTGCCGGCGTTTCCCGACCTGCTCGTGCAAGTGGAACACTACTTCCGGGAACATCGCGCGGAACTCAGCGCGCAGGCGCCGCGCTTGCGCGAGGCCCTGAGGGCCGAGGGACGCACGAACCCCCATGGTGAGGCGCGGACATCGGACACACCCGCGGCCTTGCGTGCGCTCACCGAACTCAAAGGGCAGTTTGATGGGGCCAATGGCGGGTTCGGGGGCGCCCCGAAGTTCCCCCACCCAGGCGGTGTACGCCGACTTCTGCTCGCCTCCCCGGATCAGCCCGACCTCGACGCGCTCGCCATGGCGCGCGCGACCTTACGCGCCATGGCGGACCGCGGACTCTATGATCACCTCGAAGGGGGCTTCTTCCGGTACAGCGTCGACGCGCAGTGGCACATCCCGCACTTCGAAAAGATGCTCTATGACAATGCCCAACTGATCCCACTGTATGCCGAGGCCTTCTTGGCCACCGGCGAGGGCCGCTTCCGGGACGTCGCGATCGAAGCAGGCGACTGGGTACTGGGAGCCATGCAGGCCCCCGAGGGCGGGTATTACGCCACCCTGGATGCCGACAGCGAAGGTGAGGAAGGGACCTTTTATCTCTGGCAGCGATCGGAGGTCGAGGCGCGACTCGATGCGGATACGGCCGCGGTGGCGATCTCGTACTTCGGACTGGATCTGCCCCCGAACTTCGAAGGACACGCCCACCACCTCCTGATCGCGCGCCCCCTCGAGGCGGTCGCCGCGCATCTCGGTCTGTCGCAGGACTTAGCCGCCCAACGTCTGGCGCGGGCCCGCGCTCAGCTTACGGCGGTCCGCGCCAGCCGCCCGAAACCCTCTCGCGACGATAAGATCTTGACGGCGTGGAACGGGCTCATGATCAAGGCCTTCGCACGTGCCGGGCGGCTGTTGGGCATCGCGCGCTTCGTGGATTCCGCACAGCGGGCCTGCGACCGGATGCGCCGGGATCTCTGGGATGGGACGCATCTGGCCGCCGTCACCAAAGACGGCCGCACAAGCCCCTATGGCTACCTGGACGACTACGCCTTCCTGCTCGACGGCGTGCTCGAACTCCTGATGGCGCGCTGGCGAGACACCGATCTCGCGTTCGCGCGCGCCTTGGCCGCACGCATGATCGCGGACTTCGCCGACACCGAAGCGGGCGGATTCTACTTCACGGCCAGCGACCATGACACCCCTCTCTACCGGCCCAAGACCTTTGCCGATGACGCCCTACCTTCGGGTAACGCAGTGGCCGCCTCGGCACTCCTGCGCCTCGCCCATCTGCTTGCCGACCCCGCGCTGGAGACAGCCGCGCAGCGCGCCGTCGCGGCAGGCCAAGGGGCACTTGCCTACACCCCCTCGATGCACACCGCCCTCATCGAGGCCTGGGAGGACGCGACCGACCCGCCGGCCCTCATCGTCCTGCGCGGGGCGGCAGACCCTCTGGCCCAATGGCAGGAACGAGCCCGCACGGGCTTCGCACCGCGCCGCTCGCTCTTCGCCATCCCCGCGGATGCGCGCGACCTGCCAGAGGGACTCGCCGCGCGCGCCCCGGCGGGCCCCATAGTGGCCTATGCCTGCCAGGGCTTGCAGTGCGAGGCGCCGGTGACCGACGAGCAGGCCTTCGAGGCCTTGCTTGCGCGCACCGCCCTTTAGCAGAATAAACGCACCGTGGAGGAAACCATCATGCCCATGAGTCTCGGCGATTTCGTTGCGCAGGCCCGCAGTCGTATCCAGGAGATCGCGCCCGACGAGCTCGACCGCCTTCTCGAGGACAATGAATCCGTACTCATAGTCGATATCCGCGAACCCGCCGAGTTCGAGGGCGCCCATATCCCAGGCGCGATCTTGATTCCGCGCGGCACCCTCGAGCAGGCGGCGGACCCGAAGAGCCCGCATAGGATGGAGCCCTTGTGCTCAGCCCAAGAACGGCGCGTGGTGCTCTATTGCGAGTCAGGGACCCGCAGCGCGCTGGCCGCCGATACCTTGCAACAGATGGGCTTTGCCGAAGTCGCGAGCCTAGCCGGCGGCTGCGTGCTGTGGGAGGCGGAGGGATTGGCGTTGGTTGGAACATAAGCGCCGCTCCCCGCTACACTGCATTGGCACAGTCCGGTACGCGCATGAGGCAGCCGCCCCTGGAGCGCCAAGGTGGCGCGGTCATCACAGACTAAGGGTCACGGAAAGGGCGTATCCGCGATCCCCTTCGGGAGAAGGAGCAAGGGCTTGGGCGCGCAACCCGGGCGCCCGGTGGACCATGGTCCGACTCGGCTCCTTAGATCTGCCACGTAGAATGGGGCGTGAGGCCAAAACACCCATGCTCTATCCCTACACACTTGCGGACCTTGCCTGGACATCGCTCGCCCTAGCGTCCGCTTCCGCAGCCTTCATGGCCCTCGAAGATCGGA
>JAKAXK010000183.1 GCA_021827145.1 Pseudomonadota bacterium
AAAGTGCTGTTGCGGCGGCCATGCTCAATGATGTGCCCGTCCATAGCGCCATCGACTCCGGCAAGCTCATTCATTACGCCCCGCCAGTGGGTGTCCGGAATCTCTATATTTTTGCGGACCCCGATCCAGCAGGCCGGCACGGTGCCGAATGCCTGCGCGACCGTCTGGCTATCGAGCGTCCACATATGCAGGTGGAGATCCGCTATCCGCCGAAGGTGCCCGGTAAGCCCAATGCGGACTGGAACGACGTACTCCTGCATCACCAGAAGAAGGCTGCAGAGGCGGTGAATGCGGCATTTCCCAGCGAGTCGGCGACGGTTGTAAAGTTTCGGAACTCTTAGCCATTTACCCCTTCTTCCTCATATTGTTGTCTCCGCCCAGCCGAAGTCTTGGAGCATGAATGCGACGGCGCTTACGGCCAACTCGGTATCCCTCTGAGACACTGGCCGTGTTCCGTGCTGTGCCGCAGCATTGGCCTTGGCACGACTATGCAACTGGTTGATGACGTCGGCGATATCTCCCAAGGTTCGGCAGCCATGGTCGTTAAGCCATCTCACAATTGGGCCTAAGTCCTTCTTGCCGGTCGGATTTGATTCCGGAAACTTCGCGGAAATCATGTGGCAGGCGGCGTTACGGCACGCGTCTATGACCGGCTGTGGGGCCTGAATGGGGGCGGCATCGACGACAGCATCAAGGGCCAGAAGGATGTCCTGCCGGTTGTCCTCTGGGATAACGCCCGAGTTGATTTCCGGCAGTACGCCGAAGTAGGTTTTTGATTTCAGCGTAAGGTAGTAGGCATCTAGCCCCACCTTCTCCGAGAACACTACAGTCCAGTGGGATTCCGCGTTATTGTTACCAAGAATAACTGTCCAACCATGATTCACTGAACATTCCGCCGTCTTGTAGGACTTGTTTGCATGGAATACGTTTGTGGTGTGCAGTCCATTGTTATATGGAAAAAGACTGACAGTGCTCGCGGCCCAGGAACGCATACCATCCTTCTGGTACAACTGGCCCCGACGTGTCCTTGTTGCCGAATTGAAGTAGTCTTCCAAGAAAAGCATGTCCATATTGACTGCATTTTGTACAAAGCGTATAGGCAAGAGGACAGGTGGCTGCACCATGAGCCTCAACCAACTACTGCTACCTTCGAACCAAAGACCATAGGCTTCCGCAATGTATTTCATTAAGTCACTCCTTGATAGCTGAGTTGTCCATTAGCATCTGTCGCACTTAGGCTGAGCCGTAAATCTCCGTTGATCGAGACACTCTGTTTTGTTTGCGAGCGCTGAGGGGGTCTCCTCTTACACCTAGCTGACCAGTCGCCAGCGCTCGGCTTCCTGGGTGATAAAGCCGAGGGTATGGAGGGCTGTGAGAACCAGTGTGAGGGCCTTGACGGGCTTGCGTTTGAATCGGGCAGCGAGGGCGTCGGTGCTGGCGGGACCGACGGCAAGCTGACGACGGACGACTTCAATTTGTTCGGCAAGGTTCGATGGCCATGCCGGTTTCTGGGCGACAACGCCGGAGGTTTCGCTGTCGCCGAGATCAAGGGTGCCCGTGCTACTGGCAACATCCCTATCGGGAGCCTGGTAGTCGGGGCGGAGCCAGCGAATCTGACCTTGAGCTTCTTCGGCAGCGCGTTGCGTATTGAGTGCGACCAGGCGGGTGAGGATCTCTTCTTCAGCCTCCCGCAGTGCAACATGTTTGTCTGGCAGGGGCGTGGTACCGCCAGGCTGACCGACGAGAGCGTCGGCAAGATCACTCCAACCGTAGGCATCAAGAACGGCATGGTCGAGGGCATCGTGGATCTCGGCGAGAATAGAGACCAACCCAGCCTGATGGATAGCGCGGTCTTGGGGGCTGAGGGTGGCGCCGCTGCGGAGTTTTTCCAGCACGTTGTACATGCCGGTGAGTGTAAGCTCGGTGTGTTCGGCTTGTTGACGCTTGCGGTGGGCGTCCAGTTGCTCGGTGAGATCGCGAATGTGGGCGGCCTGCTCGGAGGTGACGTCGGGGAAGGGATAGGTTTCAAAGCAGCGGGTTTTTGTATAAACAGGGCGATCTTCAAGAGTACCACCGGCTGCCAGCGCCCATTGCACATGGATACGGCTGGAAAGCACGCCGAGGATTGTGGCATCGTCACTTGCGATATTGACCAGCCGATTGTCTGGCAAAATATCAGCATCGAGAAATTGGAAAGTGCGGTGCTTGGCAGTTTCGACAGTGGCGATGTAGCGCGGCAAGGTTGCGCACATCCTTCGCCATTCGCTACGGGCCTCTCCAAAAATCCACCACTTGTCGCGGTAACCTGCACGATTGTTTTGATCACGCTCTGGTTTGACACGCTCCAAAACCCACTGATAAATTGCCGGGTAACGATGGCGTACATCTTCAGCGGTCAGCCCGAAGAGATCGATTACCTTGACACCGCGCGGCTTGTCCGTGAGGTCGCGACCATTGCGATAGTTGCGAATGTAGCGCTCTATACCGGGAACATGGCCCAGTCCAAGATTAGCAGCTTCGTCGGGCGTCACAATAAAGCCGGAACCATGCAGTTTTACGCCGGGTGTGCTGATATTGGCGTTGGCTGTCATTGGTCCGACCGCTGCGATATTCGGTCCCGCAGTCAAGTCCGCATGCAAAATCCCCAGACGTTCTGCGAGCGTTACCTCATGAGCATCTTCGTTGGTTTCCTGTTCCGCAATGACGTTCAGCAGTGCGCCTTCTCCTGCCTCGGTGCGACCCACTGTCATAGCGATACGCACGGAGGCCCCGTCGGCGGCATCCACCCAGGGATGATCCGGAATGGCAAAAGCCAGGTGCAGCGGATTTTGCGCTGCGCTGAGTTGCGCTTCCAGAACCCGGCGGTTGAAAGTCTGGCGAATGGAGTTGGTGGTGATAAAGCCAAAACGGTGGGCCGGTCCATGGCGCACTGTTTCGGCCGCTATATGCCACCAGTACATAACGAAATCCGCGGACTCCGGGACTTCGCCCCTATACACGGCACGCAGGGCATCGACATAACCGTCCCCCAGTGCCCGCCGCATATTGGCGGCGCCGATGAAGGGCGGGTTGCCGATAATGTAATCCGCTTGCGGCCACCTGGCCTTGCGCGGGTTCCGGTAGCTCTCCACCGGCATTCGGGCGCTTTCGTCGGGAATCTGTTCGCCGGTGATGGGGCTGTCTTTATAGCTGTGCCCATCCCAGCGGGTGATAGTGCGGCCATCCTCGTCCAGAACGTAGTCCATCCCGTCATAGGCCAGCAGGGCGTCCTGGTGTGCGATGTTGTGAAAATCGCGGAGGATGGGTTCGGGGAGGTCGATGCACTGATGGATACGGTAGTCCCACTGCAGATAACCGATCCAGAGCACCATCTCGGCGATGGCAGCCGCACGCGGGTTGATTTCTAAGCCGAGGAACTGGTGAGGATCGACGGTCAGGCCTTGGGTCTCCAAAATTGCCTGACCGCGGTTGAGGTCGCCGATCAGGTTGAGCACTTCGCCCTCAAGACGCTTCATGTGCTCCAAGGCAACATAGAGGAAGTTACCGCTGCCGCAGGCGGGGTCCAGCACGCGAATCTGACAGAGTTGCTGATGGAAGCTTCGCAGCTCTTGCAATGCTTTGTCGGGCTTGTTTTGCTGGAGCCAGGTCTCGGCGGCCACCTGTGCGGTACGCCAAGATCG
>JAKAXK010000184.1 GCA_021827145.1 Pseudomonadota bacterium
TTGTAAGTGCTTGATTTTATTGGTGGGCCGTGTTGGGATCGAACCAACGACCACCTGATTAAAAGTCAGATGCTCTACCGACTGAGCTAACGGCCCCAAAAGCCGGTCATTATTGTGATTGCCGAGGCCTCTGTCAAATAAGCGCCGGATCCGCGACGCCAGCCTCGGCAAACCCCTTCGCCCGCAGCCTACAGGCGTCGCATACCCGGCACGGGCGACCCGTCTCATTCGGGGCATAACAGGAAAGCGTCAAACCGTAATCGACCCCGAGTTCCATGCCAGCCTTGATGATTTCGGCCTTGGTAAGGTGCAACAAGGGGGCATGGACGTGAAATCGCGCCCCCTCCACGCCCGCTTTGGTAGCAAGATTGGCGAGCCCCTCAAAAGCCGCCAAATATTCCGGCCGACAATCCGGGTAGCCGGAGTAATCCACCGCGTTGACGCCGATAAAGAGATCCTGCGTGCCGAGCACCTCGGCCCACCCAAGGGCCACGGCCAGAAACACCGTATTTCGTGCCGGCACATAGGTGATGGGAATACCCACCGTAGGCGCTTGCGGAACCGACAAGGCGCGATCGGTCAGGGCCGAGCCGCCAATAAAGCCCATACCAAGCGCAACCACACGGTGCTCGTGGGCGCCGCCCGCCCGTGCCACGACGGCCGCCGCCTCGAGCTCGCTCTTGTGCCGCTGTCCATAGTCGAAGGACAGGGCGTAACACCGAAATCCCGCCTTACGCGCCATGGCTAGGGTCGTTGCCGAATCCAGCCCCCCGGACAATAAAACCACGGCCGCCTTGTCACCGACCACGAGCATCCCCCCACAGGACCTTATGCAATTGGATCTGAAAGCGTACGGGAAGCCTATCGCGCAATATCCAATCGGCGAGGGCTCGTGCCTCCAGACCCTCGTGGACCGGCGAAAACAGGACCTCGCACCGGGTCGTCAGGTCGTATTTTTCCACCGCCTCCCGCGCCCACTCATAGTCCCCGACGCTGGTAATCACGAACTTCACCTGATCCGTGCGCCGCAGTCGATCCAGGGTCGTGTAGAGATTACGGGGCGATTCACCAGACCCCGGCGTCTTCAGGTCCAGCACCACGCTCACACGCGGATCGACCCCTTCCGTTGAGAGGGCCCCGCTCGTCTCGAGCGAGACCTCGTAGCCACGATCGCAGAGTCCTTCAAGAAGCGGCAAGACAGCGGGTTGCGCCAAGGGCTCGCCCCCCGTGACGGTAACGAAACGTGGTACGTAGGCGCCCACTTTATCGAGGATCGTCGCGCACGCCATACGCTCGCCCCCCTGAAAAGCGTAAGCGGTATCACAGTAACGACAACGCAAGGGGCAGCCCGTGAGGCGCACGAACACCGTGGGCCACCCCACCGTGCGCGCCTCGCCTTGCAGGGAATAGAATATTTCAGTAATGCGAAGCTCGTGCCGCATGGCCTATTTTACCGCGAGGCGGCCGCCAACGCGACGACCGCAGGGGCAACCCTTACTTCGCCTTCCCAGGAACCCCGAGATTTGTCAGCGAGTTGCGTGCGACCTGCGCTGCCATGGTCCCCGGATACTGGGCGATCAGCCCCTTCCAGATGGTCCGCGCCTTGTTCGGATGCCCCTGCCATTTCGCGATATAGCCCATCTTCAAAAGGGCATTGGGGACTCTCTTGCTCTTCGGATACCGACCCACAAGCGCCTTGAAGGCCTGCTCGGCGCTCGGATAGTCGCGCTCCACATAGTCGGTTTCAGCCACCCAGTACTGGGCCCGGGCCGCTCGCTTGTCGTGGGGATGTGCCTGCAAGAAGGCCTGGAAGGCGGTCACCGCGTGCCGGTAACGGCCGGCCCGCAGGAGATTGAAAGCCTTGTCGTACATCTCTTGGGCGCCCTTGTGTCCGGCGCTTGGTGTCGATCCCGCGCCCGCGCCAGCCCCTGACGCGCCCCCCGAGGAGCTAGTTGGCGCTGAGGGCGTCACGACCGTAGGCTCTGACGTATCGGGAGGAATCACGGTCACACCCGAATCGGAGGACCCAGCCGCGGCATTACCAGCCGCGTCCGGCGGGCTTTGCGGCGCCGTCCCGGCGGCCCCGGCCCCGCGCGCATGACGCAATTGCTGGTCGAAATCCGCAAAAAACGCCTGTTGCTGCTTACGCAGACGACTGATTCTATGATTCTCGATCTCGACCTGGTTCTCGAGGCTGCGGAGCTGGTCGCGGATGGCGCGCAACGTTTCCATGAGACTCAAGAGGCCTGCTCGCGAAGACGGGTTGGCCCCGTCGGTAGGAATGGAAATGATGGGTGGCTCGCGGTCATGGGCAATGGCGGGGACCGTCACGATCCCCGCCATTGCCAGCGCTGTCCCCCAAAAAACTCTGGACCACGCGCCCATGAGCCTTACTTGCTGGCGAAGTACTTGTAGTTGAAATAGACGCGGCGATTCTTGGCCCATGCCGTTGCATCATGGCCCATGGCCAACGGCCGCGATTTGCCAAACGAGATGGTCGCAAGCTGGCTACCCGATACACCCAGGACCTCCAGCATATGCTTCACGGCATCGGCGCGGCGCCAACCAAGCGCCATGTTGTACTGCGCCGTACCCCGCTCGTCGGTATTGCCTTCCAGCCGGACACGAACGTTAGGATGGGCTTCGAGGTAGCTTGCGTTCTTCTTGACGATTTTGCGATTGGCGCTGCTGATCGCGGCGCTGTTCGTGCGGAAATGGACCATATGCGAGAAACTGCTCAAGGACGGGCCGCTGTTGGCGCTAGCCATCCCCGTTCCCTGCATGCTGCCACTCTGTCCCGCACCGCTTGCCTGAGTACTCGAACCACTCGACGCCGTCGCTGCATGCGGTTTTACCGCCTTATTGCCCGCGCAACCCGCTAGAGCGGCGAGCCCGACTGCCACGAGCATGCCTTTATTCATTTTCATTGCACCACTCCTTCCTTCAAGCATTGATTGTCATTACGGGTGACGAAATGGCGACCAAGCAGGATCAGTAACGTCCCCCCCTCTCAACCCCAGTATACGATGCCCTCGGCCGTTTAGTGAAACCGTTGCCAGAACCCTGTGGCCCGCCACCACCGTGCTGTACAGAACTTCCTGCCCGTTTGGCGCGAACGTCGGAGATTCATCAAGGCTCGTAGCGGTCAAGAGCTCCAAGGTTGAGTCCGCCAGCTCAAACACTGATGCATGATACTGGCCCGCGCGCCGACTTACCAGCGTCAGCCATTTGCCATTCGGGGAAAATGAAGCATCAGCATTGTAGCGACCGCTAAAGGTCAAGCGCTTTTTGTCGCCCCCATCAGAAGTCATCTCATAGATCTGGGGGCCCCCACTGCGGTTCGACGTAAAGACGATGTGACCGCCACCGGGAGACCAAGAGGGCTCCGTGTTGATATTTGGTCCAAAGGTCAACTGCCGCAAGTGTTTGCTCGCCACGTTCATTACATAGATCTCGGGATAACCGCTCTTCGAGAGACAAAGCGCCAGATGCGTGCCATCCGGGGAAAACGCGGGAGCGCCATTTAGGCCATGGAAAGCCGCTACCCGCCGGATCTGCCCGGTCGCCACGTCCTGGATATACACCGCGGGCCAGCCCGTCGCAAACGATACATACGTCAAGCGGTGTCCATGAGGCGACCAACGGGGCGACATGAAGATCGGA
>JAKAXK010000185.1 GCA_021827145.1 Pseudomonadota bacterium
ACCGGTCGCGATCCCCCAATAACCGCCGGCGGCGTTATGGACCGAGTTGTGAAACAGTGTTGGCGACAAGGCGATCGGGGCTGTGGCCAGGGCTCGGCAGTTCTTGTCGAGGATCTCGAGATCCCCGCTCCCCGAGCTCAACACCGTTGTGACGCCCGCAGGGTCCCAGCCCGCCGACCGCAGGGCCTGGTGGCCAACGTCCAGGACATAGCGGGCCGTCGTCGGACAGCGACGCGCCTCATTGGCGGAGAGCCCCTCAACCAAGGGGGCGCGCACCGCCCCTCCTTGGTATCTCTCTTCGGCGAGGAGTACCGCGCGACACACCTCGGCGTCCGGCAAACCCGGCCCCAGAACGCCAAAACCGGCGATCGAGACCGTCATGGCCGCCACTCGAGCGCCAGACTGCAATTGCTCCCCCCAAAACCGAAGGTGTTGACCAGGGCGCGCCGAATGACCCCGGGCCTGCCCGCTAACAGCAGATCCGAATGAAACGTGGGATCGCGGGCCTCGGTATTGGCGGTGCCCGGCATGAAGTCCATGGCCATGCCCTGGCCCACGAAGGCGACCCCACACATCCCCGCCGCCCCCAAGGTATGGCCGATCGCACCCTTGGTGGACCCGGATGGGGTACCGGCGAGCCCGAGTCGTGCGAGCCCCTGGTCCTCGGCCGCGTCATTGTGTGGGGTTCCGGTGCCATGCAGGTGCACGTAATCGACGTCCCCAGGACTCCAGCCGGCGTCGCACAAAGCAGCACCTATCGCCTCCCGGGCCCCAAGCGCCTCGGGGTGGGGTGCCGTCATATGGTAAGCGTCCGAGCTCTCGCCCGCCCCCACGAAGTGCAGGCCGCCCCGCGCCCCAAAAAGGGCGGGCGATCCCACCAAGGCAAAACCGGCCGCCTCGCCGACGCCGATGCCGTCGCGATCGGCACTGAAGGGGCGGGGGCAGCCGTACGACAAGAGCCCTAAGGAATGAAAGCCGTAGAGCGTGGTGTCACAAAGGCTGTCGACGCCGCCTACGATCACCGCCCGACAGGTCCCCGAGGCCACGAGACGCGCCGCCGCCACGAAGGCCTTGGCACTCGATGAGCAGGCGGTCGATACCACGAACGCGGGACCCTGGGCGCCGAGAGAGCGACGCACAAAGTCCGCGCAGGAAAAGACATTGTGGGTCTCCCGGTACGGAAAGTCGGCGGCAAGCGCCCCGTCGCGCGCAAAGGCCGCTGACCGATAAGCGGCCTCGGTCGTGGCAATGCCCGACGTGCTCGTGCCGATCACCACCCCTACGCGCGCCGCACCCACGTCGCGAATCACCGCCGCGACCGCGCCCTTGAAACCGTCGGCCTCGAGCGCAAGCAGCGCCAGACGGTTATTGCGGCAATCATAGCGCGCGAGTGTCTCCGGTAAGACCACATCCTCGAGCCCTGACACACGGCCGAGCGCACAGGGGAAGCCATCGGCCAACGCATACGGGGACAGCGCCGAGCGACCGCTCGTCAGACCCACGCGCGTCGCCGCGAGACCCCGACCGAAGGCACTCGTCAAAGTATAGCTGTGTACGACGATATCGATCCCCATCATCCCTCTTTCGTCACACGCTCTCGCCCGGAAGACCAGGCGGCGGTAAAGATCAGTGCCAGCAACGCACCCACGCTCACAGTCAGCCCGACCTGACGCAGCATGGCCACGGAGGCAAACGCCATGACGCCAAAGCCTGTGATCGTCGTGGCCGCGCAAATCCAGGGCGCAAGCGGCCGCCGGTCGTCGATCAGACCGTGGTCGCCGAGAAACAAAGCGTAGCCCATGCCCAGGCCCGCGATAAGCAACAAAGCCACCAGATTCAAGAGCGTGAGCCCGGGGCCCGCCCACACCAGGATCGCGCAGGTCGTGAGCATCGCCGCCGCCATAGGCAAGACCAGCCGCAGGGCCTCCCACGCAGACCGCAATCCGAGGGCGATGACCAGCGCCATGAGCAAGGCCGCCGCGATCGAGTGCTTCAAAAGCGCCACGCGATAGCGCCCCATGAGGGTGCCTACGGCCCGCTTAACCACCACGAAGTGCGCGCCTGTCACGCCGCTTGCGCGGATCAGGGCGTGCACCCGACGAGGGTCATGCACCCCCGAGAGGCGCACGAAGGCCACCACGCGGCCATGGACGCGCATGAGTAGGCTTTTCAGTCGCGCGCGCACCGGCGCCGGCAAGTCCGCGGGCCGCAAGAGGGCTTCGTGTCGCGCCTGCTGAACCCCCGCCAAGAACGGCCGGAACGCGCGCGCGCGAAACGGCATGTGGGCGGCGGCCGCGCGCAATCGCCGTTGCAAGACCGCGGCGGCGGGCAAGGCCTGTTGGCGACGACGTTGGGCGGCGAGGGTCGGCAGATAGCTCGCTGCCAGCTGGTAACTGGCGATCCCACCCTGCTTACGCAACCTCTCCAGGATCGGTATGAGTGCGGCACTGCGCGCCAGGGCCTGCTGGGTGGTCCCCGCGCTCACAAGCACAAGGGATGACAGGCCAGGCACGCCAAACTCGGCCGCCATACGGCCGGCGCGCGCCATCAGGGCATGCGGGGCCGGACTCAAAGCCGATAGGTGATCGTCCCATACGCCCGCGCCCCGGTAGGCGAGTACCCCAAGCGCCCCGAGGGCCACCACCACACTTGCCCAGCGCACGCGCCGCAGCCCCGCCACGGCACGCGATGCCCGCCGATCCCAGACACTGAGGTCAGTCGCAGGCCGCCAGGCAGGCATCATGAAGGGCAGGACATAGCGCGCGGCGAGTGCGGATGCGACAAGACCCGCACAGGCGAAGACGCCCAACTGCACGAGCCCAGCAAGCCGCGAGACGATCATGGTTGAGAAACCGATCACCATGGCGATCGTGGCCAACCCCAGGGCGCGGGCCACGCGTTTGGCGGCCGCCCCCGCCCCTTCCCCCGGCCCCATATGCAACAGCACATAGGTGGGGTAATCCATGGCCACACCGATCAGCATCGTCCCAAAGCCCAAGGTGGTAATGGCAAGCCGGGGGAACGCAAGCACGGTAACGGCAGTGGCCACCAGGGCGCCACTCGTAAGCGGCACGAGACTCACCGCCATGGGCGGCGCCGAACGATAGACAAAGAATAGGATCCCGGCGATCAGCATGAGGTCGATCGCGGTCAGGACCCTGGCGCTCGCGGCGACCCGGTCATTGGCCGCCACCGTCACGACCCCGGTCCCCGCGATCGTCAGAGCCAGCGGCATGCCACGCGCGGCCTGGCTAAACGCCGCGTGGATCAGGTGCAGGGCGCGCCGTTGCGGGGTCACCGAGAATCCCGAGCGATGCGTCTCCACGAGAAGCAAGGCCGAACGGCCATCGCGCGACTCCCATTCCCCCTGGCGCGAACGCGGACCCCCAGCCCTCATCCAGGGCCGCGCGGCGGCCATGAGCGCGCCGGTCGGGTCTCCCATGATCTCGCCGGATGTGAGGCCCGCCGGCGACTCGAGGATGGCAAGATCGCGCCGCAAGTCCGCGCGCAGGGCACCGACCGTCCAGGCCGTGCGCGGCGCCAGCAGATAGCGGTAGCGGGACAAAAATCCTTCCACGTCGCGCGCCGCCCCCCGCCCCCCGTTGGCGACCAGGGCGAACATCGCCTTGTGTGGCCGCAAAAATCGCACAATGCTGCCAG
>JAKAXK010000186.1 GCA_021827145.1 Pseudomonadota bacterium
GGCCTATTGCTTGCCTTCACGGTCGTCTACGTGCTGCTGCTCGACCTCGTAAAGGTGCCTTTGCTGAAGGCGCCGCAGACGCCGAACGAGACCGCCGCCTCGTAAAGTGCCTGCGACCCAAGCCCGGCATCGCTGCGGCAACGCGGCGATGCCGGTCTCACAGAATGTAACGGGCCAGATCCTCGTTACCGGCGAGCGCCGCGAGATGCAGGTCGACATAGGCGGCGTCGATCGCGACCGCGGTTCCGCTCTTGTCGGGAGCCTCATAGGAGACGGTCTCCAAAAGCCGCTCCATGAGGGTATGGAGGCGCCGAGCGCCGATATTCTCGGTACGCTCATTCACGTGGAAGGCGAGTTCGGCGATCCTGCGGATGCCGTCCGGCCTAAAATCGAGCGTAAGGCCTTCGGTGCCAAGCAAGGCCGCATATTGCTCGGTGAGCGACGCGTGGGTCTCTTTCAGGATGCGCTCGAAGTCATCGGCGGTCAGGGCGTCAAGCTCCACACGAATCGGGAGCCGGCCCTGCAATTCCGGTATGAGATCAGACGGGCGCGCGACATGGAAGGCCCCCGAAGCGATGAACAGGATATGGTCCGTGCGCACCATGCCGTACTTCGTGGACACCGTGGATCCCTCGATGAGCGGCAGGAGATCCCGCTGAACCCCTTCCCGCGAGACTTGCGCCCCCTGGGTCTCCGCACGCCCCACGATCTTGTCGATCTCGTCTATGAAGACGATGCCGTGCTGCTCGACCAGATCCACTGCCCGGGCCTTCATGTCGTCTTCATTGACAAGCCGCGCTGCCTCCTCCTCGGTCAAGAGTTTCATGGCCTCGCGGACCTTGAGGCGGCGCATCTTGGTCTGCCTTGTACCGAGGTTCTGGAACATCCCCTGGAGCTGGCTCGTCATCTCCTCCATGCCCGGGGGCGCGAAGATCTCTACGCCGGAGGGTGCGGCACGCAGCTCTATCTCGATCTCGGTGTCATCGAGTTCGCCGGCGCGCAGCCGCGCCCGGAAGCGCTGACGTGCGGCACCGCCATCATGCTCGGTGCGGGTGAGCGAGTAGGCGGTGGCACGCGTAGGTGGGATGAGGGCGTCCAAGACCCGCTCCTCGGCCGCATCTTCGGCCTTGGCGCGGACCCGCTCGACCTCCAGCGACCGCATCATTTTGACTGCGATCTCCACCAGATCGCGCACGATCGAATCGACATCGCGCCCAACATAGCCCACCTCGGTGAACTTGGTGGCCTCCACCTTCAGAAAAGGCGCGTGGGCTAGCCGCGCGAGCCTACGCGCGATCTCGGTCTTGCCACAACCGGTCGGACCGATCATGAGGATGTTCTTTGGGGTGATCTCCATGCGCAGATCCGCATCCTGCACCTGCGCGCGCCGCCAACGATTACGCAGCGCGATGGCTACCGCCCTCTTGGCCGCCCCTTGACCGACGATGTGGCGGTCGAGTTCCTGGACGATTTCGCGTGGCGTCATCTCCGACATCAGGCCCGCCCCAGTTCTTCGATCGTTAGATTGTGATTCGTGTAAAGACAGATGTCTCCGGCGATATGCAGCGCGCGTTCGACGATGTCGCGCGCCGGGAGATCAGTGTGGGCCAGCAGGGCACGGGCAGCGGCCTGCGCGTAGGGACCGCCCGAGCCGATGGCGATGAGCCCGTCCTCGGGCTCTATGACGTCGCCATTGCCGGTCAAGATAAGCGATGTGTTCTTATCGGCAACCGCGAGCAGCGCCTCCAGGCGGCGCAGCAGCCGGTCGGTCCGCCAATCCTTGGCAAGTTCGACGGCCGAGCGGGTCAAATGGCCCTGATGTTGCTCAAGTTTGGCCTCGAAACGCTCGAACAGCGTGAAGGCGTCAGCGGTCCCCCCGGCGAATCCGGCCACAATCGAATCCCGATACAGCCTGCGCACCTTGCGCGCATTGGCCTTCATGATGGTGTGACCCACCGTGACTTGGCCGTCGCCGCCGATCACAACGCGTCCGTCGCGGCGCACCGACAGGATAGTCGTGCCGTGAAATTGTTCCAACGTTACCTCCCACCTTAAGGCCGATACCTCCATGTGGAGGCGCGCCCCGTTAAAGGCAAGAGGCGCTCAGCGATAAAGGAAGCGATTATCCATGGCCCGGCGGCCCTCGTTCTGGCGCCGGCCACCCCGATCGGGCTCCCAGCGGATCACGGCGCGCCGATCGCCTTGCCGGCGCCGCACGGAACGTCTGCGATCCGGCCCACAGTAGTTGGTGGCGCGCACCAAGCGCGGCGTCTCGCCATCTCTTCCCGTCATAAACCCCCTCCCCAGGTAGTCATAACGACGGGACACGCTAGCACAAGGGCTAGGCCCGCTTCAACGCGTCTTCTTCCGGGACCTGGGGTGGGCCGCATCGTAGACACGGGCCAATTGCTGGTAATCGAGATGGGTGTAGATCTGGGTGGTGCTCAAGTGCGCGTGCCCGAGGAGTTCCTGCACAGCCCGCAAATCCTGGCTCGATTGCAGGATATGGCTCGCAAACGAATGGCGCAGCATATGCGGATGAAGGGGGATCGCAAGACCGCGGGAGCGGGCAAAGAGCGCAAGCCGCTTTTGAATCGTACGCGCGCAAAGCGGGCGGCCGCTTTGCCCCGGGAACAGGGGCCCCAAAGGGTCGGCCCCCGGCCGCAGCGGCAGCCACACCCTAAGGGCGGCCTGGGCGGCGCGTCCCATGGGCACAAGGCGCTCGCGCCGCCCCTTGCCCGTGACCCGCACGAGACCCTGCGCAAAATCGAGGTCGGTGAGGCGCAGTCCCACGAGCTCGGACAGGCGCAGGCCGGCGCCATAGAGGAGCTCGACCATGGCCATGTCGCGGGTCTCGAGATCCCCCACGGGGGTCTGGGCCAGAAGGCCCTGGAGGGCGTCCACCGTCAGATCCTGCGGTAGGGAGCGGGGGGTATGGGGTGCCTTGACCCCGCGAAACGGATTGGCATGTAAACCCAGTTCGCGATAGAGGGTGCGGGCCGCCGACAAGGCGCGCGCTATGCTGCGGCCACCCAAACCCGCGCGGCTTGAGGTCGCGACGAAGCGTCGCGCGGCCTCGACGGTCAGGTCCCCCGGGCCTTCGCAGCCTTGCGTCTGCGCAAAACGGGCGAGCGCATCGAGATCACGGGCGTAAGCGGCCAGCGTACGGTCCGAATACCGCCGCTCGTAGGCCAGCCGCTCGAGGCAGCGCGATATCGCCTCGGCCCAGCTGTCCGCCATCAGGTGCGATCCAACTGTCGGGCCACGGCGCGCATCACGAGCTCACCGAGTCGGCCCAGGTACGTCGTCCCCACGCCCGCCGGGAAACGCTCGCGGTCATGACTCCCGAAAAGCATAAGCCCGGAACGCACTGGGTCGCGCAAAGGCACGAGCGCCACCGACCCGATCCGCGCCTCATCGGGCCCCAAAAGGCCGCGCACTTCGGCCAGAATCGCCTTGGGCCCGCACAAGGGCCGCTCGCGGGACAAAACCAGGGCACGCCGCAGTCGGCCATCATCGGGTGCCACAAACTCCGGCCGTCCGCCCAAGGGGCCGCCATCCACCCCCAAAAGGATCGTCACGGCATCGAGCTTCAGTTGGTTGCGCCCCAGGTCATAGACGCTACCGAATACGTCGTCCAGGGAGGCGG
>JAKAXK010000050.1 GCA_021827145.1 Pseudomonadota bacterium
GATCTCAACACCCCCATTTTCCGATTTCCGGAAACGGTAGGCATTATCAGCCGCGAGGGCGGTTATTAGGAGAATGCCATCTCCTCCAAACGGCCGTGATTCTACAGGCCTTAGGCTAAGGGCGCAAGCCACACACACCGTGCGGCGGGTTCCGTCACCCGGGCGCACCCGTCGAGAGCGGCTTGCGTCGGCACTCCTTAAAATTCGCGGGCCGTCGACGCGCTTCCATCACCGCGATCCCGCGCCGAGAGCGCCCGACCTTGCGCGTGCCTGATCCCGAAAAACCGGTTTCGGTTGGGACGAAGCCTCAAGCGCTCTCGGATGCCTTAGGCCGTTCATACCGAACGATCCGATTCGCCTCCGTGCTATCCACGGGCGCTAGGGGCGCTCGCTATCGAGATGCGCCATTTGGGGCTCCCCATAACGGGTGCCCGCGGCTACTCCTTCCGGAAAGGCCCGGTCCAAGACCTCAAGCTCCGCGGGCGAAAGTGTGACGGCAAGCGCCCCCAGGGACTCACGCAAGGTCTCTCGCGTGCGTGCGCCGATAAGGGGCACGATGTCGTTCCCGCGCGCGAGCACCCAGGCGATGGCCATTTGCGCCATGGTGACTCCCCGTGAACGGGCAAGCCCTCGGAGCGGTTCCAATATCTCCCGATTGCGTTTCTCGTTGGGTCCCTGAAATCGCGGCGAATGGGAACGAAAGTCCCGCGCCGCGAGCTTCGCCACATCCCAGCGATCACTGATCAAGCCGCGCGATAACACCGCATAAGCGGTCAGGCCGATCCCGAGTTCCCGGCAGGTACGCAGCAAAGACCTCTCCACGCCCCGCGACAAGAGCGAGTACTCCATTTGCAAATCACAGATGGGGTGAACTTGTGCCGCTCGCTGAATCGTCTCGCGACCCACCTCGGAAAGTCCGATGGCGCGCACATAACCGGCCTTTACCATGTCCGCAATCGCCCCCACCGTATCCTCGATAGGAACGTTCGGGTCGAGCCGTGCTGGTCGATAGATATCGATATAATCGGTATTAAGCCGTTTGAGTGTATACGCGAGCGCTGTTTTTACGGCCACGGGGCTTGCGTCATAACCAAGCCATCGCCCGTCGGGATCCCGCTGCGCGCCGAACTTCACGCTTAAAACCACCTTATCGCGCGTCACACCCCGGAGCGCCTCGGCAATCAAAAGCTCATTATGCCCCATCCCATAAAAGTCCCCGGTATCGAGCATGCGCATACCAGCCTCGAGCGCGGCATGGATCGTGGCGATACTCTCGGCGCGATCGGCCGGGCCATAAAAATCCGACATACCCATACAGCCAAGACCGAGAGGGCAAGCGCCAGTGTAGTGCTTCATAATTCCAGGACTCACCATAGTCGTCTCCTGCCTGAGTGATAGAGCGCAAGACCAGGGGCCATTGAAGCGTAGTGCCCCCCGATCGTATAGACCAAGGAAGAATAGAAGACATGGACGCGGCCTGCCAAGTTCCGTACGGCCAATAATCGTTCGGGGCCCTAACCCCGTTCTTGATTGCGGTCCCGCGAGGGCCCACACCCACCTGATCTCGTATCCAAGAATCGAGGTCCTCTCTGTTTCCCAATCCGCCTCAAGCACGGAACCAAGCGTTACGGGAGCTTTGTGCGGGCTCCCTCGAGCATGTCCATGGGCCGCATCTTCGGCAAGAGGCCTACCTGTTTGAGCGCCCCGCGTGCGTTACGGGGCGTTGTAGGTTGCCCGATTTCCCGTCATCGCCACCCAGCCCACACCGGCAGGCTAGACATAAACAGGTTGACAATGAGGCGATAGACGTTGACAATTGCCTGCATGCATGTTGCCAATACCAGGGCCGGGTGGCCACCATGACCAAAGTCGGTGCTCAAGGGGAAAAGATCCGGAGATTCATCTTGGGTCACGTCGAACAACACCCTTCGGATATCAGCAAAAAGACGGCCGAACATTTTGGTATTACGCGCCAGGCGGTCCACAGGCACCTGCGACATCTTGTTACCGAAAAGGCGCTGTTGGAGCATGGCCAAACACGCAGTCGCTCTTACAAGCTCGCGCCAACTCTGGAATGGCGCAAAGTCTTCACGTCGCTGCCCGAGCTTGCGGAGGATGTCATCTGGAGAAACGAGATCGCGCCCACTATCGGCCAACTCCCGGAAAACGTCATGCATATATGGCATTACGGGTTTACGGAGATATTCAATAACGCCATTGATCATTCCGAAGGAACGGCGATCCGGGTCGATGTGAGGAAAAATGCCGCGACCACGGAAATAACCATATCCGATAATGGTGTGGGGATATTCAAAAAGATTCAGACGGCGCTCGGGTTGCTGGACGAGCGACACGCGGTCTTAGAGCTCTCGAAAGGGAAGCTGACCACAGATCCAAGCCGGCACTCGGGCGAGGGGATATTTTTTTGTTCCAGAATGTTTGACGATTTTGGCATCCTGTCAGGGGGGGTTTTCTTCTCCCACGTATTTGGGGACTCGGAGGACTGGATACTCGAACATGAGTCGATAGACCGGACCATCGTATGGATGAAACTCGACAACCATACGTCCCGCACCAGTAAGAAAATATTTGACCAACACACCACCGGAGAAGGTTACAGGTTCGATAAAACGATCGTCCCCGTAAAGATCGCGCAGTATGGAGACGAGCAGCTGATTTCCCGCTCGCAAGCGAAGCGATTGGTGGCTGGCATAGAAAAGTTCAAGATCGTCATTTTCGACTTTAGTGGTGTTGACATGATTGGCCAAGCCTTTGCCGATGAAGTGTTTAGGGTCTTCGCGAAACGCCATACCGGCGTCAACCTCAAACATATCAATGCCAATGCCGAGGTAATGAAGTTGATCGAAAGGGCGACGTCGACCGATATCGAAAAGCCATAGCAAGACCAATCGTGCGATTGAGAAGATTTATGGGACTAAGGCCTCAACGCACGCTTCTATGAAGTTTGGTGTGCTGAGTGAGGGAAGTGACGGATCGCGCATTCCCCTTTGGCGCATCTGGCCTCGTCTAGGGAGGAGGGGCGACCATCTCAGCACTTGAGGATAGGAAAATACCGCGACTGCGGTTAGGCCGCCGCGCAGTGCGCCATGCGGGCGGGTCCGCCGCCCTGGCGCATCCGTCGGGCAGGCTAGCTCGCGAGGGCCGCGATCCGCGTCTCTTGTTCGCGGAGCTTGCGCTGACGCTCCTCGAAATCCGCGAGGCGCCGGCGCTCCTCCTCGACGACAGCGGTCGGGGCGCGCGCGACGAAGTCCGGCCGCTCAAGCTTGGCGCGGGCACGCTCGATCTCGCGATCGATCTTTTCGATCTCCTTGGCGAGGCGGCGCAGTTCGGCGGCCTTGTCGATCAGCCCCTCCAGGGGGACCAGCACGCGCATTGTGCCGACGAGCCCTACTGCGGATTCCGGCGCCTTTGCGCCTGGCGGGAGTAAGGTGATGGCGGAGAGTCGCGCAAGCGCGATGATTGTCTCTGCATTGGCGTCCACGAGATCGGCCATGTCGCTTGCGCCATCCAGGAGCACCGGGATGCGGGCGCTGGGCGCGACGTTCATTTCGCCGCGGATCGTGCGCACGACGCTGATAATGCCCATGAGGACCTGCATGTCAGCCGTGGCGCGCGGATCGATGCGGCTCGTGTCGCAGTGCGGGTAGGGGGCGCGCATGATGGTAGGTCCGGCGCGGTCGCACAGGGGTGCCACGCGATTCCAGAGAATTTCTGTGATGAAGGGCATGAGGGGGTGCAGGAGGCGCAGCGCGGTTTCAAGGACCCGCACGAGCGTGCGCCGGGTCCCGCGCGCCGTGAGGGGATCGGCGTCGGCCAGGACCGTCTTCGACCACTCGACATACCAGCTGCAGTATTCGTCCCACACAAAACCATAGAGGGCCTGCACGGCGAGGTCGAAGCGGTAGGCACGGAAGGCCTCTTCGACGGCCCGCTCGGTTTCCTGGAGGCGCGATATGATCCAGCGATCGCCGACATTGAGGGCGTAGTCGCCCTCGTTCCCGCAGTCCGCGTTCTCCGCATTCAGGAGCACGAAGCGCGTGGCATTCCAGAGTTTGTTGCAGAAGTTACGATAACCGTCGACGCGTGCTAGGTCAAAGTTGATGTTGCGCCCCTGGGTGGCGAGGCTTGCGAATGTCATGCGCAGGGCATCGGTCCCGTAAGACGGGATGCCTTGGGGGTATTCGCGCTCAGTAGCCTTGCGAATCTCCTCGGCCTTGCCAGGCTGCATGAGGCCGGTCGTGCGTTTGGTGATGAGGTCGGGGAGGCTGATCCCATCTATGAGGTCGATGGGGTCGATCACGTTGCCCCGTGATTTGGACATCTTCTGGCCCTTGGCGTCCAGCACGAGACCGTGGACGTAGACCTCCCGAAACGGGACATCGCCCGTGAACTTGAGTCCCATCATGATCATCCGCGCCACCCAGAAGAAGATGATGTCGAACCCGGTCACGAGGACTTGGGTGGGGTAGAAGCGCGCCATGACATCGCTCTTGTCCGGCCAGCCGAGCGTCGAGAAGGGCCAGAGCGCCGAGGAGAACCAGGTGTCGAGGACGTCGGGATCCTGGGAGAGGGCGACGTCCGCGGACAGACCATGACGTGCACGCGCCTCCTGTTCGCTGCGCGCGACATAGACCTGTCCCGACGCGTCATACCAAGCGGGGATGCGGTGACCCCACCAGATCTGGCGTGAGATACACCAATCCTTGATATTGCGCATCCATTCGTAGTACGTCTTGTCCCAGTTTTCCGGCACGAACCGAATGCGACCGTCCTCGACCGCGGCCAGCGCGGGGGCGGCGAGATCCGCCGTGCGCACATACCATTGATCGGTAAGCCATGGCTCGATTACGGCCCCAGTCCGTTCGCCGCGTGGGATCTTGAGTTTGTGGGCCTCGACGCGCTCTAGGAGTCCCTCGGTCTCGAGATCGGCGAGTACCCGAGCGCGCGCCTCTTCGCGACTCAGGCCGTGATAAGGGGAACCTGGCAGCTGGATGTGGGCGGCCTTGTCGAGGATGTTGGTGAGGGCCAGCCCGTGACGTCGCCCGACCTCGTAGTCGTTGAAGTCGTGCGCCGGCGTGATCTTGACGCAGCCCGATCCAAAGCTTGGGTCCACATACTCATCGGCGATGATGGGGATGTCGCGTTCGGTGAGGGGTAGTCTTACGGTCTTCCCGATCAGATGCCGGTAGCGCGGATCCTCCGGATGCACCGCGACGGCTTCGTCGCCGAGCAGGGTCTCGGGGCGCGTTGTGGCAACGATTAGGTGGCCACCGGAGGCCAGCGGGTAACGGATGTGCCAGAGGTGGCCGTCCTCCTCTTCGCCCGTGACCTCGAGATCGGAGACCGCCGTCTGGAGTTGGGGATCCCAGTTGACGAGTCGCTGGCCTCGGTAGATGAGGCCCTCGTCGTAGAGCCGCACGAAGACCTCGCCGACGGCGTGCGAGAGGCCGTCGTCCAGGGTGAAGCGCTCGCGCGACCAGTCGACTGAGGCGCCCATGCGCCGCAGCTGCTCGCTGATCCGTCCGCCCGAGCGGCCCTTCCATTCCCAGACCGCCTGCAGAAACCGCTCGCGCCCAAGTGCCGTGCGACTCTCGCCGGCGGCCTCCAGTTGTCTCTCGACGACCATCTGCGTGGCGATACCGGCGTGATCGGTGCCCGGTTGCCACAGGGTATCGTCGCCACACATCCTATGGTAGCGCGTGAGCGCATCCATGATGGTGTCCTGGAAGGCATGCCCCATGTGCAGGCTGCCGGTCACATTGGGCGGCGGGATCACGATGCAATACCCAGGCCCTTGCCCGGACGGCGCGAACACGCCGCTTGCCTCCCACTGCGCGTAAATGGTCTTTTCAATCTCCCCGGGTTCGTAGCTCTTGGCCAGGGTCTGCGAAGATTCAGTCATCTTGATATCAGGTCGACTCTTGGAGGGCTTCAGTCAGGGCGCGTTCGAGGGCCGCCATCATAGCAGGGTCGAGCGCGCCGTTCCCAGCCGTGCGCCAGAGGGCATCGACCCGCCGCGTGATCGCGGTGGCGCGGATCTGGGCGCTCAGGGCCTCGCCCTTGGATGCATCGAACAAGTCGGGGACAGCGTCCCTCTCGGGACGCGCCACGACCGTACTCAAGGTCGGCAGGGGGGCGCCCACGGTGCGCGGCCGCCCCTCGGGCCGCGTCGGGCTTGCGATCGCCGCCGTCAGGACCGGGATTCCGTCGTCCCCCACTTGGGCATCGTTCCGCAGGTCAGCCGCGAGCGCGCGCAATCCCGCCAGGATATCCGGCAGCGACTCGCCCGATTCGCGGCTCACGGGAGGTTGTGTACGGCGGGCTCGAGGCCCTGCCGCCGGTAATGGCGGAACCGCGCACGTGAGCACTCTTTCTCGGCATCGGCGCCGCCCACGGGTTCGAGGACACGCGTAAAGCCCGCGACCGAGGCCGGTGGGTCGGCCATCAAAGGGATCAGCACATCCCCGCTGTCGGGGAGCCGCGCGCCTATGAGCACGGGTTCTTGCGCGGCGCCTTCCGGGGCGTGCGGGATGAAGCTCGTGTCGGAGAACGTCCAGAGCCTTTCGTTCCAGGTACCGATCTCGTCTTCGGGCACCCAGAGGAAGACGCGGTGCCCACGTTTGTAGGCGGTCTCCACGAGCCTCAAGGCGAGTCCATCGCGCACTGCGTCTTCACCGCCCAAGTAAAAGTCGACGCGGGTCATGCCGGTTTCGCGCGGCGCCTCAGAAATTCCACGAGCAGAGGAATCGGCCGTCCGGTCGCGCCTTTTTCCTTGCCGCCCTTGTAGGCGATGCCGGCGATATCGAGGTGCGCCCAGGGGTATTTATCGGCGAAGCGCGACAGAAAGCAGGCCGCAGTGATGGTGCCGGCCTCGCGGCCGCCGATGTTGGCCATGTCGGCGAAATTCGAGTCGAGCTGCTTTTGGTACTCCTCCCACAGAGGCAGGGGCCAGACCCGGTCGGCCGCCGTTTGGCCCGCCTGTTCCAGTTCCCGAGTGAGGGTCTCGTCGTTGCCCAGGAGGCCACCGGCCTGTCCGCCCAGGGCGATGACGCAGGCGCCGGTCAATGTCGCGATATCGATGACCGCGGCCGGCTTGAAGCGTTCGGCGTAGGTGAGGGCGTCACAGAGGATCAGACGACCCTCGGCGTCGGTGTTCAGGATCTCGATGGTCTGACCGGATAGACTCGTCACGATGTCACCGGGTTTGATCGCGCTACCGCCGGGGAGATTCTCGGTCGTGGGGATGATGCCGACCAGATTTAAGGGCAACTTCATCTCCGCGGCCGCCTGTATCACGGCCAGCACGGTCGCCGCGCCGCACATGTCGAATTTCATTTCGTCCATATTGGCCGGCGGCTTCAAGGATATGCCGCCCGAGTCGAAGGTGACCCCTTTGCCCACGAGCGCAAGCGGAGGGGCGCTGCCATTTCCGCGGTATTGGAGGACGATGAGCTTGGCCGCTTCGTGGGTGCCACGCGCCACCGCCAGCAGGGCGCCCATTCCCAGGGTCTGCATCTCGGCCTCCTCGATGACGTTGACCTCGAGCCCGCCACGTGCGCCGAGCGCCTGGGCCTGCTCGGCCAGGTAGGATGGCGTGCACATATTGCCCGGGAGATTGGCGAGGTCCTTCGCCAAGGTGATCGCACGAGCGATCGCGCGGCCCGCCGACAGCGCCTCGTTGGCGTCGGATCCAAGGGCACCCGCGGTCCCGAACTGACAGGATTGCGGGAGCGGGCGCGCGTTTGCGCGGGTCTTCAGCCGATCGAAACGGTAGAGCGCGTCCTCGGTGGCCACCACGGCCTGTTCCAGGGCCCAGGCTGGCGACCGGTCCTTGACCTCGATCATGGGCAGAAAGCTTGCCATGGTTTTTACATGTAACTCGGACGCGGCCTGGGCCGCGCGCGTCACGGCCTCTTTGTACTGAGCGGGTTTGCATGCACCGGCTACGCCCATGCCGACCAACAGTACGCGTTCGGCGCGGCCGACCGCCCGCAGGAGCGGCAGTGTCTGCCCCGGTTTGCCTTCGATATCGCCGCGTTGCACAATGGCCGCAATCTCGCCGCCGAGGAGCCTGTCGAGGGCCGTCGCGGCCTCCGAGAGCCCACGATTTTCGTGGATCGCCACGATAAGGCATTCCGTGGCCAATTGATCAGGAGCTTCTTGAGTGAGGGCGTATTCCATAGGTCTCGGGGGTCTCGGGCTATTTTGGGTTGTGTCGGCGCCTCAGGCGTCCAGAGCCATCATAAACCGCCTGCGTCGTCAGCAAAAGCCGTGATAGTCCATAGAGCCTTCTATCGCGAGGCGACACAGACCACGCTACTCGTGACTCTGACCTTCCTGACCCTCTACCTCGTGGTCAGTCTGGTCAAGCTCCTGAGTCAGGCGGCAAGCGGCGAGTTTCCGGCACACATCGTGTTCCTGTTGCTCGCCTTGGAACTCCTGAAGAACCTGGCCATGATATTGCCGCTTACGGTCTTCATCGGCCTCCTATTGACGATGGCGCGTTGGTATCGGGACAGCGAGGTGACGGTGCTGGCGGCCTGCGGCGTCGGCTTGGCGCGCATCCTCGCGCCAGCGATGGTCTGGACCAGTGCCGTGGCCGCCATAGTCGCCGCCGTCGCCTTTTATCTCGCGCCGATGGCGGCGCTTTTGCTCCATAAGGTCAAGCTCGAGAACACCTCGGCCTATACGGCGGGCATCGTTCCGGGGCGTTTCAATCACACACGCAACGGTCGAGCGATTTTCTATGTCGAGCGGGTCGGTGCGAGTGGTCGCCTGCACAATATCTTCGTGAGCCGTACGCAGTTTGGAAAGGGCGGCGTGCTCATCGCCAAACGTGGCTATGAGTTCAAGAACCGGCACAGCGGCGCGCGCTTTCTGGTACTTTTGAATGGACGGCGTTATCAGGGTATCCCAGGCCGCGCCAATTACCGGATCCTGCGCTATCGCACCTACGCGCTGAGGATCAAGCGGCGGCCGTTCACGCCGCTTATGGCCGACCTGACCCGCGACGAGATTCCGACCTTGCGTCTCATGCGTTCGTCGGACCCGCGCGCGATCGCCGAATGGCAATGGCGTCTTGCTCAACCGCTGTCGCTGTTTATCTTGGCGCCGCTGGCGCTCGTTTTCGCTTATACCGATTCCCGCCGGGGCGCCTTTGCGCCGCTCTTTGGCGCGGTCCTGGCGTATTTTTCCTATGCCAACCTCTTGAGTGTCGCGCACGCCCTGCTCGCGCGCGGCCACGAGCCTCTGTGGCTCGGGCTTTGGTGGGTGCACGGCCTTTTTGCGGCGCTCGCGGCCTTGTTTTTTGCACGCCGGGCGGCCGGTAAGACGCTGCTGCCGCACCCGGCTCGCCATTGATGCGTCTCCTTTACGCCTATATCGCGCGCCGCCTGATCATGAGCACCGCCCTCGTATTGAGTGTGTTTGTGGGCTTGTTCTTGTTCTTTGATCTCGTGACCACCGTCGACCATATCCATCATGGGGGTTTCCCTCAGCTTTTTGCCATCCTGATACTCGGGGTTCCGGCCAAGATCTCCATGCTCTTTCCCATGTCGGCATTGGTGGGAGCCACGCTCGGCCTGTCGTCTCTGGCCATCGATGGGGAATTGACCGCCATGCGCGCCGCCGGCGTCTCGGTGGGGCGCATCGCCTACGCGGCCTTGAGGGCGGCACTGGCACTGGGTTTGGTGGCGGCCCTGCTCGGCGATTTTCTCGGACCCAGGGCCGACTCGCTCGCGCGCCGCGCGCAGGCTCAGGCCGCCGGCATCGGCGCGGCCGTGAACGCTCAGGGGCTCTGGCTACGGGAGGGCCACAGTTTCGTGGATATCGGTGAGGTGCTCCCGGATCTCAGCATCCTGCGGCTTACGATTTACCGCTTCCGCCATGGGCGTTTGGCACACGAATTGTTCGCGGCGAGCGGCCGCTATCGTAACGGACGCTGGCGTCTGCGGGGCGTGTCCGAGACCGTATTCCGTAAACAGAGACTGATCGTGAAGACCAGCCCCCGGGGATATTGGAAGGGCATAGCACCTAGTCTGCTCTCGGTCTTCGCGGTCAACCCGCATACCCTGTCGCTAGTCGATCTGTTCCGCTACATCCGGCATTTGCAGCGCAATCGGCAGGCCACGAGACATTATGATCTGGTGTTTTGGTACAAGGTCCTGGCGCCCCTCACGACCGCCGCCATGGTGTTGCTGGCGGTACCCTTTGTGTTTCGCCACGGGCGCCAAGGGGGGCTTGGCTTTCGTCTCTTCATGGCGGTCGTGCTGGGCCTCTTGTTCTATGTGTTCAATCGCGGCTTCGGCGATCTCACGCTGCTCTATCACTGGCCGCCCCTGCTTGGGGCTGCCGTTCCCACACTGGCGTTAGGCCTCGCTTGTGCGTGGTTTCTGGCGCGCGCGGGCTGATTTCGGTACGAACAGGACGCGGGTCCCGCTGAGACGGTCATGCAGGCACTGGGATTCGGGATCGATGAAGATCCAGAAGTAGGCGCTCCCAAAGAGGGCGAGCAGGGCGGTCGCGGCGAGATAATCGCCACGGAAGGAGAGCGTGAGGCCTTCGACGAGCGCCACCCACCAGAGCAGCGCGAGGATATAGCGCGCGAGCGCGCGACCGACGCCGAGGCGCCCGCGCGCGCCGTGCACCGCAAGGCCCCAGGCGCGCATGCCCTGGGTCTGGCCGGACTTGAGCCAGGCCCGACTGAAATAGATGAAGGCGACCACCGGCAGATAGCCACGCAGGATGTCTTGCAATAGCGGGCTTTGCGAATCATGGGCAAGGGCGAAGGCGATGGCGACCGGTGCCGCTGCTACCACCCAGAGGGCGAACAGCAACAGCGCGTCATAAGTATTCGCGGCCAGACGCCGAAGCAGGGCACTCGTGCGACCGGGTGGGGAACCAACGATCTCGGCCGTGTTCAAAGCGTAGTCAATCCGAAAGAAGCGAAGGACATAGGCGGCTCCGCTTGATCAACGCCGGGTTTATGCACAGGGTTACGCACCATTTTTGTCGATATCTTCCTGTTTGCCTGAGAGGTGCCTCACACTGTACGAGGCGCGTTGTTTGCGTTACCCTTGCGGCCGGCTCGTGGCCATAATGCGGTGCTCTACTCGGGTCGCTTCAGGTTTCCGTTATATAGGGGTGCTGTATGATATCAGGTGTTTCGCTGAATCTCATTGAGCTTGGTCACTTCGCTGCCTATCTGGCGTTTTTCGTGGCCATTACCCAGGCCTTGGCGCCTCTCGCGGGCCGGGTTTTCAAAAGGCCGGGTTTGCGGGTCTTGTCCGTCAATGCCGCTCCGCTCCTGTTTCTGCTAACGACCATTGGGGCCCTGAGCATCGTCTATTCGCTGCTCACGAACAATTTTTCCGTCCTCTATGTCGTGAACAACTCCAATACGCATCTGCCCGTCTTCTATAAGATCGCGGCATTGTGGGGTGGGCATCGCGGCTCTTTGTTTCTGTGGGTGTGGATACTGACGGGCTACACCGCGGCCGTCGCCTATCATGGCCGATCACGCTACCCGGACCGCCTGGCGGTGATCATGGCCGTACAGGGCGCGCTCATCGCGGGCTTCTACGGCCTCATTCTGTTCCTCTCCGATCCGTTCACGCGCGTCTTCCCGATCCCGCCGCAGGGCCAGAACATGAACCCGCTGCTCCAGGACCCGGGCATGGTCATCCATCCGCCCATGCTCTACATGGGCTATGTCGGGTTTTCCGTCCCCTTCGCATTTGCGGTGACCGCGCTCCTCACCAACTGGCGCAGCGAACTGTGGATCGGACACACACGCCGCTGGGCCCTGTTCGGCTGGGGATTTCTGACCGCCGGCATCATCTTTGGTGCGTGGTGGTCCTACTATGTGCTCGGGTGGGGCGGCTATTGGGGATGGGATCCGGTCGAAAACGCCTCGTTCATGCCCTGGCTCATGGGTACGGCCCTGATCCATTCGATCTCGGTACAGGAGCGGCGCCGTATGCTCCATACCTGGAACATCTTTCTCATTATCACGACATTCGCCTTGTCGCTGCTCGGCACCTTCCTGGTTCGGTCCGGCGTGCTGGCGTCGGTACACACCTTCTCGGCTGCGCCTGGACAGGGTATTTATTTGCTGACGTTCATGGTGGTCGTGCTGACGCTGGCCTTCGGTCTGTTTCTCATCAAAGGCGGCTATCAGCAGGCGGAGGAGTCCTTTGTCTCGCCACTCTCGCGCGAATCGATGTTCATCTGGAACAACGTCATTTTTACCATCGCTTGCGCGTCGGTGATGCTAGGGACGCTCTATCCCTTGTTTCTCCAGGCGGCTACGGGCGCTCGCATTACCGTCGGCCCGCCGTATTTCGATCTCGTCATGGTACCGATCTTTTTGGTCATGCTGGCCGTCATGGCCATAGGGCCGCTCGTTTCGTGGCGTAAGGCCAACCTTCCCAAGCTGCGTGGTCGTCTTGTGGCCCCCGCGATCGCGGGCGTGGCGCTGGCTGCGGTGGTGGCGATTTTCTGGGCTCCTGTCTACTGGACAGCGCCCGTGGCCGTGGGGCTCGTGGCCTTTGTCGCCGCCAGCATCATCGGCAATGTGGCGCGTGCCGTGAGTCAGCGCCGCAAGCAGCACCATGAGGGCGCGTGGCGCGCGTTTACCAGTACGGTTCTTGGTAATCGCCGCCACTACGGCGGCATGATCGTCCATATGGGCATACTCGTCATCACCATAGGCCTGGTGGGCTCGGGGCTCTTCAAGACCAGCAAGCTTGTAATGATGGCCCCCGGCGATGTGCTGCATCTCGCGCATGAGCGCGTCCGCTTCGACGGCACACGCAATGTTCGTGGCCCCGACTATAACGCGGTCGAGGGGCGTCTTACGGTACTGAATAACGGCGCGAAGCTGCGTCCCGAGCAGAGAGTCTTTTTCGGGAGCCCCATGAAAGTGGAGCGGCCGAGCGTGAATTCGACCCTGCTGCGCGACGTCTATGTGGATATCGGCGATCATCAGAACGGCAAGTGGGAGATCCATCTCTTCATCAACCCGCTCGTGAACTTCATCTGGACGGGTGGCGGCATCGTCATCGCCGGTCTTGCTTTTTCCTTGAGCGATTATGCTCGACGCCGTAAGCCCGTCCTTGCAGCCTCCGAGGTTGTGGCCAGCCAATCATGAGACGCGTCGCGGCTTTGGTGGTCCTGTGGGCGTGGCTTGTGCCGTGTTTTGCGGCGACGGTGGTCCACGAAAATGGCGTGCGTCGCCAGGAAATCGCGATCGCAAAGAAGCTGCGCTGTACCGTCTGTCAGGCCGAGTCGCTCGCCGTCTCGCAAGCCGGCATCGCGCGGGACATGCGCAAGCTCATTCGTCAGAAGCTGCGAGCCGGGGAGACACCCGCGCAGATTCGCGCCTATTTCGTGCAGCGTTACGGCGACTACATCCTGCTTAAACCCCCCTTCGATCCGCTGGGCGCCATTCTGTGGATATGGCCGTTCGCGTTGGCCGCGGCCTTCGGTGGGGTTGCTGTCGCGGTGATGCGGCGGCGCGCTCGTGCGCCTATGCCACCGTCTGCCCCCGAGCTTGGACCGGAAGACCAAGCCCGCGTCGAGGCCCTTACGCGTCAGGAGTAGCTATGTTCATTATCGTCATGTTGGCGGCGTTTCTCGTGTTGTTCGCCGCTTGGTTCCTTACTCGTCCCATGAAAGGCTGGGCTGCGGCCGAAGGGAGCCGTATTGCGCTGGAGTTGA
Source organism: Pseudomonadota bacterium (assembly GCA_021827145.1). GTDB lineage: Bacteria > Pseudomonadota > Gammaproteobacteria > Acidiferrobacterales > Acidiferrobacteraceae > Acidiferrobacter. The sequence continues at coordinate 13,741 of JAKAXK010000050.1, forward strand.
CGCGTGAAGAGACCCTGAAGCAGATTCACGAGATCGAGGCGGATCGGAATGACGGGCGTATCGATGAGTCGATCGCTCGCGAGGAGACGGCTCGCCTGAAGTACGCGCTCGCGCAGACCTTGCGGGCCCTGGAGGCCGAGAGGGGCGCGGCCCCAGGGCCATCGGAGAAGCTGGGGCGGCGGGGGTTTGTGCTCGCGGGGTTGCTCGTGATCCTGATGGTTTTTGCCGCTACCATGGATTATTGGCAGAATAAGCCCGCGCTTTTGACCTTTGCTACGCTCAACTCCAAGGGACAGATGCGTGGTGTCCACGGCTTCCCGCCCATGGTGCTCAGCATGGTCGCGAAGTTGAAACGGCATTTGGTGCGCCATCCGCGCGATACGGCGGGTTGGCTGGAGCTTGCGCGTGCCAATGTCGTGTTGGGCAATGCGAAAGGGGCGCGCAATGCCTACGCCCACGCGTACAAGCTCGCGCCGGATGACGAGACCGTGCTCGCAAATTACGCGTGGCTTCTTTATTCCACAAATCCGTCTCAGACCACGGGGCTCGTGGATACTTTGTTCCAGCGCCTCTATAAACAGGATCCGCGCCAGCAGGATGCCCTGTGGTTCCTCGGACTTGCGTCCTATAATCAGCATCATTTCCATAAGACGTTGAAGTATTGGGTGCAGCTCGAAAAAGAACTGCCTCCGGGCAGCAAGGCGCGTAGCGGGGTGCAGACGGCCCTCAGTAAGATCCGGATCATCATTAGGGCCGAAGACGGGCGGCCCGCACAGGCTGCACCGCCGAGCGCACGCGCAGCTACCGGGAAGCCTGCCACCCCATGAGTGAGGGCTTGTTCGCTGTGCGGGGCCTGTCGTGCATGCGCGGCGACAAGACGCTGTTTGCGGGACTATCACTCGACCTCGCGCCAGGTGAGGCTTTGCATGTGCGAGGGCCGAACGGGCTTGGGAAGACCACGCTGCTGCGTGCATTGTGCGGGCTCTCGCGCCCCATGCGCGGCGAGATCCGTTGGCGGGGGGGGAAGGTATCGGATTTGGGCGAGGAATTCACCGCCGAGGTGGCTTATGTGGGGCACCTGAACGGCATCCAGGGGGATCTCACTGCGTCGGAAAATCTCCGCCTTGCAAGCCGGATCTTCACGCGCCGCAAGCAGCAAGGGCTGGGCGCGGACGCGGCGCTCGAGCGCGTGGGTCTGCGGGCACAGGCCGAGCGACCGGCGCGCCATTTATCCCAGGGCCAGAAACGCAGGCTGGCGCTCGCGCGGCTGCTCGTGTTGCGTCGTCCCTTGTGGGTGCTCGATGAGCCGTTTACGGCGCTCGATGTGACCTCGGTGGCGAGTCTTTCCTCTCTGATTGGCGAACATATGGCGGGTGGCGGACTGGCGCTGATTGTGTCGCACCAAGCCTTCGATCTTCCCGGGATCCGGGATTTCGAGCTTGCCCATTACTGCAAGGTACGCAAATGACGGCGGACTTGCTGGGGGCAATGCGGGCGGTATTCGTGCGGGAACTTCTGGTGTTCTGGCGGCGCAGCACCGAGGTTATGACAGCGCTCGTGTTTTTTGTGATCGTGACGACTTTATTTCCGCTTGCGATTGGGCCTGAGCGTCGTGAGCTCATGCTGGTGGCGCCCGGCGTCTTGTGGGTGGCGGCGCTTTTGGCGACCACCTTGTCCCTCAATCACTTGTTCGCGAGCGATTATCAGGATGGGAGCCTGGAGCAGATGCTCATGAGTCCCTACCCTCTGTCGGCCATGGTGTTCTCGAAGATTGCCGCGCATTGGGTGCTGACCGGGCTGCCCCTCGCGCTTTTGTCACCCTTGCTTGCCATCCAGATGGCCTTGCCGATGAAGGCGATCGGCACCCTCGTGGGGTCGCTTCTGTTGGGGACACCGACCTTGACTTTGATCGGTGCCGTGCCGGCGGCGTTGACGCTGGGTGTTCGGGGCGGGGGTGTGCTGGTTTCCCTGCTGGTTTTGCCGTTGTATACTCCGGTCCTGATCTTCGGTGCCGAGGCGGTCGCCGCGTCAGCAGGGCAAGGCTTCGCATCGGTTGCGCATCTATCGTTACTGGGGGCGTTTTTGGCGCTGGCTTTAAGTTTTGCCCCATGGGCGAGTTCAGCAGCCTTGCGTGTGTCACTCGATTGATAAAGTTAATTCATAAATATGGCGCGCCCAAGCGGTTCTACGAACTCGCTGGCACTTTGGTACCGTGGCTTGCGGCGTTGACCGCGGTCTTGATGGTCGTCGGCCTGTATCTGGGGCTCTTTTGGGCGCCGCGCGATTACCAGCAGGGCAATGCCTACCGCATCATGTTCGTTCATGTACCGAACGCTTGGATGTCGATGATGGCCTATGTCGCCATGGCGGTCTTTGCGGCAGCGGGTTACATCTGGAATATGCGCCTTGCCGATATTCTCGCCAAGGTGACGGCGCCGCTGGGTGCCTCGTTCACGCTCACCGCGCTCGTGACGGGGTCCTTGTGGGGTAAGCCCATGTGGGGGACCTATTGGGTGTGGGACGCGCGGCTCACATCCGAGCTCATTTTGTTTTTCCTCTACGTGGGCTACATGGCACTGCAGGCGAGCATCGATGATGCCCGCAGGGCGGCGCACGCAAGCGCCATTCTGGCGATTGTGGGGGCAGTGAATATCCCCATCATTCATTATTCAGTGTACTGGTGGCATACGCTCCATCAGCCGGCCTCCCTGACTTTGACCAATCAGCCGAAGATCTACATCTCGATGTTGATTCCGCTGATCCTGATGTCGCTCGCCTTCACATTGTTCTACGTCACCATGCTCTGTGTGCGCGCCCGCAGCGAGATTCTCTGGCGCGAACGGAACGCGGATTGGGTTCGTAAGCTGGTCGGGTCGAGGACATGAGCCTGCCGGCGTTTCTGCAGATGGGGCGGTTTACGGTGTTCATCTGGAGCGCTTATGGGTTCGCCGCGATCGTGGTGGTGTGGAATATCGTGCAACCCTTGATCCAGAGACGGAAGGTGTGGGAGCGGCTGCGCCGTAACCTGGATGACGGCGAGGAGGAGATTCATGAGGAAACAGAATAAGAGACTCTTGTTCGTCCTGATCGGGCTCGCGGGCGTAAGCGTCGCGGTGTGGCTCGTCTTGTCGGCCTTCCGCCATAATCTCGTGTTCTTCTATTCGCCGACGCAGGTCCTGGCCGGCAAGGCGCCCAGTCATGGCCCCTTTCGCCTCGGCGGTATCGTCGAGAAGGGGAGCATCAAGAAGGACGGCCTCAGGACGACATTCACACTGACTGATCTGCGCCATAGTATGGTGGTCCACTATAAGGGCATCCTTCCCGACCTCTTCAGACAGGGTCAGGGTGTGGTCGTACAGGGGCAGCGCGATGGCACGACGACCTTCATGGCAAGCCAAGTGCTTGCGAAGCACGGGGCGAATTACATGCCGCCCGATGTCGCGGCCGAGCTGAAACGCTCCATGGCGGCGAAGGCCAAGGCGGCGCTCTCGTGAAGAAATTTCTGATTCCCGTCGCGCTCTTCGTCGCGATCGGGATAGCGCTCGGGCGCGGCCTGTTCCTGAATCCGACTTATATCCCGTCGCCGCTTATCGGTAAGCCCATGCCGCCGTTCTCGCTACCCTTTGCGGCGAATCCCAAGACCAGTATGAGTAATGCCGACTTGAAGGGTCATGTCACCCTCCTGAATATCTTCGCCTCATGGTGCGTGAGCTGCAAACAGGAGATGCCGAACCTGATGCGTCTGCGCGCCCTGCACCTTGTGCGCCTCGTCGGTGTCGATTACAAGGACACGCCCGATGGCCTCCACCATTACTTGAGCGCCTTCGGCGATCCGTATTCGACCATCGTGACGGATGAACGCGGTATGACTGCGATCAACTGGGGCATCTACGGCGTTCCCGAGACCTTCGTGGTCAATAAGCAGGGGGTCATTGCTTACAAATTCGTGGGGCCGATCAGCTATCGGAAACTGCACGCCAAGCTGATTCCCATGGTAAAGCGCCTGGAGGCACAGAGCGCCTAGCAGGCGCTCGTAGCCCTAGCCCTAGCACTAGGCGAGCGCTCCGCTATCTTTCTGGCGCCCCTACGCGTGTCGCTTGGCTTGGGGTAGGTGTTGGGCCGTTGCGTTCGGCTTAGCGTGAGTCGGCCACGCCGGGCTCGGCCACAGGCGCGATTACGTGCACGCGGACGCGGCGACCGTCTGGGCTGGCAAGCGCACGTAGTGGCCCCCCCGAGAAGACCGCCCGCCAGAACGCATTCTGCAAGCCTTCATTCGAACAGATCGG
>JAKAXK010000187.1 GCA_021827145.1 Pseudomonadota bacterium
GTCGCCGGGCGCTCCATTGGTGGAGGCGTAATCAATATCGGCGCCTAGCGACCATGTTTTTGTATAAGAATAGTCAAGATGGAATGCGACCCCGAGATTTCGAGATGGTCGCGTCGTCCCGAATGCCCTGCTTGCCGGCGTGTATACCATCTGTATCTCTGGTACGAGACTTAGTCGCCCTGCCGTGTGCTCAAAATAAATACCATAAATGTCGCTATTATCTAGGCCAAGCGTCGCGTTTACGTACGGATTATTTGAGTAGGAGCCCGCTTGATACTGCGCTAAAGTTCCTGTGTGTGAGAAATTACCGCCGGCGTATACGTTGACATTATTGGCCGCGTCAAAAGTATACGTGAAAAGCCCGTCAAGCCAATTGTATTGTCCTGAGTAGTAGCCGTCGTTTAATGATAGGGAGACATTAATGGGGCCGTGCGAAAAATTGGCCTGTACGCCCCTGTTAACAGATGGCTCGATGGCCCAAAGGAAACCGCCCTCTATGGTGTTTCGGGCGTATGTCAGGGTACCGTTGTATCCATACAAAACGGGCAGTTTGCCGATCTCAAAGGAGAACGATTTTGATGGCGCGATCGTCATGTAGGCCCATAGGAGCGGTCCGAAGGCTGTTGTGTCATATTGGGCCGAGGAAAACGGGGCGCCAATTTGTGGGAAACCATAAGTTCCAGTCTGTAGATAGAATTGAATAGGGCCCTGCTTCTTTTGGATAATCAGAAAGGCGTTGCTGATCGCGACACCTCCGCGGCGGCTACCAAGAAGGCCTAGCGACTCCGGCGAGGGGTTATCCTGCAGGAATCCATACCCGGATAGAATGCCCTGGACCTGTAGCGCGCCTACCGGCCCCGCATTTATTCTGAGGGAGGAAGCAGGGAGACCGAAGGCGTATATTTTCGGGGCCGCAAGGAGGCAAGCGAGAATAGCGGAACAGGTCGTCTTGAGTTGCATATGGCGAGAAACCCCCCGTGGGCCAATGTTTGTGAGATCCGCGCATACATGGCCGCTGATCAAGAATGTCGTTAAAGACGGCCGCATGGACGCCTGGGCACGGGGTAGCAAAACCTATGCCAGGCAGGTCTGGATGCAAGGTGAGTTGCAGGCGCCTGAGTCAGGCCTACCCCGGACCGGTCACCCTGGCACGGGCCGGTGCATGCGGATTGGCACAACGAGATCGGCTTCACCATCGTGCAACGCAAGTGCTTATGTCAAGCGGTCTCCCTTGCGGGGACGCGGTAGCCGCAGGACTCTCGGACTTGCGAGCGCTATTACGAATACGGACGCATCGCGCACCCGTTCGAACGGTACGCGCCAGCGAAACGAGGGCGTGTAGTCCGCAGGACCACCTATTCGGCCGGCAATGTCAAGGGCGCGAGGGCGACTGGGACGTCCCGTGGCGCATGCGAGAACCGGCGCACGTTTATGAAAATCACGCGCACCTATCCAGGGCGTTGGTTGCGAAGATACGGATACATCCTCCTGATGGAAGTCGGTTCCCACAAACAGCAGCCTCGCGAATACGTGTGCTTGCTTTATGGAACGGGGTGCTTAGACGCTTACTTTTTGTCCCGCCCCCGAAAATACCGGCCCATGGCCGTGAGCAGGTATTGAGAATCATTACTACATTTAGAACTGCTGGCAGCGAAGGCTTTTCTGTCACAAAGGTGGCGCGGACAGGCGTCGTGGACACCCAATTCGGGGCGGGCGCGAAGCACTCCTGCCCTTCAATGGGGCAATATGGGCAGCACGCCGCCCTCTCGCTCAAGGAAGACCACGACCTCGGACACGCCCTCCCCGGTCTTCAGGTTGGTGAAGAGAAAGGGCCGCTCGCCGCGCATACGCGCGGCATCGCGGCGCATGACGTCGAGGGAGGCCCCGACGTGGGGCGCGAGGTCGATCTTGTTGATGACCAGCAGGTCCGAGCGGGTGATGCCGGGACCGCCCTTGCGCGGGATCTTGTCGCCGGCGGCGACGTCGATGACATAGAGGGTGAGGTCGGAGAGCTCGGGACTGAAGGTGGCGCTCAGATTGTCGCCGCCGCTTTCGATGAACAGGATATCGAGGGCCGGGAAGCGGCACGTGAGGTCGTCGATTGCGGCGAGGTTCATGGAGGCGTCCTCGCGGATCGCGGTATGGGGGCAACCGCCGGTCTCGACGCCCACGATCCGCTCGACGGGCAGGGCCCCGCTGCGCATCAGGAACTCGGCGTCCTCGCGCGTATAGATGTCGTTGGTGACCACCGCGATATCGTGGCGCTCGCGCATCGCCTTGCACAAGGCGTCGACGAGCGCGGTCTTGCCGGAACCGACCGGTCCACCGACACCCACCCGCAAGGGCCCATGATGATGGGGGGCGCTCATGACCGAAAGAGCCGCGTGTATTGGGTCCCGTGATGCGCGCAGGCGATGGCAAAGCCCGGGGCTAGCGCCCCGAGGTCATCGTCGGCCATCTCCGGGGCACATGTGACCGCGCGCGCGAGCGGCGCGAGCATCGCGCTCAAGAGACGCTGGCCGGCGCTTTGCCCAAGCGGTACGGTCTTCATGGCCGCCGCGACCTGATTCTCGAGCCACGACCAGGCGTAGGCGGTCAACGTCGCCTGCTCGGACAGACCCCAGGCGAGACCCGCCGCCGCGAATCCCAGGGGGAGGCTTGGCGGGACATCGGCCGCGCAGGCCTGCCGCGCCCGCGGATCGTCGCCCAAGAGCCGCAGGAGACCCGTGCCCAACACCCGGTCTTCATCGCCGAGCTCGCGGGCCTCGCGGCTCGCCCGCAAATAGTGACTCCAGAACAGGAGCCGCGCGTGATCATGGGCCTCGAGCGCGCGGTGCAAGCGGCATACAAGCGGCAGATCGAGGCGCGCGACCGCGAGGGTCAGGAGACCCTCCATCCAATCGCGGGCCGTGGATTCATCCACCACCCAGCCCTTGGCGACCGCGGTCTCGAGGCCCTGGGAATAGCTGTAGGCACCGATGGGCAAAGCCGGGCTTGCGAGCCGCAAGGTCTGGCAGAGCACCACCGCGTCATTCATGGTGGTGATGTCCATAGGCCCCACCCTCCGGCTCAAAGGGTCCGGTCCATGTGGTCACCGATAGGCCCAGTTGCCGGACCATGGCGTCGAGCACATGGTCTGCGAGATAGACGACCGCACCCACCTCGATCTGCACCGGGACGTGGCGGTTGCCGAGATGGTAACAGGCGCGCACCAGCGAGAGCGGCTCGTCGCCCGCCGCCCGGCTCAGGTGTTCGGCGGCGGCACGCACCAGGATCACGAGCCCGTCCTCGGCGCGCAACCGGTCGCCATCGCGCAGGGCCCGGCCACGCGGCAGATCCAGATACACCTCCCCACCATCATCGAGCACGGCGCGCTGGCGGCTCTTCATGCGCCGCTCGAAGGGCAGGGTCAGCACCGCCTGCCAGGGCGCGCCGGCATCGGCATGGCTCGTCACCCGGCGCACGGCATCCATGCCTAGAAGAGGAAATAGCGCTGCGCGAGCGGCAACTCCAGTGCCGGATCGCAGTACAGCAACACGCCATCGGCGTAGACCTGATAGGTCTGCGGATCGACCTCGATGCGCGGCAGGTAGTCATTGTTGGCCATGTCTGCCTTGCGC
>JAKAXK010000051.1 GCA_021827145.1 Pseudomonadota bacterium
TTATGCGCGCACCCACGGCGCACGGAAAGACTTGAGCCGGACACCCCGCTCTGTTGTCATGGGCGCTTGATCGAGACGGCATGCAGCCACGCATCAGGGGATGGGTATGCACCATGCAGACGGCGGGTGGGACGCGTCCTTACGCTTGGACTTTGCCCGTCAGGGCGCGCGTTGCCAGCAAGCTCCGGGTCGATCTGAGGGGCGATGTGTCATTCGTCGGTTGGGATATCGTGTGCCTGGGACGTCCATCCAGCGCCGAACCCTTCGAGGAGGGCGTATTTGATCGGCGTTTGAGCGTGTGGCGCGATGACCTTCCGCTGTGGGTGGACCATGCCCTCTTCGAGGGCGGCGGGACCGTCCTTGTGGGGGAAAATCCCGGTGCAGTATCGACTACAATGGTTTGACCGCGGGGTTGCCTTTGGGCGGACGGCTCACATCACGTTGCGAGAACTCACGCCCAGCCTTCACCGCAGCATCGCGAACATCAATAGCGGAGGCTATAATGCGCATTTCCTTGAGCTTACGAAGAAACGCCATTGTGGAGATAACGTATACGTTATCTGGAAGCACGAAACTCGTTCCAGAGATTTTGTGGTCTTCAAATAACAGTAATGCGTAACGCGGTTGCCATTGCTGTTCTGTTTCATCAGAAAAGTCGAATAAAAAGTCCTGGATCGCTCGCTCCCCGGCGCGGCGTTTCTTGAACGCTGATCCTTGTGTCACCGCTTCTTTGCCAATCTCCGTCTCTATAACCCTTATGTTACCGCCTGCAAGGAAGGTAAGGATCTTTTCGCTTGTGGGCGTGAGGTGCCGAGTTAACTCTACCGTGACCATGTCAACGACGACGACTTCGGTGTCCAGCGCCAGCAAGAGATCAAGCCGGTCCGCATAAGCCAACGTAATAAGCGGGCCGGCGTCTGGAACAACCAGCTCGCAGGCGCTCTCACGCACCTATGACGTTCCCGATGATATCAACCATTCTTTGGGTTTCTTCCTCTGCCAACGAGGGCATGGGGAGGCCTGCGCCGCACATCATGAGGAACAGGGATTCGTCACTATCGATATTGAGGTCTTTCATGAGGGGTCTGTAAGCCACCTTCCCGAGCGAAAAATTCAAAAGTTTTCGGTAGTTTTCTGACTGCCGGCCCTTTTCGCCAACAGACTCGATAAATCCAAGCAGCAATGTCCGCACTATGGCGTTGAGTGATGTATCCATTTGCGCCGCCGCGACTTTCGATTTTCGGAGCAAGTCATCATCTATGGCAAAGGTTATGTTCGACATGGCAGCCCTCCACGGGAGTTCTGGGAGAGATACTGATAACACATATTTATGTGTACCACAAGTTCGTGTGTAAAAGGTGTTACGGGGCCTCCCCGATTTTGACTGATGCCACACCTGGTCGCTATGGTGCGCGCATACCCGTGAGGTTTCACGGCGCCGTTTCGGGCACGAACGCCTGCCGCCAGCCCCAATGCCCCCATAGACGGGAATGCCGTGGTTCGCCTCGCGGCTCTTTCGGGCCGCGAGGAATTGACTGGTGCGCCGCAGCCCTGCGGGGGTATTTACCGCAAAGCCTCGGAGCCCGACGACTGCAATAGTGCCACCCACTCATTCGGGTCCGTGGACTGCTGACCGGCTCGCAGGGCGGCGATACGTGTCAACGCCTCCTGGGCCCGAGGAGCGACGACGAACTGGGAATCCGCGAGAATCCGGTCCAGGAGCGCCAGATTGATGACGGGGTCGGCGAACATGAGCAGACTGACGTCGGTATCGACCGAACCATTGCCCCAGCGACGAACCTTCCCGCTCAAATTCAGGCTCCAACGGGCCGTGTGCCCCGCCACTCTGGTAAACGCGTTCACGAGGCGCTGCGCGGTTTTTGCGCCGGCGCCAAGGGTATATTCGCCGTTATATTGGAAACCGCCCTCGATCTCCGAGAACCCTTCTTTGTACACGGGGGTCTTGACGAGCGTGTGGATCGTGCAAATATCGCCATCCGGGGTCGGGAACTGGGCGCCTTCGGAGAGCACCGATTCTATGAGATGCGCCAGATGCTCAATGGTGTCACGAAATGTCGTGGGGCCCGTGGGTTCCGGGCTGGCCGTCACAAAGATTCTGGTGAAGGTCCCCTCCTGTCCGTCGCGTTGGAACGTGTAGTCGATCCGTTGCAAGATATGCATGGCGTGCCTCCGTCGGGTACCCCGTAAGATTATCACCGGCGCGTCCCCGAAATACCCCACCAAATTCAGGGCCCACTGGTGCCGCATGGTCTCATTGCGCTCAGAGCGAAGCGCGTCGCTTTTTTGGCAGGTGTGCCGGAATGGTCCGGCGCTATGGCCGAACGACCGGAGGTCGCTCCGTATCCGGGGCGTCTGATCCCGTGCGACGCCTTATGCGCGCACCCACGGCGCACGGAAAGACTTGAGCCGGACACCCCGCTCTGTTGTCATGGGCGCTTGATCGAGACGGCATGCAGCCACGCATCAGGGGATGGGTATGCACCATGCAGACGGCGGGCGGGGCGCGTCATTACACTTGGACTTTGTCGTGACAGCCTCGCCTGGGCGATCCCGGAGATCTCGGCGCCTACGCCTGAGCGTGGCTCGCGCATCAGGTCACGGCGACGCGCAAGATTATGCTACCTCGGGGTGCGGGCGAGCGTCTGTTGAGTGGGATGGCTGACTTGGTCGGGCCGGTTGCGACCCGGGTCCCGGCCCTCGACGACAACGGGGGCGACAATCCAGGCGCGACCTTCAGTTCCGAGCTCTCGCACTTCACGCTCTGTCGCATTGACGTCGCAGTCGGCGACAAGACACCCTGCAAGGGCGGCCCTGGCATTACCCGCTCCGATCTGCTCGTGATCAATAAGATCGACCTTGCACCCTATGTCGGGGCCTCTCTGGAGGTGATGCGCACCGATGCCGCGCGTATGCGTGGTGCGCGCCCCTTCGTCTTCACGAACTTGAAAACCGGGGCGGGCTTGGCGGAAGTCATGGCCTTCATTGAGCGCGAAGGGGGCTTGCAGCCCCCCATGCTCCGTTAGGGTGCATCCCGCGTGGGCCTTTGCACGGAAATCGGGCGCAGCAGCCTCTTGGACGTCGGGATTTTCGGGCGCGCGGCCTTCGCGGTCCGCGTCTATACGCCGTATCTGGCGGGCTCGCGCATGATGGCACTGTTCTTGCTCCGGGCCCCTTCGAACAATCCAACGGGGAGGAACCCATGCACGTCAAGAATCATCTGAAGACCGTCCGCCGCTCGCTCGTTCTCGCTGTCATGGCGGGACTCGTGCCGGCCATGGCCGCGACTACGGACGCCAAGACCGTGGACGGCATCGCAATCTCCGGGTACGTCGATCCGACGTATATCTACAATCAGGACGCGCAGGTAAGCGCGTTCTTTTTCGCCGATCGCAACAGCGGCTACAACTACTATCACAGCACATTCGGGGACCTCTATCTCGATTTCAACAAGAAGTTCGGCAACGGCGGATCGATTGATATCCAGCTCATGCCGACCCGTGGTTACGGGAGCGCTTTTGGGTCCCCCACAACGCTGCACGCCGCCAACAGCATCATCAACGCCGCCGTTTTGACTCTGCCTGTGAGCAAGACCGTCGACGTCATCGCGGGCCAGGTGCCGGCCTGGGACGGCTACGAGTCCGAGACCTCGCCGCTGATGCTCACCATCACCCACAACCTGCTCTATGATTTTAGTGAGCCGGGCTACTTCACGGGTGCGGGCGCGAGCTTCGCAACGGGGATAGTGACCGTCCAGACCCTGGTCGGTAACTCCTGGAACACCGCCTACACCGGCAGCGCGGCCCCCACTAAGGCCCCAACCTTCGAATATCGGGTATCGCTCGCCCCCACGAGCGCTTTGAGTTTCGGACTCTATGGGACCATTGGCAAGAACCCGACCTTTGTCAACCCCGCCGTCGAGACCACGCGCATCTACAACGACTTCGACGGGGACTATACCTTGGGCGCCGCGACCTTCGATTGGCAGTTCGATTTGGGCCGCCAGACCGCCGGCGCGGCCAATGGCGGCAAGGCCCTGTGGTATGGCACCTCGCTGCTCGCCAACTATCGGTTTACGCCGTTAGTGGGTGCCACCCTGCGCTTTGACTACCTGAACGACAAGAAAAACGGCGGCCATGTAAGCACCACGGATTCCGCCGACGGTTTCTATGTCCCGACGGCGACAGCATCGGGCGTCAACAATGGGCCAGTGCGCGAGGCGGTCACGGCGGATCTCTTGCTCTACCCGGTCAAAAACACGATCGTGAAGTTTGAGTATCGCTATGATAGGGCCCTGAACGGCGCCTTGTTTGCCGACGCGGCAGCGGCATCGGGTTACAAGGGCAGCAACAGCGTCGTAGCCGCGCAGATCGTGTATTCCTTCTAAGAGGCAAGGGGCAGGGGTGGCATCGATGGGGCAGGCGCCCTAAAAATGCCCCCTTCGTTTCGCGGTTCCTTCGGGGCAGGCCGCTTTTCAAGCGGCCTGCCTTTTTCTTCGTCCGTGCCGCACCATCCGTTCACGGGGTGCTCGCGATCGCTTCTCAAGGGGTGGCCCCGATATCTGGGAGGGTTCGTTTTTCCCCGACATGAACGCACCAGCCCTCGACTCTCCTGTCGCGAGCCCTCAGGCATTGATCCAGGCCCGAGCGGATCGAGCGGGTTGAGCCGCAACATCCCACCCTCGCGGTCAGCGCCCAGTGCAAACGTTTGGCGTTGCCCCGCTCAAGTGTGTATTGCCAAAGCTTGTCGAAATGAGGGTGTTGGTTCAGAGGCGCCTTAGTGCTGATCGACAACGGCACAATCCTTTTTGAGTCTGGCCGGAGAGTCGGGAATTGCGCGCCGCCTTCTGGCCCATCCGTAGTTCCATGTGGACGCCTGTAGGTTCCCAATTGGACGTTGCAATATGGGCTGAATGTCACGTAAGCGTGCTGGACGCGGTGCGAAAACACGTTTAAGCGGCTGAGGTTTGGGGCGCGGATAGCCCATCATGGCCCGACATCGATCGCTCGATGCCGCAGGAAGAGGTCGGATATGCGTGAGTAGGCGATCCTGCCTGCCGGAGAACGGATGTTTGCAAACGAAAAGGGGTCCATATGCGTCCAGCCATCCCGTTCCTAACCCCGCGAACCCCAAGGCACCCTCGTCTCGTTGCGATAAGGAGGGATTCCCGCATGGCAGGAAACGAGAAGGCGAGGATTCGGTCAGCTGGGCAGGCCCCACGACTAGGGAGGCCACGGTTGTGGAGATTGTGCCCTTGCCCGGCCTCGGCTCGAAAGACCCGTGGAGGCGCCGTGCCCTGAGAGCCGCCTCTGCGCGCGACTTGTTGATCGGCCCGCCATCCCTAGATCGGCGTGGCGAAAGATAATGTTGTGGCCGAGGTCTCCGCACGGGACCGGCACTCAGTGGAGCCGTGGGGCACGTCCGCCGCGCTCCGAGAAGTTCGCATAGGCGAAATAGCCAAGCGGTATCACGAAGAGTGTGAGTATCGTCGAGGCAAGTGTGCCGAAAATGAGTGAGATGGCCAGTCCCCCGAAGACCGGGTCCATGACCATAATGGCGGTGCCAAACACGATGGCAAGCGCGGTCAGCATGATGGGGCGCAGGCGTACTGCCCCGGCCTGCACCACGGCCTCGGTCAGGCTGTGTCCGCCCCGTCGGTAGTCGAGGATAAAGTCGATCAAGAGCAGCGAGTTGCGCACCACGACGCCGGCGAGTGCGATCACCCCGATCATGGAGGTGGCGGTGAAGTACTGGCCTAGGGCCGCGTGACCTGGGAATACGCCTATGATCGTAAGCGGGATCGAGCCCATGACGATGACCGGGATCGCGAATGATCGGTAATAGCCGACCAGAATCACATAGATCAAAAGGATCGCCACCCCAAAGGCCGAGCCCAAGTCGCGGAACACGTTCAGGGTCAGGCGCATCTCGCCGCTCCAGCGCAGCCCATAATGGAGGCTGCTCGGGTCCTTCATGAAATCCTGCTTTAGGTGCACCCCATCCACCGTGTGGTGCTTCAGGTACTGCCACATGTGCAGCACGGGATACACGGGGCTCCCCTGGCTCATGCCCGCTGTAACGTATTCGACGTCGCGCCCGTCTTTTTGATAGATGGGCTCCGGCCCCCGGCGCTTGATCACCCGCACGATGGCCGACAGCGGGATCTCGCGGCCCTCGGGGTTGGTGACGAAGATCTTGCCGAGGTCATAGGGGCCGATGTGGTCGGCAATCGGTACGCGAAAGCGGATCGGGACAGGCTCCTTGGCGCGCGGGATGTGCACCGCCCCGGCGCTGATGCCCGACAGGAAGCCCTTTAAGGTCCATGCGGCCTGGGCCGCGCTCACACCATGCAGCGCCGCTTCCTTGCGGTCGACCTTGATAATGTACTGCGTCGAGCGGTGGGGGACGGTACTGTCGATGCCGGCCAGATGTGGTCTATGCGCGAACAGGCCATAGCGCAGGTCATTGGCGATCGCGCGCACTTTACGGTAGTTCGGACCGAAGACCTCGGCCATGATCGTGGCGCGTACCGGCGGCCCCGGCGGGTGTTGGACAATCTTGATCATGGCCCTGGTGCGGGCGGCGAGCTGGTCGATCGCGGGTCGGAGCGAGCGCACGATGGCGATGGACGACACGGGGCGCTCGCTCTTGCGCACGAGATGCACCTGCACCTCGCCCACCGCCGGACCTTTTTTCAGGGTCTCACCACGCAAAAGGCCGCTGAAATTGATGGCGCCCATGGCGCCCGCGGACAGGTCATAGCTCGTGACATAGCGATTGCCGCGCACAATGTCGCCGAGTGCCGTGATGACGCGGTTGGTATCCTCGAGCGTGCTGCCGGCATGGGTGCGCACGGTGATGTCGAAGCTATTGTTGTTGTTGCGCGGCAGCATCTTGAAGCTCACGATGCGCAAGGCCGGCAGCGCCAGCACGGCCGCGAAGGCGAGGATGATGCCAAACAGGAAACCGCGACGTGCCCAGGGGCGCGAGAGCAGCCCACGCATGATGCGCGCATAGCCCCTTTGTAAGATCCCGGGCTGGTCGTGCCCGTGCCCGCCCTTGCCCTTGAGCCACATCCGCGCCGCCCAGGGGGCGACCGTATAGGCGATGAAAAGCGAAGTGATCATGGCGATCGGGACGTTCTTTGGGATCGGCGCCATATAGGGGCCCATCATGCCGCTGACATAGAGCATGGGCAGGAAGGCCACGATCACCGCCAGGGTCGCGAGATTGGTGGGGCGGCCGATTTCGTTGACCGCGCTCACGGCTCCGCGTACCCGGTCGACGCCGGCCTGCGCGTAATGGCGGAAGATATTTTCGATGACGACGATGGAGTCGTCCACCAATAGACCGAGCGACAGAATGAGGGCGAACAAGGTGATGCGATTGATCGTCTGGCCCTCGAGGTCGTCGACGGCCAGCGTCACGAACAGGATCAGCGGGATCGTGATGGTGACGATGGCGGCCGCGCGCCAGCCAAGAAATACGACGAGCAGGACCACGACCGTCGCGACTGCGATGAAGAGATGCTCGATAAGCGTATTGACGGCGCTGTTGGCACGCTGTCCGTCGTCGCGGGTGACATTGACGTGCACCGTATCGGGAATGATGCGGCCTTGCAGCGCGCTCAATTTGTGGAGGACGGCGTCGGCCACGGTCACCGCATTGGTGCCGGCACGCTTGGCGATCGCGATCGTGACTTCGGGCACGTCGATGTCGTGCGGGCGCGCCTGGGTGTAGGCTGGCCCGAATCCGATCTCGTGCACGGTCTTGATGCGTCCGGCGCCATCCGTGATCGTCGCCACGTCGCGCAGATACACCGGGCGATGATTATAGAGACTCACGACCACTCGGCCGACATCCTTGGCCGAGCGCAGCATGGTGCCTGCGTGGATGGTCGCGCGGCGGTTGTGATTAGTGAAGTGCCCCGAGGGGATCTCGACGTTTGTGGCCTGCACGACCTTGCGGATGTCGTCCAGGGTCACGTCATAGCGGCGCATGAGGCGTGGATGCAGCACGATATTGATCTTGCGGCGTTCGCCGCCGATCAGGTAGGCGCGCGAAGTGCCGGGCACGCGCCGTAGGTGGTGCAGGACCTCGGTCGCGATCGCGCGCAGCTGCACACCGCTCATGGCGGCACTTGCCAACGAGATCGTGACGATGGGGACCTGATTGACGTCGAGCGGCTGGATTATGGGCTGCTGCGTTCCAGGCGGCATACGGTTCATGTTGCTCATGATCTTGTTGTAGAGGCGCACAAGCGACGCGACCCGGTTTTCGCCGACCTGGAACTTCACCGTGACCACGCCCATGGAGTCGAGCGCGAGCCCATAGGTGTGATGGATCCCGCGCATACCGCGCAGTATGGCCTGCAAGGGATCGACGACGAGATTTTTTACCTCGCGCGGGCTTGCCCCCGGCTTCATGACGATGATGTTGGCCGCGGGCACCACGATCTGCGGATTTTCCGTCCGTGGCGTGGTATGCAAGGCCAGGATTCCGGCCAGGATGGCCACGATCACCACTAGGACGGTGATCTTGCTGTTGATGAAATACCGGGTCAGTCGTCCCGATATATTGAGCGGCCCTTCCGGCTTCGGATCAACGGCTGCCATGTGGTCCTCTTGTCGTGGTGGGCTGCGGATGGACGGGGGTGCCGTCATGGACGCCCCGGAATGGCGGCAGGACCAGCGTCTCGGTGCCGTTCAAGCCGCTCAGAATCTGTGCCACACGCGCGGTGGTCGCGCCGATCTTCACGAGACGAAAGCGCGCGCATCCGCGTGTTCCGAGCACAAAGACCCCGGGCAGGCTGCCTTGTTGGACGATGGCGTCTCTTGGGATCACGACGTCGCCGTGGGCGTCGAGGTCGGCGGGGACGTGCAGTCGCAGGACGGCGCGCGCCACGGCTGGCCGCGCGGCCGGCGGGGAGGGCGGAGGCGCCTTGTGGGCGCATGCCGCCAGCGTGAGCATCAGGGCCAATGGCCACGGGGCCGCCCGGTTCATGACGCGACTCCGAGGGTCGTGAGCATTCGGCGTGTCAATGTGCCGCAGGCCTCCGCCAAGGCCGCGCGATTGGCGACCAGCGCATAGAGGGCCGCAAGGCGCGCCTCGCGGGCCTGTACGAGACCGTGTTCGGCGTTCAGAAGGTCGAGAAGGATGGTGCGGCCCTCCCCATAGCGCACCTGGGTCACGGCCACCGCCTGTCGGGCGCGAGCGACATTGGTGTCCGCTATGCGATAACGGGTCATCGCGATATGCATGTTTTCGTAGGCGCGCAGCACTTCGTCATGGATGCGCGCGCGCAGACCCGCGAGCTGGGCGTCCAGTTCGGCCGCGCGCTCCTCGAGAACGGCGGCGTGATCGCGATTGCGGTGCCCGTCATAAAGGGATTTGCTGATTACGGCGCCGACCGTCCAGGCGTTATGACGCAGCCCTGGCGTTTCGCTGAACCATTGCGTCTGGGCCATGAGACGGACCTGGACCGATGACCGGTCGCGGGCCGCTTGCGCCCGGGCGCGCGCGGCGGCGGCCAAGGCATACAAGGTCTTGAGGTCGGGTCGGTGCGTGAGCGCCCGCTGATAATAGCGCGCGATGTCTTGGTCGGGCGCCGCGACGACCTCGAGGGTTACGTCCGGCACCTTGACCGTGAGCGCCGCCGGCGCCCCCATCGCGGCCGACAGATTGTCCATGGCAATGCGCACGTTGCCGCGGGCCTCCGCTAACATGCCCTTGTTCGCCCCCAGATTGACGGATGCCGTGAGCGCATCCGAGCGCACGATGCGCCCCCGCGAATAGAGGTAGCGCGCGGTTCGCGCATGCTGGCGCGCTGCGGCCACCGCTTTTTGTGCGACGGCGAGCGCCTGGCGCGCCACCAGGACGCCCTCGTACGACTGGATCACCTGAGCCATGATGGCTTGACGGGCGCGCAGTGCGTCACTGCGCGCCGCTTGACGCGCATAGCGTCCGGCGCGGACGCCGGCTTCGATCGCGCCCCCGCTATAGATCGGCCACGATAGGGATAGGGTGGTCGTGCCCAGCTTTGTGATGCCCGGGTGATTCAGTGTGCTCGGGGTGAAGGCCGCGGCACCCACTTGCCGACGTTCCAGTTCCGCGGACAGCGCCTCGAGCGGGTTGTTGCTGAAGAGATAGCCATAGCTCACGCTCGCCTGGGGGATGCCCTGGTCGTCCGCGAGCTTGAACGCGGCGCGTGCCGTACCGCGCTTTGCTTGCGCTACCCGCGCCATGCTGTTATGGGTAAGCGCGAAGTCGACGGCCTGCGACAAGGTGAAGGAGCGGGCGCTCGCTTGCCCCCCCGCAAGCCCCAACGCGATACCCAAAGCCATCCCCAACGATTTCATGAATGCTCCTTTACCAAACCTCGTCCCTTCTGTATATTAGCAGTTACTTAACTGCTAATGGAAGCCTTGCCGCCGGATCACGAACAGGATCCAGTGTAGCTGATTGCCGTCTCTTTTCGTGTCAGCCGATCACGCCCCTTTGGCGCGAGTAAACCCGCCCCGTGGCGATGAAACCACCGTCGCTGGAAATGGGCGCGCCCCGTTTTGGCCGCCTAATTAGTAAAGAGGGGTGTGAGGACGGGTTGGCTTTGCGGTAATCTTGTCTTATCGGGACAGTACCGTGGCACGGAGTCCGTATGCGAGTTGGACCGAGACGGAGCTACATCCATGGGAAAGCGTATTCATGTCCGGGATCTCAAGAAGGGGATGCACGTCATCGATCTCGATTGCCCCTGGACCGAAACGTCGTTCGTGTTTCAGGGCCTGGAGCTGCAGACTGACGCTGAGCTACGCGAGCTACGGCGTGTCTGTGAGTATGTTTACGTGTATGACCCAACCGACACCCTAAGTGTTCCTGGGGCCCGTTCGCGGGTGTCCCAAAAAGGGGACGCGTCGCCGTCCGCGCCTGGGGGCGAGGACAGGCAGGCGGAGGTGCTCGCGGCATCGCGGGTGGTGCGTCGAGGCCCCTCGATCCATGGCGAACCGATCCTTTTGGAGAGGGAGCTGCCGGTCGCCCGCGCGATCGAGACCGATGCCCGCACGCTTGTCTACACCATGCTGGATGATGCTAGACTTGGCCGAAATGTAGATGTGGCGGGGCTGCGGCGGGTAGTCGGCGGCATGGTCGATAGCGTAGTGCGCAACCCGGATGCCTTGATCTGGTTCACGCATCTGC
This sequence comes from Pseudomonadota bacterium, assembly GCA_021827145.1. Classification (GTDB taxonomy): domain Bacteria; phylum Pseudomonadota; class Gammaproteobacteria; order Acidiferrobacterales; family Acidiferrobacteraceae; genus Acidiferrobacter. The sequence goes on from JAKAXK010000051.1 coordinate 11,212, forward strand.
GCAACAAGGATGAGTACACGGCCCTACATAGCATTCGCGTGGCCATCCTGGCTCTCGCCTTTGGTCGCCATCTCGACTTGAGCGTTCCAGAACTCAATGTCCTCGGGGTCGGCGCGCTCCTCCACGACATCGGCAAAGTCAAAATCCCGAACGATATCCTGAACAAGCCCGAGCGCCTCACGAACCACGAATTCGAGATCGTGAAGGGTCACGTCCCCGAGGGTGTGAAGATCCTCGAGTCGGCACGGGACTTGCCGACGGCAGCCATCGAAGTGGCCGCCTGTCACCATGAGCGTTACCAGGGCGGCGGCTACGCGCGGGGCTTGAGCGGGGAGCGCATCGGCCTCTTCGGTCTCATGGCGGCTATCGTCGATAGCTACGACGCCCTTACCAGCGACCGGGCCTATCACGCCGGGATCTCACCCTACGAGGCCCTGGGCAAGTTCTACGCCATGCGTAACAAGGAGTATCACGGAGGCCTCGTCGACCAGTTCATCCAGTGCCTTGGTACCTACCCCATAGGCAGCATCGTGGAATTGAATACGGGGGACGTCGGCGTTGTGATCGCCATTGATCGTAAGCACTTTCTGCGACCGACCGTGGCGTTGGCGCGGCGTGCCGACGGCATGCGGGTCGCGCCCGGGACCATCCTCGACTTGGCCGTGAAGTCGGGTCGCTCGGCGCGCGGTCAGGCGATTCGGCGCGTCCTACCGGCCATGGCCCACGGGATCGATCCGGTGCAGTACATCCCCGGCCAGCCGTAGGTCGAGGACGCCGGCGCGTAATCAGAACGAAGGCTTGAGGACCACCAGGATCACGATGGCGATCAGCAGGAGCACCGGCGCCTCGTTGATGACGCGATAAAAGGTTGGGCTGCGTTTTCGACCGCATGCGAGCTCGCGGCCGAGCGCCCCTAGATAGATGTGGTAGAGGGCGAGCAGCGCCACGAGCGAGACCTTGACGTCGAGCCAAAGGCCGCTGAAGCCAAAGCCGAGCCACAGCCAAAGTCCCAGGCTCACGGCGAGGATGGCGCTGGGCGTGGTGAAGCGGTAGAGGCGCCGCTCCATGACCACGAAGCGCGCCTGCTCGGCCTCGTTATCGGTCAGGCTGTGATAGACGAATAATCGCGGCAGGTAGAAAAGGCCCGCGAACCAGGTGATGACGAATACGATATGGAAGGCCTTGATCCACAGCATCACGAGGCCTTGGCCGACACGGTGTCGATGTTCGTGAGGAAATCCGCAAGGAGCGAGTCGAGGAAGCGCCGTCCCAGGGGGGTCGTGCGTATCCTGTCCGGCTCGCGTTGAAGAAGTCCCTGCTTCACGGCTTGCGCCCAGAGGCCATCCAGGCTTGCGAGGTCGTGGCCCGTGCGCGCGCGCAGCAGGTCTTCCGAAAAGCCTTCGGTCAAGCGCAAGGCGTTGAGGAGGAACTCGAAGAGGATGTCGTTCTCCGAAAGCCGGCGGCAGGTAGCGACACGGTCCTCGTCGGCCATGTAGCGCGCGGGGTCCGCCATCCGCACGGGGCGGCTTACGCCGGCGGGATCCGTGAGTTTGCTATGCGCGCCCGATCCGAGCCCCAGATAATCCCCGAATCGCCAATAATTCAGATTGTGGACGCAGCGGTGTCCGGGGCGCGCGTAGGCGGAGACCTCATAGCGTTCGTAGCCCGCCAGGCCGGCCGCCTCTGTCACCGCGTCTTCTATGGCAAGGCGCGTGTCCTCCGCCGGGAGCGGCGGGGGCTTATGGGCAAAGGCGGTATGCGCTTCCACGGTGAGCTCGTATAAGGACAGGTGCGGCGGCTGCACGGAAAGCACCCCGTGGACATCCGCCAGCGCCTGCGCCACCGTCTGTTCTGGGAGACCGTACATGAGGTCGACGTTGAAGGATCGGAAGCCCGCGGCCGCCGCCGCCTCCAGGGCGGATTGCGCGGTGCGGGCGTCATGAATGCGTCCGAGGGCGCGCAGCGCCGGATCATGGAGGCTCTGGACTCCGAGCGAGAGACGTGTCACTCCGGCCTCGCGGAAGGCCCGAAAGCGCCCGCTCTCCAGTGTGCCGGGGTTGGCCTCGAGCGTGATCTCGCAATCGCGGGCCAGTGTCGCGCAGCGCCCCGCGCCCTCGAGGATCTCGGCGATTGCGGCTGCGGAAAAAAGACTGGGCGTGCCGCCGCCCAAGAATATCGACTCGACGGTCCGTCCCTCCAGGATGCCGTGGTTGCGGGCGAGATCGTCCAGCACCGCCCGCACGTAGGGGACTTCGGGAAGCGGTCCCGGGCGGGGGAGAGAATGGAAATCACAGTACGGGCATTTCGCCACGCACCATGGGATGTGGATATAGAGGCTTAGCGGCGGCTCTTGGTGTGCGGTCGTCATGGGCGGCCGCCGAGGCGCCGGGCCATGACCCGCAGGGCCTGCCCGCGGTGGCTCAACGCGCGTTTCGTCTCCGCATCCAACTCCGCTGCTGAGCAGTCATGGGTCGGGACATAAAAGACAGGGTCGTAACCGAAGCCTCCGTGACCGCGTTCGATACTGAGGATGCGGCCCTCCCAGAGGCCATCGGCTATGAGCGGGCGGGGGTCGTGGGCGTGGCGCACGTAAACGAGCACGCAGTAAAACCGCGCCCCGCGCCCCTGTTCCGGCACGCCTTCGAGCGCGGCGAGCAGGGCCGCGCGGTTTTGGGCATCACTGGCATGGTTGCCCGCAAAGCGTGCGGTGTGCAGGCCCGGACGCCCGTCGAGGGCATCGACCTCGAGCCCGGAATCATCGGCGAGCGCGGGAAGTCCGCTGGCCCCCGCCGCATGTCGGGCCTTGATGAGCGCATTCTCCACGAAGGTCAAGCCGTTCTCTATGGCGGACGCGATGCCCAGGGTGTCTTGCGCGACCAAGTGCACGCCGTGCAGGGCCAAGGCCTCCGAGAGTTCGCGGACCTTGCCGGGGTTGTGTGTGGCGCAAACGATTTTCACGGCGTGGCGGCGAGCGCCTGTGTCTGGGCCTCGATCAGTGTCTGAATGCCGTTGCGGGCGAGCTCGGTCATGGCCAGCATCTCCTCGAAACGAAAGCTCGCGCGTTCGGCGGTGCCTTGGACTTCGATGAAGCCGCCGGTATTGTCCATGACGACGTTCATGTCCGTCGAGGCGCTCGAATCCTCCGCGTAGTCCAGATCCAGGACCGGGGTCCCATTACATATACCAACCGAAACCGAGGCGATCTGGCGACGGAGCGGGTCTTCCTTCAGGAGCTTGTGGGACTTGAGGAAGCCGATGGCATCGGCCAGCGCCACATAAGCGCCCGTGATCGAGGCCGTGCGCGTGCCCCCGTCGGCCTGCAGGACATCGCAGTCGATCATGATGGTCCGTTCGCCGAGCGCCTTCATGTCGAGGGCGGCGCGCAGTGAGCGACCGATGAGGCGTTGGATTTCCACCGTGCGGCCATCCTGCTTGCCGCGCGCCGCCTCGCGCTGGGTTCGCTGTCCGGTCGCGCGCGGGAGCATGCCATATTCGGCCGTGAGCCAGCCCTGGCCGCGTCCCTTGAGGAAGGGGGGAATCTTTTCCTCCACGCTCGCGGTACACAGTACGCGGGTATTGCCGAACTCTATGAGCACCGACCCTTCCGCGTAGCGTGTGAATTGTCGGGTGATCTTAATCGCGCGCAAGGCATCCGCTGCGCGTCCGCTTGGTCTCATGCGAGTTCCTTGGAAATAGGGGCCGGCCGCCAGTTTAACAAAAACGGCGCCGCCGCTCACCGCGCCTGTGGTCCGTGGGCGTGTTAACTCAGTCCCCTGAGGGGATTTTCTTGGACGCGCCCCTTATCTCCTCCAATTTACGATCGACCAGGAGCTTGCGCCCTTCTTCCCATAAGGCGCGCGCCGTGAGGGCTCGCGCCCGCGGCGCAAGACCCGCCGGGCGACCCGCGTGGTCCTGCCAACGTAGGCACGTCGCGCTGATATTGTCAGCCGCTGCTTGGCGGCGGTTTTCGGCGGCCAGCAAGAGGTCGGCGAGGCCATTTTCCAAGACCGGATGATCGAGGGCCCGGGCAATCTCGGACTCCGCCATTGCTTCCCATACCCCATCACTGCAGAGCAGCAGGGTGTCGCCCATACGCAGGGGGGTCTCGGCACTCAAGTGTATGGTTGGCTCCTCGCGTCCCCCGAGGCAGGCCAGCAAGCGACTCTTATCGGGATGCGCCAGGGACTCCCTTTCATTCAGGATGCCGCGTTCGCGAAAGGCCTCGATCGTGGTGTCGTCGTGGGTACGCACGATGACGCGGTTGTTGCGTACATGATAGAGCCGGCTGTCGCCAAGATGCGCCCAGTAGGCGCAACCCTCCTGCACGAGACAGAGGACGCCCGTGGTGCGCGGCTCTATGGGCGGGTCGAGACGTTTTCCGAGGTCCTTCAGGGCCTGATGGGCCTGGAACATGACAAGGGCCAGGAAATTCGAGGGGTCCTTGATGCGTGGCGAGCGTACCGCGCGGAATGCGCGCACGGCCAGCTGACAGAGCGTGGCGGAGGCGAGCGCCCCGCCTTTGTGGCCACCCAGGCCGTCGCCCAGAACCATGAGGACCGCCCCCTCGCGCTCGGCGATGGCGACCCGGTCCTCGTTGTGGGCACGCCCACCCTGCCGCGAGCCTTGCGCGCACGTGTACTTCATTATGGTTACCCCCCCCTTCGACGCCCCCGTCACCGCGCCCTACGATCGCCGCAGACGCAGCCACGGCCATTTGTCGAACCAGCGGCCGGCCTCGCTTTTATCGTCAGACTCGCGACGGGGCGTCTCGTTCAGGAAGGCCACCAGCTGTCCTACGTTCTGCGGCCTTTGCAGCTGGTCCATCTGCATGCACCAGTCTATGGCGTCGAGGATCTGCGCGGAATAATGTCGTCCGAAGCGGCCGCGCGCCCCTTTGAACGTGTCCTTGGTGGCCCGCGCCGTTGCCGGCGGCGGCGCGCGGCCGCTCAGGCAGGCCCACATGGATGCGCCGATGGCGTACAGGTCGGTCCAGGGCCCAATGTGGCCTTTCGTGTGCTGCTCCAGGGGCGCGAAGCCCGCGGTCAGCGTCCGCATGCCGGCGGGGCGCTCCTGAGTTCTTTGCGCGGCCCCGAAGTCCAGTAACAAAGGGTTGCCTCCCGGACGCAGCAGGATGTTGGCCGGCTTGATATCCAGATGGAGTAGGCCGTGCTTATGAAGCTCGTCCAGCCCCGCGAGCAGCGGTGGGAACACGGTACGCAGAAATTTCTCGCTCAATCCCCCCGGGTGGCGTTTGACGTACCAGCGCAGATCCCGGCCGACCTCGTAATGCATGACCATGTAGGCGGTGTTGTGGGCACGAAAGAAGTTCGTGACCTGGACGATGTTGGGGTGATGCAGTTTGGCAAGTGCGGCGGCCTCGTCAAAGAAGCGTTTGATGCCCGAGGCGAAGAGAGGAGCCGTCTCCTCGGACAGTGGTTCCACGCGCCCATCGGGCGCGCGGAAGGCCTGGGTCATCGGGAGGAACTCCTTGATGACGACCTCCATACCGGTGGCAAGCTCGGTCGCGAGATAGACCGAGCTGAAGCCTCCTCCGCCGAGGGTCTTTTCAATTCGGTAGCCCTTCAGGACGTAGCCGGGGGCCAGGGGGGTCGGCTGTTTGCGCATGTCTGTCCAACAATAGCCGAAAACCATTCAAAATGCAGTCACACGCCCAAGTGTCACGGAAGTGTCTCCGCGACGTGGGCTGCCGCCGCGGTACCGGCCCCCTTCGGTTTCGGTTAGTATGAGCGCATGGCGGCTTCAATCAAGAGTATGACCGCATTTGGGCGCGCCCAGCTGCATACCGGGACGGGCGAGGTGGTGTGCGAAATCCGGTCGGTCAATCACCGCTACCTGGAGGTATCGATCCGGCTCCCGGAGGGTCTGAACGGCCTCGAGGGGCTGATTCGTGAACGGTTCTCGGCGGCACTCTTTCGCGGCAAGGTCGACTGCCAGGTCGTGTGGCGCAAGGCGCCCACGGATGTGGGCGTGGTCGTGGATGAGCACTTGGCAGCGGAGGTCGTGCGTGCCGCCGAGGTCGTGCGTGCCGCCCACGCCGCCCTGGCGCCGCTTTCGGTGGCCGACGTATTGCGCTGGCCAGGAGTGGTGTCCGCGCGTCCCGCCCCCGCCCTGGATGAACCGGTAGCGCGGGCCTGCGAGCAGGCGCTTGCCGGTCTTGTGGACCATAGGAGGCGGGAAGGAGGGCGGCTCGCGCACGGTCTGCGTGAGAAGCTCGACCTCATGGACGCTGAGGCGGCGGCCCTGCGCGGATTGGTCGCCGCAGGCCTCGAATCTTTGCGCGAACGATTGCGCGCGCGCGTGCGGACGTTCGAGCAACCCTTGGATCCGGGGCGCCTGGAGCAGGAGGTGTTGCTCGTGACCCAGCGCGGTGACATCGAGGAAGAGGTCGAGCGCCTCGCGATCCATGTTGCCGAGGCCCGGAGTACCCTGGAGGAGGCCGGACCCGTCGGTCGGCGCCTCGACTTCTTGATGCAAGAACTGAATCGCGAGGCCAATACCATAGCCTCCAAGTCGTCCTCGACCCGCGTGTCGAGCGTTGCCGTGGCCCTCAAGGTTTTGATAGAACAGATGCGCGAACAGGTGCAGAACATTGAATAATGATCCTCGTCTGGTGATCTTGTCGGCCCCCAGCGGGGCCGGCAAGAGCAGTCTCGCCAAGGCCTTGGCCGCCGATTCTCGTTTCGGCATCTCCATTTCGCACACGACGCG
>JAKAXK010000052.1 GCA_021827145.1 Pseudomonadota bacterium
AACGGTGTTGAGCTCGGGGAGCGGGGATCTCGAGATCCTCGACAAGAACTGCCGAGCCCTGGCCACAGCCCCGATCGCCTTGTCGCCAACACTGTTTCACAACTCGGTCCATAACGCCGCCGGCGGATATTGGGGGATCGCGACCGGTTCGCGGGCGGCCACGACCAGCCTGTCGGCCTATGACGATAGTTTCGCCGCAGGGCTGTTGGAGGCCTTGATGACCGTAGCCCCCGGCCGGCCGTGTCTCTTGATTGCCTACGATCTACCGCCGCCGGTGGCGTTGGCGCGGGTGCGTGCGGTGTCGGCGCCTTTTGCGGTGGCGCTGGCGCTGTCTTGGGAAGCGCCCGTGGGCTCAGGCGCGCGGCTTTCCTGGGAGTGGGGGCCGAGCACAGGGGCGGGCACATCCGCCATGGTCTCACCGGCGCTCGAGGCCCTGCGTCTCGGCAACCCGGCGGCGCGCTGCCTGCCGCTCTTGCGCGCGCTCTGCAACCGTAGGTCCGAAACCTTATCGTGGATCTATCCGCAAGGGGGCGCCTTGCGCATCGCGATGCGTTACGACACGTGAGGTGCGCGGCGATGTGAGCGGATGCCCTGGTGGGCGCGGCCCTGAGATATTCGTGGGGATGGAATGGTCCAAGGGCGCGTGCCCTCAGGACAGGGCTATGCCGCTCGGGTGCGGTGCGTTTCGCGTCCGGCGCCTTATCGGTGGTGCGGGTGGCCCTTCACCGCGTGCCAGAAGGCGAGTCCCCCGACCTTGGCCGCGTGCCCGACTTCAAGCCCCGCTTTTTTGGCCGCATGGCCGATCGCAAGCCCGACATGCTTGGCCTTATGGCCGACCTCGCGTGCGGCGGTGCCCAGGCTATGGCCCACGCGACGCACACCGTGATTGATGTCGGCCGACGCGTGTGGACTCGCGGTCGCCAATGCCCCCAAGACGACACAGAGGAGCGCAAGGGCACGCAGGGTGCTCGTGGTCCGATCTTTCCGAGAGCCAGATTTGTAGGGATCGTGCATAACGATGATCTAAGGTCAATGATGGGTACCGCGCAGTGTAGCAGGAAACGGCCACGGCAAGGAAAGGTGTCGGGCCGCCGGACTGCGTCGTGGCTGAAGGCCGCTTGCCAGCCCCAGGTGGGTCGCTTATCGTAGGCGCTTGAGCCGCCAAGAGGGGCGGACGATAGGGCGCCGCTACGGGCGTGTCGCAGGCTACGGAATAGGGCCAGGAGGATGATATGTCGGAACCGATCAGGGCATGGGCGGCGTCGGGGCCTGCCCAACCCTTTGAACGCTTTTCCTTTGATCCGGGGCCACTGAAGGCTGATGAGGTAGAGATCCGCGTCGAGCACTGCGGCGTTTGCCACTCGGATCTCTCCATGTGGGAAAACGAGTGGGGGCGCTCGGCGTATCCCTTGGTACCCGGTCACGAGGTGATAGGCCAGATCGTGGCGCGCGGGCGCGAGGTCCGAGGGTTGGTCGACGGCCAGCGCGTGGGTCTGGGCTGGTTTGCGCGCAGCTGCATGCACTGTAGCCAATGTCTGCGTGGGGATTTCCATCTCTGTCCGCAAACCGAGGCCACGATCGTGGGGCGCCACGGGGGATTTGCCGAACGGGTGCGCTGCCATTGGGCGTGGGCCATCCCTTTGCCGCAAGCCTTGGCATCCGCCTCGAGCGGGCCGCTCTTCTGTGGCGGGATCACGGTGTTCAGTCCATTGATGGAATTCGATGTACGGCCTATCGAGCGTGTCGGCGTGGTGGGGATCGGGGGGCTTGGGCACCTGGCCCTGAAATACTTGCGCGCCTGGGGTTGCGATGTGACGGCCTTCACCTCGCATGTCGGCAAGGCCGGGGATCTGGAGGCGATGGGCGCCCATCGGGTCGTCGGCAGCCGTGACGATCGCGCGATGGCCGATCTGGCCGGATCCCTGGACCTTCTTATGGTGACCACGAACGCCGCCCTGGATTGGACAGGCTTCCTCTCGACGCTCGCACCCCGGGGCCGCCTCCATTTCGTGGGTGCGGTCCTGGAGCCCCTCAACCTGCCCGCGTTTGGCCTCATTTCTGGACAAAAGTCGGTGTCGGGATCGCCGCTTGGGCGTATCAGCACCATTAAACATATGCTGAGCTTTTCCGAACGGCACGATATCGCGCCTCTGGTCGAGCATTTCCCAATGAGTCGTGTCAATGAGGCGCTTGCGCATCTGCGCTCCGGGAAGGCGCGCTACCGCATCGTTCTGGATGCCGACTTTTGAGGATTACGGCGGGGATTGCTACGTGACTTATCCAATAATGGAATTGGACTAAATGTAAATCGCGTTGGACTCATGGAAGCCAAAGCCTTGTCTGGCTATTGGGTTGATGCTAATGTAAATACCCTTGCCGCATGGATACGTCAAGCGGCTTTCGGAGAGATCGGGGTGGGGCTTGCGGGTATGCGCAAAAGGCTCAGCCATCTGTCGAGAGCGGATCTTCTGAACCTCGCGGAATTGGTTCACGCGACGGCGAAGACGAGGAGTATAGAGGGCGCGACCGCGCTCTTTCGGGCGCTTGAGGTGCTGCTGCCCATCCGTGGCGCCGTGTGGGTGCTGGCGCGGTGGGACGCCGATGGCGAAATGCGCGGTGTGCACCAGCTCTTGAACTTTGGGTACCCACCGGAGTGGCTCACTCTCTATCGCGAGCGCCGCTACGATCGGGTGGACCCGGTGCTCCAGGGTTATCGTTCCGGAAATGCGATTCAACTGTGGTCACAGGCCTTCCGGCGGGCGCGATCGGCGGATGAACTTTCGTTCGTGGACGCCTGTAGGGCATTCGATCTGCGCGAGGGGATAACGGCAGGCGTGGAGGGGCCGAAAGGCTTCGGGAGCGTGCTGTCCTTCTGGGGTGGTGACCTGGGGCGTGTCGTGCGGCACCGAACCGTGATCGAGTTTTTGGCGCCGGCATTTCACGACTTATTGATTAGGCTCATGACGCTAGCGCCCAGCGAGGGGTCCCGCGAGACCGGGAAGAGTCTGACTCGCCGCGAACGCCAGACGCTGTATTGGGCCGGTTTCGGCAAGACCACCTGGGAGATCGGTCGCATCGTCGGTATCAGCGAACGCACCGTCATGTTTCATCTCGGCAACGCCATGGAGAAGCTCAACGCACGCAATCGTGTGCACGCGATTGCAAAGGCTGCGCAGTGTGGGATATTGGATCATCCCCCCTAAGCCAATGACAAAAGGGTATGGGGTGCGCGTCGGCCAGGCGCTCGAATAGGGCGCGATCAAGCCGGGCGGCGACCACTGGCGGGCCGGCACCAAAACGATAAGGGGGGCCTAGGGCAATGCAAGGGAGGCCGCGACGGCGCAGCCGCTCGAAGAACCGGGTCTCGACGACGATATAGAGAAAACGCACGTTGCCAGCACATGACCAACGATAGATGGCCTTGTAGAGCAGGCTCGCCACCGGTGCGGCGCCCGGGGATCGCATTCCGCGCGCTAGGGTGGTGAGGCGCGTGATTTCGGCTGCGTCCGGGCCCTTGTGGAGGCGATACCCTGGGGGCAGGAGGGCGCGGAAATCGTCCTCGAGCATGAACGGGCGGTCTGGCGGGATGAGGCGCACGAGGCCGAGCAGTTGTCCATGATCGGCGAAGACGCCCAAGGTCGTGGACCCCGGGTCATAACGGTCCCGTTCGCGCCCGTCCGGACAAGCGGGCACCCAGCCGAGTTGTTGGCAATAGACGGCGTGGCGCAGTTGGAACGCCTGGTCGCGCTCTTCGCGCGTTTGAATGATGCGGATCGTGCATTCGCCCTCACGGAAGGGAGGTAGGCTCGCCATAATGATTTCCTGCGCTTCGGGGGGGAGAGAAATAGCGCAAAGGGGCGCGCCCCGTAGCTGTTGATTACGGCAGGTTTGGGATCCCGCCATGGGAAAATCCCGGGAGGGATCAGGGACTTGGAGGGGGTCGGCCCGATGCCGATGGTGGGGGCGGGGTATCAGGGTGCTCCGTGGCGCGGTTAGGCGTACAGGCCGGGGACGCCTCGGCCGATGCCAAACTCAATGGGGTGGCGAGCGCCCCGAGCTAGCGGCTTTCGCGCGCGAAAGCCCGGACGAGCTTCGCGGCTGCGGCCCGCAGCATCAGGACTGCGGTCAGCGCATAGTTCCAGAACAGCTGGGCGCGGGAAGCCGGGGCGATCAGGATCGCGACTAGGGTCGGTGCCAGGACCCTGTCCGTGGCGGTGCCGAGGACATAGAAGAGCGCAATGGCCCGCGCGCGGATCTCCAGCGGAAAGGCCTGACTCACCGTCAGATAGACCGTGCTCGCCCTGGCGGACGCCAGGAAGAAGACGGCCGCCCCGGCCAGTGTTTGCGATACCGCGGTCAGGGCGTCGATGCGAAACAGCCAGGCCGCGACCGTCATGAGCAGCCCCGACAGGCCGTAGGTGGCCGTGATCATGGGGCGGCGCCCGACGGTGTCGAAGAGACGCGCGAGCACTGCGCCGCCTGGAAAGTTGCCGAGCGTGAATGGGGGCAGATAGAGGCCTGCGTCCGCGGCCGTGACTCGTTCGAAACGGTTTAGCACAAGGCCGTAGGTGAAAAAGAAGGCGTTATACGAAAAGGATTGGACGAGCATGCGGATGGTCTCCAGGAGGGCCCGCCGCGGACCGCCGGTACGGCTTTGGGCCTCCACTCTGTCGGCTGCGGGGTCCTTGTCCTGTGGGATTTGCCCGCGGCGCTCGATCTCCGTGACGATCTTTGGCCTCGCGGCTGCGTCCGCGGGCTTGCAGCCAGCGAGGACTTTCGGGTATTTGACGGCGCATGACGCGCGCGATCAGGCCGAGCGCGGCACCCAGCCCGAAGGTCAGGCGCCAGGAGAGGGACGGGGCAAGGCACGGGGATCCGAGTGGAGAGCCGTGCTCATGAGGGCCGCGACCGCTGCCCCGGGCCAAAAGCTGCCGTTGATCAGGATGTCCAGACACCCCGGAGGCGCGCCGGAACGAGCTCCTGGATGGTGGAATTGATGGCGCTGTATTCCCCGCTGATGCCAGCGCCGGTGAGAAAGCGCCAGAATACGAGGCTTATGATGTCTTGCGCGAGCCCTGACGCGGCGGCGGCCACGATGTAGGGGGTCAGCGTCACGGTGAACAGGCGTTTGCGTGCGCCGCGATCAGCAAGTACACCGAAGAGTCAAGTGCCGAGGACTGCGCCTGCGAGATGGCTGCTGGCGAGGAGGCCGATTTCGCGGGTCGCCGGGGCCAGGGCTCGTAAGTGGGGCAACTTCGGGTGCGCCGTGGCGGGCTTGGGGGTGTGCGGGGGTCAGGACGGGGGGACAAAGAGGGGTCCTTGTCGCTAGAATGGCGTCATGGATAGGACAGAATGTGGGCCACGCGCAGTACGCGCGCCATGTGTGACGAACGATGGGCTCCAGGGCCGCGCCTTGGGGCATCCGGACCATCACGGGATGGGAGCCTTGCGCCTTGCGCGCACGGCCCTTCCCGCGGATGAGCGGGCGCGTCGGCATAGGCATGTGCGTGCCCCGGAGGCCCGTGGCGTCTTGAGCGGATCGGGCGCCATAGCTCGCGGACCGCGCCATTGCGTGGTGGCGGTGGTGGGCACAGTCCCTATGTCGCAAGGGGCGGCGCATCGCGTAAGCGGTTCGGCCAGGGTCCTGCTGGCCATCCCCTGTTGTTGTGCATCCCCGGATCGCCATGTCGACACGGAAGTCCTCTAGGAAGCCCGCCGCGCGGCGGCCACAGAGGGCGTCTACACGCACGAGTCCGCAGACAGTGTGGCTCGTGATCGTGGTACTCATCATGGCGGGGCTGTGCCTGTATCCCCCGTGGCGCGATGTGTGGACGAATTTCGAAGGGTTCCACATGCGTGCGCCGCTCGTCTATGCATTCGTGTGGGCGCCCCCGCCGCCTGTGTTCCCGGTGGCACGGAGCATCGATGTCTTACGGCTCGGCGAGGAGCTTGCGGTGGCGGCGATCGCGGGTTTGCTGGTTTACCGCTTGCTGGGCGTCATAGGTCGGCGTTGAAGGGGCTGCGCGACCCTCATTGCGGGGGGTTGCGCAGCTCGGATGCGGCGTTAGGCGGCGCTGTGGATAAAGGCATCGGCGTAGATGTTCTTTAGTGAGGCCCCCGCCAGGTACAGGCGTTTTTTGGCCGATTGCACCATGTCGGGATGGCCGCAGAGGAACACGCGCCAGTAGGCGAGGGCCGTCAGATCGCTTAAGGCGATGTCCACGACACGACCACGGCGAAGGTCTTCGGAGGGCTCTTCGCGTGAGACGCAGGGGTGGTATTGGACGTTCGCGTGCTCGCGCGCGAGGGCGCGGAGTTCGTCGATCAGGTAGAGACCGTGTTTGTGACCGCTGCCGTGATAGAGGTGGATGGGGCCGCGATGGCCGTGACGCAGGGCATCGCGGATGATGCCGTAGAGGGGAGCCAATCCAGACCCTGTACCCATGAGTAGGAGCGGCTGTTCGGGGTCGGATGGCACGTAAAAACACTCGCCGAGTGGCTGGCTTATGGCGACCTGGTCGCCCACCCGCAGCGCTTCATGTATCCAACCACTGACGCGACCGTTTTCCATCTTGCGCACATGCAGCGTCAGGTGCGGATCGATAGCCGGCGCGCTTGCGAGGGAATAGCTGCGGCTTAAGCTATCGTCTTTGAATACGTTGATGAATTGACCTGCGCGGTAGTCCCCCATGTCCGAGCATTCGAGGGCGACCGAGACGATTTCGCGATTGAGCGGCGTGATGGCGTGCACCTTGGCCGCCAGTCGTCGCGCCTCCGCCCCTGGCCGCTCGATACGGAGCGCTTCCGTGGGCATGCACTGGCATGCCAGGAAATACCCGCGGGCCCGTAAGGTGTCTTTCAGACCCTTTTGAGATTCCGGCGGGACCGCACCATCCACGGCGCGCATGAGGCAGGTCTGACAGACGCCGCTGCGGCACGAGGAGGGCACGGTCGCCCCGTTGCGGGTCAAGGTATCGAGGACGGTTTCGCCGGTGGTGCTGGCGTAGGCTGTGTCGTCCAATATAATCTCGGGCATGGGGGTCTCCAAAACGCTTAACGGCCGAGGATGTCCTTGCGGGTGGACTCGCAAATGGTGGCCACTTGGTCGATATTGTCTTGCGCGACGTTCAGCTCTTTAAGTGTGGCGGCCAGGTGTTCGACAATGATGTCGAAATGCTGGTCGTTCAGGCCGCGCGTGACGAGGTGAGCGTGGCCGCGTCGCATGTCGGCGCCCGTGTAGTTGTTGGGCCCCCCGAAAGCCATGGTGAGAAACGCTTTCTGTTTGGCGGCTTGCCGTTCCATGTCGACGTCATCGAAGAAGCCGTTGACCCGATCATCGGCCAAGACCTTGCGGTAGAAGATGTCCACAGCCGCGTTGACTGCCGATTCGCCGCCGATTTTCTGAAATAATGCTTGCGTCATGTCGTTCCTCATCGTTCTGAAAGATAAAGATGTATACTATATACATCTTTCATGGGATAACCCGCCGGGGCCGTGGGCCCTTAAGAACACGTGGCGGGTATGCGCGTACACTATGACAAAGGACCGCGTCTTGTCAAATATCATTCCATGGTCGCTTGATGGACTAAGCCGTGCACGGGCATCATGGGGCGTCAAGAGGGAGGGGACTTGCAACTGACCCGCTATAGTGACTATGCCCTGCGAATTTTGATGTACTTGAGCATGAAGGAAGGGCAGGGGTCCGCGACCATCAGTGACATTGCGGGTTTCTACGGGATCTCCCGCAATCATCTGGTGAAGATCGTGCACAGGCTGGGGCAACTCGGTTTTGTCACGACCACGCGCGGCAAGGGCGGCGGCCTCAAGCTGGCGCGGGCGGCCGCGCAGATCGGGATCGGGGAAGTCGTGCGTCAGACCGAGGCGAGCTTCAATCTCGTCGAGTGCTTCGATACACAGGCCAACGCCTGTCGTCTCACACCCATCTGTCACTTGAAGGGTATGTTGATGGCCGCTCAGACACAGTTCCTCAATGAACTCGATACCTATACCTTGGCGGATGCGCTCGTCGGGCGTAATCGTGGCTTCGCGTCGCTGCTCGAACGGATCCGCCTAGGTACGCCTGCGTCCTGAGCGCCCAGAGGAAGCCGGGCGTGGGCGCGGGGAGACATCAGTAGTCCGCTGGAAAAGGCGTGGGTGGGCGGCGGCCCCAGCGGCTCGTTATACTGTCGCGCTCGGCCCGCGCCCGTCGGGTGCGGCGACAAGGGAGCAAGGAGAAGTGTTGATGCGTTTAATCAGGGACGCCTTGTTGGCGGCAGTCTTGGTGAGCCAGTCGGCCTGGGCGGCTCATCCTTGGACAATCGGTAATGTACCGTCTTATTATCAGGGCCATTATGGCACCCCCCAGACCATAGGAATCTTTTACGATCCGACCTATCTTCAGTATCAAACGCCGCAATTGCGACTGAAGCTGACCATCCCCTATATTTCGGTATCGAACCTGCCCGTGGGCGCTACACTCACGAACGGGACCTTGTCGACGCGCACTCAAAACACCCAAACGACCACCGCGAGTGGTCTCGGGGATGTGTGGTTGGCGGGACACTTCACCGTCATCCCGGAACGGGGTCTGAGGCCTGCGCTCGTGCCCTACGCCAAGATCAAGCTCGGGACCGCGTCGGCGGCCAAGGGCCTTGGCACCGGCCGCAACGACTACGAGTTCGGGCTTGGGCTCAATACGACCATCGGTGTCAACGTGTTTCCCTTCGCGCATGTTGGCTACCGCTTCGTGGGCAGCCCGCCAGGGCAGCGCCTGCGGAACATCGCGACCTATGATGCGGGTGTCAGCATCGCCGCGACCCTGCATAACATCATTACGGCCATGTATGCCGGAAGCCAATCCGAGCAGGCGGGCTATGCGGGGCCTTCGGATGTGATCCTGGCCTGGAACCATAATGTCACGACCGCAGGCAGCGGCTTTCAGGTCTATCTCGATAACGGTTTGAGCAACGGGAGCGCGAATGTGGGCGTGGGCGTGGGTGGTCAGATCGTTTTTTGAGGTGACCCCATCCCGCTTGGACGGCCGCTGCCGTGCGCCCGATATCAGTGCTGGACAGGGGCGACGGATGTGCCGGATCAGGGAGGCGATGAAGGGCGTGGCGCGGTTTCGGGGCGGCTTAGGATCGGGCGCGTGAACTGCGGGCGCGTCACGGTCGGGCGTGTGACATGGGGGCGCATTAGGATCGAGGGCGTGACGTGGGGACGCACCGCAGCGCTCGCGCCGGGCAGGCGAAGACCGACACTCATGATGTGAATATCCGGGATCGCCCTCAAGACCACAAAGCGATCGGCTCCCTCGCGTCTGATTGCGAGGAACGCAGGGCCGCGCGCGATTTTTGGTGACGGGTGGCCGCGCGCGATCAGGGTCTGTCCATCGAAGCGCCAGCTACCTTGCGCGCGGCGCAGATAAGCGGCGATGAAGATCTGGCTTTGGGCGTGCTGCAGGCCGGTCGCGGGCCGCACGGAGGTGACGATGGGGTGGCCGAAACGGTAGTGGCCCTGCGCCACGACAGGGTGCCCCACGAGGGCTTTGGGCACCTGGGACCCGGCCCAGGGGAATGTGCGGTTAGCCAGCCTTAGGTGGTGACGGATGACCGTGTGGAGCGTACCGCGGATCAGGAACCGTATCGATCTGCCGTGCGGTGCGGGCAGGGTGCGGATACGTGTCGCGATCCAGCGGCCGGACGCAGGGGAGCCCGCGCTCACGGCGAGGTCCATGCCACGCGTCGGCCGGACGTGGTCGGTGCGCTCGAGACGGGCGAGCGCACGCGGGCTGACGTGGATGTCTTGCCCGAGGATCCGCAGGCGCCGCCCATCGGCGGTGACGGTCTGCACGAGCCCGATGAGGGCATGCTGCACGCGGACCTTGTCGGCCACCGGGTGCCCCGCGTGCGGGATGGCGTCGACAAATACGCCTTGCCCGCGATGCAGGGCATCTATGTTCGCGCGTCGCCCGTCGACCCGGTAGTGCGTCTTGGTTGAGAGAAGATACTCGGTGCCATTCACATAAATGCTCCCAAAGCGCTGGATGACGCCGACGGCCGTGATACCGGTTCCGCCTATGCCGCCGCGCGCCACTCCGGTTCCACCTATGCCGCCGCGTGGCCCGGAAAAGCCGCTCAACAGGCCCGCGAGCATGCCGATGAGCGCCGTGCGGCGTAATAGCGCTGCGGCGCCGGTCATGACCCGCGCTCCTCGGAGCAGGCCACGTCTTCATAGTAGTAGATGCCTACACGCAGCCGGCGCGCCCCCGGGGTGGCCTTGTCAGCACATTCAAGGGGATTGAGTTCCCGATGCAGGTTTTGCAGCAGATGGTCGGCGGCCGCCTCGATACGAGGCCGCGCCTGAACGATGGCGTCCGCCGGCAGGGCATCCAGGAACAGTGCGCGCTCCAGGAACGGGGGATCGCCCGCCAGGTTGTGGAAGGCGCACGCCATGTGGTCGCCGACGTTATGGGCCAGGAAATCGAGCTTGTCTTCCGGGATATCCGGGACATAGGCGGTGCGCAGCAGATGCGCGCGCCCGGCATCGTCGATGCGCACGGCGTGGGCCCGCACGAGCTCGTCGAGGATGGCGCGCGGACGCATGTCGGCCTTGATGCGTCGGGTCAATGTCGCGATGCTGGGGCCGGCTTCGCCATGAAGCGGAAGACTGAGGAGTGCGCCGGAGGCGTCGCGCGTATCCTCGCCCGTGGTCCAGGCAGCGATGAGTTGTGCGGCGACATGGGTTCCGCGCCCGAGCGAGGTGAGTGCCGATCCCTGGCCGGCGAGCAGGCGCAGGCGCTTCACGTCCTTTCTGTGGATACCGGTCATTAAGCTGAGGTCGCTTCCGGTCGGCGGCTGGTGGGCTGCACGCGCGAGCGCCTCGTCCATGTATAAAATCTTTAAGAGCTCGGCGAAGGCCGGGAACGTAAACCCTTGGCTAATAGCGTAAGCGACCAATGGCCGCAACAGGCGGCGCATGGCGCGCTGGAAGAGCGCATTCATGGGTAGCGCCATCGTCGGGTACGGGAGTACATGGGGCCAAAGTATGCCACAAGACTTGACGTGGGAAAAGTTCCCACTAAAATGGAGGCGGGCTTGAGCGACGCCTCCCTATTGGCGTCGCGAGAGCAATGACCCGGTCGTGAGGAGGTGATGACGATGAAGAGACGTCTATTGGTGGCAGCGGTCTTGTCGGCGGCGTTGAGTGCGGGTGCGGCGGCGGCGAACCATGTGGACGGCGTAGCTTACGCGGCGGTATCGGGGGCCGCCACAACGGGTGTCGACCAGGGTGCGACGCATGCGGATTCAGCGCGCACCCGGACGCCCGTGCCGGGGTACGGGGATCTCGACGCCGTGGGTACGAGCACCTCGACGACGGAATCTGCCGACCCGAATGTCGGCGATGATCAGAGTGACCTCAATCCGGCCGGTATCGACCCTTCATCCGATCGACCGGAAGAGATGCAGCCGAAGATCGAACGGCCCGAGGTTCAACGGCCAGAGATCGAGCGTCCTGACATTGGGCGTCCCGTGATTGAACGCCCCGTGATCGAGCGTCCCAGCATCGACCGCTGAGGGGGATTTTGGTAGGGGGGCTTGCGCCGGTGGCTGGGCCAGGTGTCAAAGGCTAGCACGCGAGAGCGTGCTCTGGGCCCCGTGAAGGCCGTTGTGGGCGCTGGCGCTGGCCTTATAGCGGCGCACATACCAGGCCACGGGCGCCTTCAGGCGCGGTGTCGTGACGCCATGGCGCAAGGCCGGCACCAGCAACTGGCCGGTGGTCTGCGGGGGCGCGCCCTGGCTTACGGCCCGCGTGTAGGCGCCGGTCGCGCTCTGTACGCGCGCTCCCCCGGCCCGATTGCGAAAGGCGCTCGTCAGGACGCGAGTGAGGCCGCTCCCCACGGAGCGCTTGGTTGTGCCGTGCGAAGAGTCATGCGCGGGAAGATGCGTAATCCTCTTGATGCTGGCAAGGAGCGGCCGCAGCGCGGAGCCGTGATAGTCGTGGCTTGCGACCCGGGCCGTCGAGCGCGCTTGCACGCCAGACTGGCCTTTGCTTTTGAGGAGATGCAGGAGCCTGGGTTGTGCTCAGGGTGGCGGCGTGAGCGATCGGTGACGGTACGTGGGTCGCGGCAAAAAGTGTCGCGTGGTACTTGCGAGCCATAAGGGTCTCCTTTGGGAGTGGGGTTGGGTGTATAGACACCCTGGGCCTGTCCGGAGGACGCAGTGTGGCGGGGCGGCCGTTGTTTGCGGATGGCGCCTAGGTAGGAGGACCGCGCGGAGACGGTTGACTGCATGGGGGTGCCGCTTGTGGTAGTGTCGAAGGACTCGGGCTTGGGTGGCCCATGCGCCCCCTTCGCCGTGACGTATGACACTTGGAGGGGGTCAGTGGCGGATCGATCGCGAATGGGAACGGCGGCAGGCGGACTTGTGCTTTGGTTTACCGGCCTGCCCGGAAGCGGCAAGACGACCTTGAGTCGTGCGGTGGCACGGGAACTCGATGTCTGTGATGGGCGTCTCGTGACGGTGCTGGACGGCGACATCGTGCGCACCTTTCTGTCGCAGGGGGTTGGATTCACCCGCAAGGACCGCTATGACAACGTCTGTCGTGTCGGGTATGCCGCGAGTCTCATCGCGCGTCACGGCGGTATTGCCATCGTGGCGGTCGTTTCGCCCTACCGCGACGGCCGGCTGCAGGCGCGCGCGCTAGTCGAAGAGGTCGGTGGCGTGTTCCTGGAAATCCATATGGATACACCCTTTGCGGCCTGTGTGGCACGCGATCCGAAGGGTCATTATGCCCAAGCCCTGGGCGGTGAGCTGGATCTCTTTACCGGGGTCGACGACCCTTACGAGAAACCCCTGGCGCCAAATGTGCGTGTGCGCACTGAGGTCGAGGATGTGGCGGGCGGAGTGTCGCGTGTGATGGGCTTTCTGCGCGAGCGCCGGCTCCTGAGCGTAGCCGGACGCAAGACCACGGGCTGATCTTGGCGATAGGCCGATTCATTGCGTACCCGGTGCCGCTCAGCGCGGCGGGGCAGGACCCCGCGGGCTGTCGCGTGATCGTAGCGGACACGGGAGCCGCCATGCCGGTCTTAAGGCCGCGACCCACGGGGACGCCTGGTGGCTGGCAGCGGCTTTGAAGAGCGGAAGTCTTTGAGAGGTGGGGCGGGGAGTAGGTCCGTCGTTCGTGCTAAAATACTTGACCGTCATGACCCGGCTACGCGCCGCCTAAAACACCCCATGAGCCCATCGTCGACCGCCCGGATTCGGGAGATTCCTTACAACTACACCTCGTTTTCGGACCGGGAGATCGTGCTGCGATTTCTGGGCGCGGAGATGTGGGAGACCTTGAACGCCCTGCGCGCGACACGCGTGACCGGGCGTTCCGCACGCATGTTGTTCGAGGTCTTGGGTGATATGTGGGTGGTGAGCCGCAACCCCTTTATCCAGGACGATCTCTTGCGGCACGAGGGGCGGCTCAGACAGCTCGTATCGGCCTTGCATCACAGGCTGGATCAGATCGTGGAGCGGGCTCAAGGGAATCCCGAGGCGCTTGCATTGGCCTCTGCGGCGCGTGGTGCGGTGCAGGCCTTCGAAGAGGGCTTTCCGCGCGAACGCGCCCTGCGCAAGAAAGCCGTGCGCGTGTTTTCGCGGGTCACTCGACGCGATAATGTCGACTTCAGCGCCTATGCACGCGCGGCGCATGTGACCGATGCCACTGACTGGCGCGTCGAACTTCCGTTCGTGGTGATCAATCCCGACACGGAAGAGGAGGTGATGGGCATCGTCCAGGGCTGTATCGAGCTTGGGTTGACCATCATCCCGCGAGGGGGTGGCACGGGGTACACGGGAGGCGCGGTTCCCTTGTTCGCCGACACCGCTATCATCAACACCGAGAAACTCGACGGTCTGGATGAGGTGGTATGGCGGGTGCTCCCCGGCATCGAGAAGAGTGTGCCCACCATTCGCGCCGGCGCCGGTGTCGTCACGTTGCGCGTGACCGAGGTAGCTGAGGCCGGTGGGCTTTCGTTCGCGGTCGATCCCACCTCGCAGGACGCCTCTACCATTGGCGGCAACGTGGCGATGAACGCGGGTGGCAAGAAGGCCGTCTTGTGGGGCACGACCCTCGACAATCTCGCGTCCTGGCGCATGGTGACGCCGCGCGGCGAGTGGCTTACCGTCGAGCGCGAGAACCATAATCTGGGCAAGATTCATGAGCAGGACGAGGTGCTGTTTCAGGTACGCCGCTTCGGCCCTGATGGCTGCACGCCGGTAGGGTCCGTCGAAACCTTGCGAATACCGGGGCGCTCCTTGCGTAAGGAAGGTCTCGGCAAAGATGTGACGGATAAGTTTCTGTCGGGTCTTCCGGGCGTCCAAAAGGAAGGCTGCGACGGCATCATCACGTCCGCGGTCTTTATTCTGCACGAAAAGCCCAAGCATCTGCGGACCGTATGCCTCGAGTTCTTCGGCACCGATCTGCGCGAGGCCGTATCAGCGATCACGGCGATCAAGGCCTATCCAGACACGTGCCCCGGGGTGGTGCTGGCGGGGCTCGAGCATTTGGACGAGCGCTACCTGCGGGCCGTGCGCTATAGCACCAAGGCGCCGCGCCGCGAACGCCCCAAGATGGTCCTGCTCTGCGACATCGCCGGCGACGACGAGCGCCGTGTGGGCGAAGCGGCGGCGGCCATTGTGCGGATCGCCAACGGGCGCGGGGGCGAAGGCCATGTCGCGGTAACCAGCGAGGCGCGGCGGCGCTTCTGGGCGGATCGCGCGAAGACGGCGGCCATCGCCGCGCATACCAACGCCTTCAAGATCAACGAGGATGTGGTCATTCCCATCGAGCGCCTCGCCGATTACAGCGAGGGGGTCGAGCGCATCAATATTGAACAGTCGCTTAGCAACAAGATTTCGACCGTGGAGGCGGTTATCGCCTACTTGAGCGAAGGCGCCGGGCTCGCGGTGGCATCCGAGTATGAGGCGAGCGTGGAAAGCACGGCGATCCTCGCGGCCAAGACCGAGGCGGCAGTGACACATTTGCGCGCGGTCGCAAAGCGCTGGTCCGAGATATTGGCGAGCCTTGACCGTCCGGCGGCGGCCTGCACCGATTGGCTGGAAGCCGAGCAGCTCGCCCGCGCGCGACCGAATGAGCCTCTGCTGGGATTGCTTTTGCGGCGTAGTCTGCGCATCTCATACCGAACCGAGGTCCAGCGAGTCTTGCAGGACATCTTTGCGGGGCACGAGATGGCAAAAGTCCATCAGCGTCTTGAGGCCATACATGCCGAGGTTTTGGCCAAGCGGCTGTTCGTGGCGCTGCACATGCACGCCGGCGATGGTAATGTCCACACCAATATCCCCGTCAATTCTAATGATTACGAAATGATGCGGGAAGCCGATCGCATCGTCGAGCGCGTGATGGGCCTCGCGGTGGATCTGGGGGGCGTGATATCGGGTGAGCATGGCATCGGTCTTACCAAGATCCGTTACCTTGAGCCCGAGGCAATAGACGCCTTCGCGGCCTACAAGCATCGCGTGGACCCGAATGGTCACTTCAATCGCGGCAAACTCATGCCGGGGTCGGGGCTCGAGCGCGCCTACACCCCCTCTCTGCGGCTGGTCTCGCAGGAGGCCTTGATCCTGGAGCGCAGCGAGCTCGGGGCCTTGAACGACGCGATCCGCAATTGTCTGCGCTGCGGGAAGTGCAAGCCCGTCTGCACAACGCATGTGCCGCGCGCGAACCTCCTCTATTCGCCGCGCAACAAGATACTTGGGACCGGCCTCATCATCGAGGCTTTCCTCTATGAGGAACAGACCCGCCGCGGCATATCGGTCCATCACTTCGATGGTATGAACGACATCGCCGACCATTGCACGGTATGTCACAAGTGCTTGAGCCCGTGCCCGGTCGATATCGATTTTGGGGATGTATCCATTCGCATGCGCGAGATCCTGCGGGCGCGTGGTCATAAGCGCATGGCTTTAGGCACGCGTGCCTCCATGGCATTTTTGAATGCCACTGACCCAAGCACGATCCGGGTCTTGCGCAAGGGGCTTGTTGAGTGGGGGTTCAGGGCCCAGAGGTGGGGGCACGAGGTGGCGGTGAAGCTACCATCGATTGGCAAGCCCTCACGTCCGGAGGCAACTACCGGCAAGACGCCGATGGCGGCGCAGGTCATTCATTTCCTGAAAAAACCCCTGCCAAGCGGGGTGCCGCGTCAGACCATGCGGGCCTTGCTTGGGATAGAAGATACAAAGACCGTACCAATCCTGCGCGATCCGGCCAAGGTCAACGACGACTCGGACGCGGTGTTTTATTTTCCCGGCTGCGGATCAGAACGGCTTTTCAGTCAAGTGGGACTTGCGACCCTCGCCATGCTCTACGAGGTGGGGGCGCAGGTCGTGCTGCCGCCTGGCTATCTATGCTGCGGCTATCCCCAGACTGCCGCTGGTGAGGATGCGCGGGGCCGACAGATCACGACCGACAATCGTGTGCTCTTCCATCGGGTCGCCAACACGCTGAATTATCTCGACATCAAGACCGTGATCGTCTCGTGTGGGACGTGCATGGACCAACTCCTGAAGTATGAGTTCGAACAGATCTTTCCAGGATGTCGGTTGCTCGATATCCACGAATACCTGATGGAGAAATCGGTATCCCTGGAGGGTATCGAGGGGGTGCGGTACATGTATCACGACCCTTGCCACACGCCCATGAAGACGCACAACCCGGTAGCCGTCGCGACCGCGCTGATGGGTAGCCCCGTGACGCTCTCGGACCGTTGCTGTGGCGAGGCGGGGACCTTCGCGGTGGCGCGCCCGGACATCGCGACCCAGGTACGCTTCCGTAAAGAGGAGGAGCTCAAAAAGGGTTTGCGGACACTGAGCGAGGCGGGTGGATCGGCGCCTGCGGAGGTGAAGATTCTTACGTCGTGTCCCGCGTGCCTGCAGGGCTTGAGCCGTTATCGTGAGGACACAGGTCTCGACGCCGACTATATCGTCGTTGAAGTGGCGAATAAGCGCTTGGGCGAGGGCTGGCAGCAGCGTTTCGCCGATGTCGTGAAGGCCGGTGGCATCGAACGGGTGTTGTTGTGATGTCCTGGGCCTGAGGGTCGAGGGCCGGACGATTTCGTGGGCGAAAGGCGCGCGGCGCCCCCCCGTGAAGAGGGGGCGCCGGACGACCCTACGGCAATCTGATGACGATATAGGCGCTTTCCTTGCCGCGGCGGATGAGTACCGGCACCGGGGTGTGGGCTGGCAGATTGGCCGCTAGGTGCGCGATCTGACTCGGCGAAGTGATGGGTGTGCCATTGAGCTCCTGAATCACCATCCCCGGGACGATCCCCGCGTTTTGGGCTGGGCCCGGATCGACACTCAGCACCACGACCCCGTGATGTATACCCATGTCGGTGAGGGCCTCATGGGTGAGCGGCCCCACTTCCATGTGCATGCGCGACAAGGTGACGTTGGGGGTGCCGGCGTGGCGCAGATTTTTCGGGAGCGTGCCCACGCGAACCTTGATGGTAAGCGCACGACCCTTGCGCATGATACCGACCGGTACTCGTACGCCGGGGTTCGTATTGCCAACAAGTGGTGGCAACTGACCCACGCTATAAACCGGCTTGTTATCGTAGGTGATGATGACGTCGCCGGGCTTCAGGCCGGCCTTGGCCGCCGGGCCATTGTGCGCGAGGCTTGCGATGAGCGCGCCGACCGGTTCCTTCAAGCGCATGGCACGCGCCATCTCAGCGCTTACGCCCTGGACATCGACGCCGAGCCAGCCGAAGCGGATGGCGTGGTGGTGTTCAAGGGCATTCACGACACGCATGGCGGCGTTGATCGGTATGGAGAACGATAGCCCCATATAACCACCGTTGCTGGTGTAGATCTGATCGTTGATGCCGACGACCTGACCCGTCATATTGAAGAGCGGGCCACCGGAATTCC
>JAKAXK010000188.1 GCA_021827145.1 Pseudomonadota bacterium
GTGCGGCAAATCTCCGATATGCCGGACGCCGCGCCCGATCAACGCCGCATCTGGCTCATCGTGGATGAGGCCCCGCGGGTGGGCCGGGTCCCGAGCATTACGGACGCCCTGGCCACGGCGCGCTCCAAAGGCCTGCGCGTGGTGCTCGGCATCCAAAGTCTTGCGCAGATCCGCGAGGCCTACACACGCGACACGGCCACCACCTGGGCAGGGCAGACGGCGACCAAGATCCTCTGCCAGACGACTTCCCCCGACGATCAAGAGTGGTGCGCGAAGCTCTTGGGTGACCGGGAAGTTGACCGCTTCCAACATCAGGTCTCGACCCAGACCGGACGGGATGGTGGCCAGCACAATCAGTCGTGGCAACGGGTGCGCGAGCCCGTGTTGATGCCCGCGGCCTTTGGCCGGGATCTGAAGGTCATTAAAGGCCGGGGGCCGCGCGCCCTGTTGATGGCAGGCGGCGAGGCCGCGATCCTCAATTGGCCGTTTCCTCACCTGCAAACCCATCGCCCGGATCGCATCGAGGCACGCTGGATTCAACCGAACTACCAGCGCCCGAATTGGGGCAAGGCCCCGCCGGACGTGGGGAAGCCCTCCGCCCCTATGGCGGCCGCGCCGCCCGTCAGGAAAAAACCACAGAACGAACAGGCGCAGGCCCTGGGCACGCCGCTCATGGACTCTGAGACGTCGTGTCCTATGCCGGCCGTTACGCCCGATGCCGGTTTGGCGGATTCCATCCAGGACCTCGTGCTCGACCACCTGGCCCCCGGTTTGGGCCTGCTCGCCAAAATCTTAGGCACGGTTGAATCCGTGGGCGCCACGCCGTTCGCACCGGCACAGCCGATCTCGACCCAAGCGGCCCCGTTGACGCCCGGATCCGCAGGCCTGGACGATCTGGATAAAACAGAGGAGGGGCGAGACGAGGAACAGGAGCCGTAATTTCCGCCCGCGCAGCACCTTGTAACGCCACCGGATTTCGGTGGCCAAACGACCATCGGTAAGGAGTAAATCGCATGACACAAAACAATGAAAATAACGGGCCGCTCACCGAGGAGCAGGAGGCCTATTTCCGGGAACTGGGTTGGCACAGCCGCGCACTGTTCGCCGCGGCCCTTGCAGCTTTCACGCGTGGCGATGAGCCCGAGGGTCGGCGCCTTTCTCAGGAAGACCAGCGCTTGAAGCGCGAGGCCGATAATGGCCGGGGTACGCACCCGGGGGAGGAATAGACCATGTTTTTTCTCATAGCCTTTGTCCTCATTTGGATACTCTTTGGACTTGATCGCGCCGGGGAGGCTGCGTTTGCCCTGGGTCTTCTGGCCATTATCTTTGGCCTGGGGGCCGCGCCGGGCATTATCATCGACAAGACCATCAAGAATACTCAGAAGAACGGGAAGAACCACTCATGACCATATACATTGAACCGCACGCCGGCGCCAGGCCGGTCATCGCGTTTATCCAGCAGGCGCACGGCACGCTGGATATCAATGCCTACCTCGCCACTGATCGGCGCATTATCCAGGCCATCGCCCAAGATGTTCACCGCGGGATCCGCGTTCGTATCCTGATCGACCGACGCCCCTATGGCGGCCGACCGCGCGGCGAAATCGCGCGTCTCCGGGCGACCGGGGCGCAAGTGCGCTCTGCGCCGGGACGCTTTTCTGGCCGTTACCGGTTCGACCACGCGAAATACATGGTAAGCGGCCGACGTGCAGAAATCGGTACCGCCAACCTGACGTGGTCCGCTTTCCACAAAAACCGCGAATATCTCGATATCATCCGTCAACCCGCCATCACCCATGCCCTGCGGACGGTATTCGCCGCTGATTGGTATAATCGCCCCGCAGGAAACGCCCCGTGCCAAAGCTTGGTTTTATCACCCGGGGCGACCCCGGCGCTGGTGGCGGTCATCCGCCAACCCGGCGCCGTCTGTATCGAATCTGAGGAACTGGGCAAAGACCGAGCGATCCTCGATGCTTTGCGGGCCAAGGGCGCGCAAGCCCGAATCCTGTTACCGGCCACATTGAGCCGTTATGACCGTCGCATCGCGCGCGGGTTTGCTGCGGATGGTGTGCGCGTGCGCACTCTTGCCACACCCTATCTGCACGCCAAATTGATCGCAGGACGAACGGAGGCCTTCCTGGGATCCGAAAACTTCATCTGGACGAGCCTCCATCGTAACCGCGAGGTCGGTATCCTCCTGGGCAATCCCATCGCGGCCCGCCTTGATCGCCAATGCCTGCGGGATTGGGCGGCGGCGCGGTGATGATGCCCCGGCACCACCATGCCAACCGACGAAACCGACGCCCCACTTGCGGAATGTTGCGGGCTATTGCGGCGAGCCGATAGCTCGGCTGCGTACCGGCCAAGGAATCTGTCAGAGTGACCGTGGATCTCCACCATTCTGCCACTGAGTAGGCGAAAGTGGCGGCGTGCTTGTCGGTTGCGTAAGACGGGCGGACCGAATAGCGGCGACACAGAAAGGGCCTCGGTCACCGGGCGACTCCAACCACCAGAGATCATCGAATAACACCCGTGACGTGATATTCCAGACCATCTTGCTCACACGGCTGCCGATGCGCGCGACCGGAGCAATCCGCGATTGCGTGTCCTGAGGGACAACGTGATAATGGGCGCCTATGGGTAACGAGGTGCCAGGAGAGCGCAATGCAACAGGCAGGATACCACCGACCGCGCCTTATCCTTCTATTGGGAGCAGGGGCGTCGGCGCATGCCGGCGCCCCGTCCACGGCCAAGGCTACGGAACGAGTATGTGCACTAGACGAGCCCGCTATTCAGTTGATTATTGAGGGCCTCCGAAAACAAAGAGGACCGGACGGATTCAATTTTGAGACGGTAATGGCGGCGTTGGAAGATCTCCAGGAGTACACAGACACGCTTCGGTCGCCCGGCAGGTGGACGCGGGAAACCATAAATGCCTTTACGCGGCTGTCTCCTGGATATGCGGAACTGTTGTCTGGCGAGGAGAAGCTAAGCGTTTTTAGGGCCCGCCTTGGACTACTGAACGGGATTTTTGATTTCTTTATACGGGAGACACCGCAGGAGCATCCGGACCGACTACAGACCTTTGTGGACCGCCTAAGGCGCGACTTTGATTTGACCGTGCTGACACTTAATTATGATGACCTTATAGACCGTACTGGGCCATGGTTTGACGGCTTTGCGGCGAGCGATGAAAAAAGCGCGGACTACGATGTGTTCAATCCCGGCCAGTTCGTAGTCAGGGTGTTGACGGAACCGAATGTCTTGCTGCACCTGCACGGTAGCGTACGCTTTGGCCGTATGCCGCGCTCGGGCACGGATATCGTGAAGTATCATTCTGCGGGGGCCGCGCGTCGGGCGCTTATAGGGGGCGAGCGGTCGTCACAGTGGGCTGCGCCGATTGTCTCGGGCCATCAAAAGGAACGCTGGCTCCAGCGTTATGTGGCGCCACTCGGCTACTACTACAATGCCTTTCTGAATGCTGCTGTCAGTACCCCTCTATGGCTTATTGCTGGTTACGGCGCTAACGATGTGCATGTCAACACGTGGGTTATGGAAAGTATGCGGATACATGGG
>JAKAXK010000053.1 GCA_021827145.1 Pseudomonadota bacterium
GATCTGGGCCCGAGAACAGATAGGAACCGATCGGCTTTTCGCCTTCGCGCAACCCCGAGCGCGCCATCTTGATGGACGCGGCGAGTGCGTCGACCGCGGCATCCTGACCGAAGACCACAAGCTTCAGATCGCGTTCGAGGTTCCGCAGGGCCTCGCGATCCGACGTGGACACATGTTTTTGCGGGATACGCGCGATCCGCGCCACAATTTCCTCGATCTCCGGCACGCCGATCGTCTTTTTGCGCTTACTGGGCGCACTCAAATGCACGCTCGCACCGGCTTCGTCGATCACATCAATCGCTTTATCGGGCAGATGGCGGTCACCTATGTAGCGGTTTGACAACTCCACCGCCGTGCGTAAAGCCTGCTGGGTATAACGTACGCCGTGATGTTTCTCAAAACGTCCCTTGAGTCCACGCAGGATCTGTACGGCCTCCTCCACCGATGGCTCGGGCACATCGATTTTCTGGAATCGGCGCGCGAGCGCCCGGTCCTTCTCGAAGATCCCCCGGTATTCCTGATAAGTGGTGGAACCGATACACTTCAAATCGCCCGAAGCCAGCGCGGGTTTCAGCAGATTAGAGGCATCCATCGCCCCGCCCGAGGCCGCCCCCGCGCCGATAATGGTATGGATCTCATCGATAAACAGGATGGCGTTCTCCTGCTTCTTCATATGCGTTATGACGGCCTTCAGCCGTTTCTCGAAATCGCCCCGATACTTCGTTCCCGCCAAGAGCGCGCCCATGTCGAGCGCATAGATGGTGCTGTGCGCCAAGACCTCCGGCACCTCGCCGTCCACGATCTTCTTGGCGAGCCCTTCGGCGATGGCGGTCTTGCCGACGCCGGCCTCGCCGACATACAGGGGGTTGTTCTTGCGTCGCCGGCAAAGGATCTGCACAGTGCGACTCATCTCATGATCGCGTCCGATCAAGGGGTCAATTTTCCCGAGCCGCGCCTGCTCATTCAGATTCACGGCAAACACGTCCAGCGCGCCACGCTCGGTGGTGCTTGCCCCCTCCTCCGGCTCCTCGGATGCCGATAGCTCGTGGCCTTCGCCCGGTACCTTCGAAATACCGTGGGAAATGTAGTTCACGACATCAAAGCGCGTGATGTTCTGCTTTTGCAGGAAGTAGACCGCGTGCGACTCCTTCTCGCTGAAGATCGCCACCAGCACGTTAGCGCCTGTGACTTCCTTTTTGCCCACGCCCTGCACGTGCAAGACGGCACGTTGAATGACACGTTGGAACCCGAGAGTGGGCTGGGTCTCGACTTGGCTTCCGGGCGCGAGTGTGGGGATGTTCTCGCGCAAAAACGCGGTCAGGCTGCGGCGCAACTCCTCGATATTGCCGCCGCATGCGCGCAACACGCGCGCGGCACTCGGATTATCGAGCAGCGCCGCCAGCAGATGCTCGACCGTTATGAACTCATGGCGCTTCTCGCGGGCTTCCTGAAACGCCATGTTGAGGGAAAATTCGAGTTCCTGGGATAACATGGGAAGGAACACCTCCAAATCATGTAAAGTCCGATCCCTACGCGGGCTCCAGCGTACATTGCAGGGGGTGCTGGTTCTCGCTTGCAAAAATCGTCACTTGTCTTACTTTAGTCTCGGCGACTTCCCTTGTATATACGCCGCAAACTCCAACCCCGCGTTGGTGTACATGCAACATGATGCGCGTCGCCTCCTCACGATTCTTGTTGAAGAAACGCTCGAGCACCAAAACCACAAAGTCCATGGGAGTATAGTCATCGTTCAGGATAATCACCTTGTACAGGGGCGGCAAAGCGAGCTCGGGCTTCGCCTCCTGGACATCCAAATCGGAGAGATCGCCTGGCCGCTTAAGGGGCATGATCCGTCCGTCCCGCTAACACGATGACCTCCTTCGCAAAACGCGCGTTCGTGCGCCGAATTCTCTGCCTATCGCGCCCACCCGTCCAGTCTCCCCTACCCTGCCTGCCGCCATCTTGACTTGACAAAGGAAATAAGCATGAATAAGGCCGAGCCCGCTCCACGACTCCTATATCAGAATTACCTGAAATACGAGCGGCTTTCAAGCACGGCAGCTTTCAGGCACGGCTGCGCGGGTGACAAGTCATCAGCAGGGGAGATCACGGTATGGCAACAGGTATTGTGAAATGGTTCAACGCGAGCAAAGGCTACGGCTTCATCTCGCCGAGCATCGGAGGTGACGACGTCTTTGCCCATTTCTCGGCGATTCAGATGGACGGCTACAAGACCCTGAAAGAGGGCCAGGAGGTCGAGTTCGAAGTGCAACATGGCCCCAAAGGGCCGCAGGCATCCAACATTCGTGCCGTCTGAATCCCGTACGAGATCATGATAGCACCCTAAACCCGGCTTGGCCGGGTTTTTCTTAAGAACCGGACGAACGGCGTTTCATCCCCCACGACAGAAACAATGGCAAGGCCACGAGGGCCAAGGGAAGCTGGACGAGCAGGCCCGATATGATGGCGATGGCGAGCGGCTGCTGCATGGCTGAGCCTTGCCCCCAGCCGGAGGCCAGCGGCAGCAGCGCCAGGATCGCCGCCAGCGTCGTCATCGCGATTGGACGCAAGCGATTCTTGCCCGCCAGGATCAAACCCTCCACCGGGTCGCCCTGCTCGATCTCCTGGTATTCGGAGTAGTAGAAAATGGCCACCTCCGTAACGATACCGACCACCATGGTCATGCCCATCATCGACGAAATATTGAGCTGGGTCCCGGTCACCCAGAGGCCGACGAACACGGCGGACAAGGCCAACAGGGTGGTCCCCATCAAGGCGAAGGTCACGAGGAAGCGCTCATAGAGAAACAGCAACAGCAGAAACACGAGGGCCACGGCGGCCGCGAATACCGCCATGAGGCCCGCGAAGGCGATCTGTTGTTGGACATAAAGGCCGCCGAGGCTCGAGTAGACCCCCGGAGGGAGGATGCCGGGACGCGCCATGAGCCGTTTCACATCCTGCATGACGCCGCCCAGGCTGCGGCCCGAGATGCGCGCCGTGATCGGAATCATGCGCTTCAAGTTGTCCCGGGCGATCTCGGGCTGGCCATTTAAGCGGCTCACCGTGGCGATCGCCCGCAAGGGGAACAGGCGGCCGTTGGCCGCGCGTAAGCGCAAATTGCGAATGGCGTGCAGGGAGCGGCGCATCGGCCGTGGCACCCATACCCGCACCCCGATCATACGAACATCGCGCTGCACGGCGGTTGCCACCGTGCCGTTCAGGTAGGCGCGCAGCTGGCTTGTGACGCTGCGCGGGTCCACCCCTTCCAGGGCCGCCTTGGCGCGGTCCACGCGGATGTCCACGGCGTCGCCAGCATACACGATGCCGTCGCGCACATTGACGAGGCCGCGAATGCGCCTGAGTTTCGTGGCGATCTCCGGACCCACACGGCGCAGGAGCGCCCCATCGTCGGAGAAGACCTTGATCTCCACCGGCTGCGGCGCACCTGTCAGGTCCCCGATCAGATCCTGCATGGGCTGATTCGTGCTGATTTTGAGGCCCGGTACGCGCGCGGCGACTTTTCGCCGGATATTCGTCATGATCTGCCAGATGCTGGGCCGCGGATAGGGCTTCAGCAACACGAAGAAATCCCCTTCATTGGTGCCCGTGATTCCGCCCCCAAGCTGCAGCCCTGTGCGCAGCGAGTCGGTGCGCACATAATGGTTCGCGCTCAGAATGCGCTGAACCTTCTCGAGCAGGCGTGCCGTTTCCTTGAGCGAGGTCCCGGGCGCGGCCCGGTAGTTCAATACGAAACCGCCCTCATCCATGGCCGGCATGAAACCCGACCCGGTCAGCGTAAAGCCCGCGACCCCGAGCGCCACGAATCCTACAATAACGACAAACAGGCGCCGCGGGGCGCGAAACACGGCGCGCATAATGCGCTCATACAAGATGTGGGCGCGCCGCGTCCACTGCCCCTCTTCACCGGCCTCGAGGTCGCGCGCCTGCAGGAAGTGGTCGGCAAGGATGGGTACCGCGAGCCACGCTACGAGGAATGAGATGATGAGGCTGGCCGCCATGGTCAGCGACAGGGCGCGAAAGAAGGCCCCGGTGACACCGGACAGGAAGGCGAGCGGCGCGAAGATGATGATGGTCGAGGCCGATGACGCTGCGAGCGGCCGCGTAAACTCACGAACCGCCATCATGACGCGCCCGCGGCGCGGTTCCGGGCGCTTTTCATGCAGTCGGCGCATGATGTGTTCAAGCATGACGATGGTATCGTCGATAATGAGACCCACGGAGGCGGCCATGCCGCCCAGAGTCATAATGTTGAAGCTCATATGGAGCACGAACAGCAGCAGGATGGTGGCTGCAAGCACGCTGGGCACCGTGATGAGCGCGATGAAGGTGATGCGCGTATTACGCAGAAAGATGAACAACACGAGCGCCGCGAGCAGCGCCCCGATCAAGACCGCATCGCGGACACTATGCGCCGCGCCCTCGATCAGTGTGCTCTGGTCATACCATTTCTTGACGTGGACGCCCGCCGGGAGGCTCTGCTCGAAGCGCTGCAAGACCTTTTTCACGGCGCGCGTGATGGCAACGGTGTTGCCGCCCGGCTGTTGGTAGATCTGTACGCTCACCGCCGGCTGACCATTGGCCAGCACCTGCGTCCACTGCGGTTTCAGGGCGCGCGCGACTGTCGCCACCTCATCGAGGCGCACAATGCCGTTGCCCCCGGAACGTAAGACCGTACGCCGGATATCCCGCAGACGATGGAGCCTGGTGTTGGAGATGACGAGATAAAAGCGGTAGTCCTGCTGGAGATGGCCCACTGTGCGCAAGACGTTACTGTTGGCCAGCGCCCGGTTGACATCGCTTATGGTGAGCCCGTATTCCGCCAGTCGCGCCGGATCGATGGTGACGCGATACTCCTCGATGCGCCCCCCTATGACGCCCACGCGCGCCACGCCAGGGATCGCCGACAAGAGCGGACGCAGCTGATAGCGCGCGATGTCGCGCAGGGTCACCTGCGACACGCGGTGCGAGGTGAAGGTGTAGGCGAGCATCCGGAAGATGGTCGGCCGCATGCGTCGGACCTCGAAGGTCGTGTCGGTGGGCAGACGGCGGCTGATCCCAGCCAAGGCGGCCTGAACCTCCAGGGTCGCCGTCGTCATGTTCTCGCCCCAATGGAAGTTGATGAAGAAGTCGGCGCTGCCACGGCTCGTCGTCGATCGCACCCCCACCACGCCCGGGATCCCGCGCACCGCCTGCTCGACCGGATAGGTCACCTGGATCAACATGCGCTTAGCCGGCCGGTCGCCCGCATCGGCGTAGATCTCTACGCGCGGGAAGGCGACGTGCGGAAAGAGGGCAACCGGCAGGCGTGTCGCCGAGTACACGCCGCCCAGCACCAACAGCGCAAGGAGGAAGAGTAAGGAGCGCCGGTGACGCTGTATCCAGCCGCTCAAGGTCATGGGGCGATCCGAACCCGCATGCCCGGCGTCAGTTCGTAGTTCCCGAGCACCACGACCGGCATTCCGACGTGCAGGTGCGGGGCCACGACCTGCGCGACATAACCATTGTGGGGTCCCAGTTTGACACGATGGCGCACCGCGCGCCCGTGGGTCACGGTATAGAGCACGAAGTGGTGTCCGGAGGGCAGCACCGCCGAGCGCGGCACCACCAAGCCCGGCGGCGAGGCGGCCGTGAAGCGCCCCTCCACATACTCCCCAAGCAGGTAGGCATTGGCGCCCGGCAGGGTCACGAATACATTGATCATGTGGGTCGCCGAATCCATGACCCGCGAAATCACAGAAACCAAGCCATGGGTGCGCTGGCTTGCCGCCCCCTCGAACGACAACAGGCGCACGCGCTCGCCCACGCGTATGTTGGGGACGTCCTCCGGTTCTACGCCGAGCCGCACCTCGAGCCGGTTGCCGGCAATGAGCGTCACGAGCGCCTGTCCTGGGCTCACCGTCGAGCCCTCCTCCACACCAATGCTACTTACGACGCCGCCCACAGGGGCCGTCACGATCATGCGCCGATGGAGGCCCTCGGCTTCGAAGACTCGCAAGGACAGCCGGGCCATATCGAAGGTCTTGCGGGCGCGCAGGAGGCCCGCGCGGGTGGCGAGCTTCAGGCGTAGACGCATGCGCTCATCGCGCAAGGCGATCTTGGCGAGACGATAGGCGTTTTGGGCCTGCAGGAGCGCGAGTCGCGCGGAGGGTCCCGGCCTCACCTGCAGCAAGGTCGCTCCCTGGCCCACGCTCTGACCCCGATTGACGAACACCCGGCTGATCGAGACCTCGAAGGGTTCCACCAGGCTATGAACCGCCCATGGTGCGGGCACCACGCGTCCGTAGGCCACGAGCCGCTTGATCACCGAGGCCTGCCGTATCGGCACGACCTTGACCGTCGCGGTCGGCGGCAGTACGGCCCCCTTGCCGGACTTGGACCCGTGCAACAGCAGCCAAGCGCCTACGAGGGCCACCACCACCATCGCGACCCCTGTCGCACGCCTTACGCGTGCCCGGCGCATGTCTTCGGCCATTCAAATCTCCCGCTTGCTGCCTCCACGGCCACTGTCAATTGGTCGAGCTGAGCGCGGTCCTGCAAAAGCACCAGGCGCTCTTTGACGAGCCGCTCCAGAAGCTGATAATAGGTGAGCGCCGCGATACTCTGCGTGGCGAGCGCTCTATGGTAGACCGTCTCCAGATGATTCAGGGCGTGTACCGACGATTCGGTTGTCGCGAGTTCGCGACGCACATAGCGCATACGCACGGTCAACTGATGGATGCCCGCCCGCGCCGCGAACCATTGTGCGGCATAGGCGCGGAAGAGCGCGCGCCGCGTCGCGCGTGCCTCGGCGATCGCCCCTTGATTGTGGTTGAAGATCGGCAGGCTAATCGAGACGCCCGCCCCCATGGTATTGATGTCGCTGGTATCGCGCGCGCGATTGACGCCCACCGTGATCGCCGGAAACTGCGCGGCAATGGCCGCCCGCAGGGCTGCATTCTGACTCCGATACCCCTTGCGCAGCGCCAACAAATCCAATCGCCGCCGGGCCAGCCCTTTGAGCCATGGCGCCGCCCGCATGCAGGCGCGCCCATGCGAGGCGTGTACCGTGCGGTGCGTGAGCCGCAAGGGGGCATGCGCCCCGAGGCCGAGCAGGCTGCGCAGCTGTCCGGCGATATTGGCCTGATGGCGCTTGACCGCAAGCTCGACAACCTCGGTCTGACGTAGCGCGAGCCGCGCGGCTCCGGCCACCCCCAGCGTCACATAGCCCGCGGCCTGACCGTCGGCCAGGATCGCGACGCTATGGCGCAAGGCGTGGACCTCACGGGCCAAGAGTTGTTCTTGCAGGCGCCCGACAAGCAGGGTGTAAACCAGCGACTTGGCTGCCGCCGCCACCTGCCACTCCTGCCACGCGACCGTCAGATCGACTGCTTGGGCGTGGAGGCGCGCAGCGCGCACCCGCGGACCGCGCGTCACAAGTGACTGGATCGGCAGCCCAAGCCCCGCGCGAAAGGCGTGCGTGAGCCCGGTTCCGGACAACGGTATCCCAAGCCCATAGGAAAAGATCGGGTTCGGCAAAAGCCCGGCGCTCAGGACCTGCGCGTGGGCCAGCGCCTCTTGCGCGCGCGCTGCGCGCAACGCCGGGTCGGCCACCACCGCGACCACCGCCGCGAGATTCGGAGTGAGCCGCTGTCCCTTGTGCACCACCAGCGGCGGCAGGGAGGGCAACAGTAGATGGGCGCGTCGCACCCAAAGCGCCGTCGGTGAACGCGTGGCGAGCGCCGCCTTAACGGCCTGCGGCGAAAGCGGCCGGGCCGTGTAGTGCGCGCAAGCCACGGAGGCAAGCCACAGGCCTAGGGCCAGGAGCCGGCGGATTAGCGCAAGTGCGCCGGCCAGGGCCCGTGGCGCCTCCGCCCCGCTCGCCGTCACGCGCTCCTCACGCTGATCTGCCCACGATATGTATCCGCACGCTGCCTCAGGCCATGAACGTGATGATGGCGTTCCCGAAGCCCGAGCAACTCACTTCCGTCGCGCCAGGACGCAGTCGCGCCAGATCATAGGTAACCTGACCCGCCGCCAGGGCCCCGCCTATGCCCCCTAGGATGAGGTCCGCCGCCTCGCCCCAGCCGATGTGGCGCAACATCATCTCCGCCGACAGGATGAGCGACGCAGGATTCACCTTGTCCTGGCCCGCATAGCGAGGCGCCGTACCGTGGGTGGCCTCGAACATCGCCACACTGTCGGAGAGATTGGCGCCGGGCGCCATGCCGATGCCGCCCACCTGGGCGGCCAGGGCGTCGGAGA
This sequence comes from Pseudomonadota bacterium, assembly GCA_021827145.1. Taxonomy (GTDB): domain Bacteria; phylum Pseudomonadota; class Gammaproteobacteria; order Acidiferrobacterales; family Acidiferrobacteraceae; genus Acidiferrobacter. The sequence continues at coordinate 8,263 of JAKAXK010000053.1, forward strand.
TGTAATCGCCGTTCAGATTGAGGGTCGCGATAACGCTATACTCTTCCGGCCGCAACAGGATCTGTTGTAGGAAGGCATCGGCGATGACGTCCTTGATGACCACCGAGCCGCCATCGGCGCGCTTGATCACGAGCCTACCATCCTGCTCCGTCGCCCCGAACTCGCGCCGCGCGAGATCCATACCCCATTGCCGGAAGGCGCCCTCGGTAAACTTCATGATGTTCCCTTTATGCACGAAGGTTACCGAAGGGCGCTTATGGGCGATGGCATACTGCAAGGCCTTGCGCGTCAGGCGTTCGGTCCCCTCGCGCGACACGGGCTTGATACCGATCCCGGACGTTTCCGGGAAGCGGATCGATTTCACGCCCAGGGTGTCGGTCAAGAACCCGATCAGTTTTTGCGCCTCCGGCGACTGCGCCGGCCACTCGATACCCGCATAAATATCCTCCGAGTTCTCCCGAAAAATGACCATGTCGGTCTTCTCGGGCTCCTTCAAAGGGCTGGGCACGCCCGCGAAGTAGCGCACCGGGCGCAGGCACACATACAGATCGAGTTCCTGGCGCAGCGTCACGTTCAGGGACCGCAGGCCCCCACCCACGGGCGTCGTAAGCGGTCCTTTGATCGACACCGCATAGTCGGCGATGTCTTTGAGCGTCTCCTTGGGCAGGTAATGGCCGGTGCGCGCCTGCGCCTTCTCGCCAGCGTAGATCTCGCGCCAGACAATGCCTCGGGCCGCGCCGTAGGCCTTGGAGACCGCAGCGTCGACCACGCGTCGCATGACCGGCGTGATATCGACGCCGATACCATCCCCTTCAATGAACGGGATGATCGGCCGATTTGGCACCTGCAAACGAAAATCCGGCCCGACTACGATCTTTTCGCCAGCGTCTGTGTGGTTCTTGGTCATGCGGTCCTCTTTTGGGCGCGGCTTGCGCCACGCGATATAATCCCCTCTCGGCGATTGTAGCGAACCTTGGACGGACAGGACAGAACAGGACATGACGCAGCTTATCCTCTTCAACAAACCCTTTGGCGTGCTCACGCGCTTTACCGATCCGCATGGTCGGCGCACGCTCAAGGATTACATCCCAATTCCGCATGTCTATCCCGCCGGCCGCCTCGATCTCGACTCGGAAGGACTCATGTTGCTGACCGACTCGCCCAAGCTCGCCACCCTCATCACGCGCCCGGGGGGCGGCTGGCCCAAGACCTATTGGGCGCAGGTGGAGGGGGTGCCGAGCGATCACGCCCTGTCGACGCTCGCGCACGGCGTGATGCTGGATGGCAAGCCTACCCGCAAGGCCCGTATCACGCGTCTGGCCGAGCCCGCCCTCTGGCCCCGCAATCCCCCTATACGGTTGCGTCTCACGGTGCCAACAAGCTGGATTGCGCTCACGCTCTCCGAGGGCCGCAACCGGCAAGTGCGACGCATGACGGCTGCGGTTGGCCATCCCACGCTGCGGCTGATCCGTTACTCCGTCGGTCGCTACACCCTGGAGAATCTGGCCCCGGGCAGCTATCGTGCGGCGGAGACTAACCATGAGTTGTGACATTCACGTGACAGTGGCGGCGATCGTGCGGCGCGACGAGCGCTACCTGATCGTCGAGGAGACGGTTGGCGGTCGACTCGTGCTGAACCAGCCGGCCGGCCACCTCGAGTCGCGCGAGACCATCGTCGAGGCGGCAGTGCGTGAAACACTCGAAGAGACCGCATGGGATTTCGTACCGCGGACACTGGTGGGTATCTACCAATATGAAAGTACTGAAGGGGTCGCCTATCTGCGCTTTGCGTTGGCCGGCGACGTCACACGCCACCACCCGGAGCGCGCGCTTGATCGAGGTATCGAACAGGCTTTGTGGCTCACGCGCGCGCAACTCATGGCGCGCGTCGCCGATCATCGCGGACCGCAGGTGCTGCGCGCCATCGACGACTACGAAAGCGGGCGCCACTATCCCTTGGACGCCTTCGTGGATCCGTCGTGAAGGGTCATGTCGTAGTCGCCCTCTCGGGCGGCGTGGACTCGGCGGTGTGCGCGGCCCTGCTGCTCGAACAGGGCTTTCGGGTCACGGGTCTTTTCATGAAAAACTGGGAGGACGATGATCGCGACGGCTTCTGTCCGTCCGCCGAGGATTATCAGTCGGCGCGCGCCGTGGCCGAGATCCTCGAGATTCCTCTGCACGCTGCCAATTTCGCTGCCGAGTACCGGACCCGCGTCTTTGCGCGCTTCCTCCAGGAGTGCGAGGCTGGCCTCACTCCGAATCCCGACATCCTCTGCAATCGCGAGATCAAATTCGACGTGTTCTGGCGCCGCGCCCAGGCGCTCGGCGCCGACCTCATGGCGACCGGCCATTACGCACGCCTTGCCTGGCACCAGGGCGCTCTGCGCCTGTTCGCGGGACGCGATCCCGATAAAGACCAGAGCTACTTTCTGCACACCATAGATCCGGCCATCCTGCCTTTCCTGCGGTTCCCGGTCGGGGACTTCACCAAGACCGAGATTCGTGCCCGCGCCTTGGCGCTCGGATTGCCGAATGCCGACCGCAAAGGCAGCAGCGGTATCTGTTTCATCGGCGAACGGCGCTTTCCACCCTTTTTGAAGCGCTACCTGAAGGGTGTGCGGGGTCCTATCTACACAGTCGATGGCCAGCCCATGGGACACCATGAGGGGCTCATGTTCTATACGCTCGGCCAGCGCCGGGGACTCGGCCTCGGCGGGCCGGGCGAGGCCTGGTATGTCGCCGACAAGCGTCTCGCCGACAATGCCCTCATCGTCGCCCAGGGGGCCGAACACCCAAGCCTCTACAAACCCGGCTGCCGGACCGCCGCCGCGCATTGGCTGGGCCCGGCCCCGGGGCTGCCCTGGCAGGGCCTGGCCAAGATCCGCTACCGTCAGCACGCCTTCCCGCTGCGCGTCCGGCCCGACCCCGATGGATCCGGCGGCCTGCTGCTCGAGTTCGCGCAACCGCAACGGGCCGTGACCCCTGGACAGTCGGCGGCCTTCTATGACGCCGACGGGGTCTGCCTAGGGGGCGCGGTCATCAGGGCCGAGCGGGGCCCGCAAGAGCGTGTGCACGCGGTGCCGCAAGACCGGTAAGATCTCGGTCTCGAACCAGGGGTGGCGCTTGAGCCATTGGTTGTTGCGTCCGGAGGGATGCGGGAGCGGCCAGAGCGCGCCATAATCCGGGCCTTGGCGCACCGCCGCCGCCACCGCCCGACGCGCATCGGTGGGCGGGAGGTGATAGGCTTGCGCGTAACGGCCGACCAGGAGTGTGAGCCGGATCTCCGGGAGCGAGGCCCGCAAGCGCGCAAACCACAGGGGCGCACAGCGCCGCCGCGGAGGCTGGTCCCCGCGCGGCCCCGAGCCCGGATAGCAGAGCCCCATGGGGATGATGGCAAAATCCGGACCATAGAAGGTGGCGCGATCGACCCCGAGCCACGCCCGCAGCCTATCCCCGCTCGGGTCGTTCCAGGGGACCCCGGTTTCATGGACCCGGCGCCCTGGGGCCTGACCGACGATGAGTACGCGCGCCGACCCCTGGGCCTGAATAATCGGCCGCGGACCGCAAGGCAGATCATCGCAGGCGCGACAAGCGCGCACCTGCGCGAGCAAGGCCCTCAATGGGAATTCGGGGTCGGTCACGGACCCCAGGATAGACGACAACGCACGACGGCGGCTAGACGCCGGAAGGACCTTTGTGAACGAACTTTCAGCACTCTCCCCCCTCGACGGCCGTTATGCGCGCGACACCAAGGCGCTTACGCCCATCTTCAGTGAATGGGGACTCATGCGCGCGCGCCTGCAAGCCGAGATTGCGTGGCTTACGGGCCTGAGCGAGGAGCCGGGCGTCGCCGAGCTCCCGCCTTTTACGGCCCGCGCGCGCGAGCGCCTCGAGACGTTCTTGGCGGACTTCGATGAGCAGGCCGCGGCCGCCATCAAGACCATAGAGGCCAAGACGAATCATGACGTCAAAGCCATCGAGTACTACCTGCGGGACTTCATGAATCATCATGAAGACCTGAAAGCGGCTTCCGAATTCGTCCACTTCGCGCTCACCTCGGAAGATGTCAATAACGTCGCCTACGCCCTCATGGCCCAGACCGGACGCAACAAGGTGCTGCTGCCGGCGCTCGATGCCATCATCGTGGTCCTCGATGAACTCGCCTGTGCCACCGGCTCGGTCCCGATGTTGGCGCGGACCCATGGGCAGCCGGCCTCGCCCACCACCGTCGGCAAGGAGATCCGGGTGTTCGTGGCGCGGCTCAGTCGCGCGCGCGCTGAGATCCAGACGGTACCCTTGCCGGCCAAGATGAACGGCGCGGTGGGCAACTACAACGCCCACTATGCCGCCTACCCCGCGATCGACTGGCCGACGGTATCGGCGCGCGTGCTGGCCGGGCTCGGTCTCTCTCAGAACCCGCACACGACCCAGATCGAGCCCCATGACGGCCTGGCCGAGCTCTGCCATGCGGTGGCACGTGCCAACACCATTCTGATCGATCTCGCGCGGGACCTGTGGGGCTATATCTCGCTTGGGTATTTTCGACAGAAGACCCGCGAAGGCGAAGTCGGCTCGTCCACCATGCCACACAAGGTCAATCCCATCGACTTTGAAAACGCCGAGGGCAATCTGGGGCTTGCCAACGCCCTTCTCGACCACCTCGCCGCCAAGCTTCCGATCAGCCGCTTCCAGCGCGATTTGAGCGATTCGACCGTGCTGCGGAATGTCGGCAGCGCCTTTGGCTACGCACTGCTTGCCTATCGCGCCTGCGCGCGCGGACTGAGTAAACTGTCCATTGACGAGCAACGCGTGCGCGCCGATCTCGACTGTCACATCGAGGTTCTGACCGAGGCCGTGCAGACCGTCATGCGGCGCTATGGTCTGGCCGGCGGCTATGAGGAACTCAAGGACTTGAGCCGCGGGCGCGTGCTCACGGCCGAGGACCTGCGCGGCTTCATCGCCCGCCTGTCGCTGCCGCCCGAGGCCCGCGCGGCGCTCGAGCGCCTGAGCCCCGCGACCTATGTGGGCAACGCCCCGGCCCAGGCCCAGGCCCGGTCGCGCTCTTGAAGAAGCGGCGCGTCGTCCGCACATAGGGCCTATGCAATACCGCGACTATTACCGCATCATGGGGCTCGAACGCACGGCGAGCGCGGAGGACATCAAACGCGCCTACCGTAAGCTTGCGCGCCGTTACCACCCCGACGTCAGCAAGGAGTCCCGGGCCGAGGAGCGCTTCAAGGAGATCGGCGAGGCCTACGAGGTCTTGCGCGACCCGGAAAAGCGCGCCGCCTATGATCGCCTTGGCAGCCAATGGCAGGCGCAGCAGGACTTCACGCCGCCGCCGGGCTGGCACGGGACCTCTGGCGGCGGCGGCGGCGCACACGTCTTCGAAGGACAGGAATTCAGCGACTTCTTCGAAAGCCTCTTTGGTGGCGGTCGGCGAGGCGGTGCGGCGCGGGGCACAGACCAGAGCGCTCACCTCACCATCACGCTCGAAGACGCCTTCCATGGCGCCACTAAACCCGTGCGACTCACTATTCCGCAACGCGACGCCCAGGGCCGCGTGGTCCCGGAGCTGCGTACGCTCAACGTCCGCATCCCCAAGGGCATACAGCCAGGTCAACAGATTCGCTTGGCCGGACAAGGCAGCCCTGGACGCGCCGGGGCAGGTGATCTGTATCTCGAGATCGCGATCGCACCGCACCCCCTCTACCGACTCGATGGCCGTGACCTGTATCTCACGGCCCCCGTAAGCCCTTGGGAGGCGGCGCTGGGCGCGCGCCTCAAGGTGCCGACCCTCGCGGGCACGGTCGAGGTGCGCCTCCCGGAAGGCTCCCAGTCAGGCCAGAAACTACGCTTGAAGGGGCGTGGCATGCCGGGCACGCCCCCCGGCGATCAGTACGTCCTGGTCGAAATCGTCAACCCGAAGACCGACAGCGAAAAGGCGCGCGAACTCTACCGAGCCATGGCGCGCGATCTGGCCTTTGACCCACGCGCACACTGGGGGACGGCATGACTGATGCGCTCCAAGGCTTGCTTTTGGATGAAGTCGAGGTCGTGAGCCGCGCCGATCTGTGCGACAACGGGTGGGTGACCTCGGAAGAACTGGATCTCCTCATCGCGCTCGGCCTCGTCCGCCAACGGGGCGATGGCTATCCCGCCGTGTGTCTCAGCATCGTTCGGCGCGCGGCGCGCCTGAAAAGAGGCCTGGAGGCCGATTGGGAGTCGGTCGCCGTCATTATGGATCTCTTGCAAGAGATCGAGGCGCTCAAAAATGAGTTGCGCAGCCTTAGGGCCCGTGAGCACCAGCCGCTCGCGCGCACTGATGGGCCCACTCCCCTCCGGGAGAATGAGAGGCACCGCAACTAACGCTTACGCAGACTCGGGATGCCGGTGACCGGTGACGACGTGACAAGCGGGTAACCGCAAGTACAGCGTTGGGCTCCGACTGCGACTGGCGCCGTGCAGTGCGGACAGGTGTTCGATGTCGTGACGACTTCGGCTCCAAAGACGTAGCCGCACGCGCAACGTCCAATACTCTTGGGCAAGGTCGCCGTGCATACCGGACATTCCTTGTCGGCGGTGGCGCGCTGGGGCGGCTCCGCGCGAGCGGTCTCATGCCGATCCTGGCGATAGGCGCCCAGGTCGCGTCCCAAGGCCTCCATATCAGCCACCGCCAGGGCGAGCGTGCGGGCGTGTGCGCGGTTCTCGGGGTTGAGCGCCACGGTCCGGCGCAGGCGCTCGACTTCGTCATGGGCCTGCTTGAAGCGCGCTGCCAAATACTCTCCATATAAGCGTTCTTGATCGTACTCGCTCTCGCTCGCCAAGGCCTCGACATAACCGCAAAACGGGCAAGCGCGCGAATCTCGCGCATACTGACGGGCACACGACGGGCACGGTTTGCGATACAAAGTGGAAACGGCTTCGTCGGTCATCACACCTCCTTCAAGCCCTCCAACTATAGAACGCGCGCTGTCATCGTGAAAGCTCGCTTGTCGGGCGAGCGCGGCCGCCTGCACCGCCACAGACCTCTAAAGGGCGCCACCCCACCCATCGGCCTGATGTCGCACCCCGCGCGGAGGCTGCGTCCCAGGGTCGTTGGCGACAGTCTTCGGAGTGGGCTGCCAGGGCGTATGCATCGTTGAGGTCTTAGGTGCGGCTCACGACATGATCCCCGTATCCGCTGCGCTCCCTCACCGCGCGTATCCAGACGGTGCGCAGGCCCCAGGGCCGTCATGGACCCGGCTCGTATCAGTGCGACCAGTCTTGGCTATGGGTCTGCGCAAGCCGCCTTGTGGGTCATTCTGGGCGTGTATGGCGCCACGTGGGACTCCGCGCCCTTCGACGCGGCCACTTGCCCGCGACCGCACAAAGCCACGGGTCAGCGGCGACTTCGATGGCAAGCGGTCGCGCGCGCTGAACCTGATCGCTTGGCGTGGGAGGGTGAAACGACCAACCTATTCGGCGTTGCTTCCACCCCTGCCGCTCGGGCGCATCTTCGTCGGTCAGCGGGCAACGCAGCCCACCGACCACACGAAGGTCTCGCCCACGTCGCGCGTCGGCTCAGACCATCTGCCGCTTCACGCCGGCATCATTTTGCCTTGAAGGTGGCAACCGTCTCGGCGGCCTTGAAGCCTATGGCGACATGTGAGCCATCGCAAAACGGCTTAGTGCGCGAGGCGCCGCAACGACAGAGGGCAATTGGCTTGCCGGCCTCGACCGGAAAAGACGCGCCGGTTTCGTCTACGATATCGGCGCCTTCCACGAGGTATGGCCCATTGGCCTTCACGGTGATCTTCGTCATATGCACTCCTTGTTGTTGTTATTCATCCGTCACGCAGCCCAACGATGCGTTCTGCACATTCTTGATGTATTTTTTCAAGGTCCCGCGTGTTGCCTTGTAGGGTGGCATGACCCACGCCGCGCGTCTGCGCGCCCACTCCGCATCACTCACGTCGGCCGACAGGCTGCGGGCCTGCGCGTCTATGGTGATGCGGTCGCCATCCTGCACGAGACCTATGGGCCCTCCTTCCTGCGCCTCCGGGACCACATGACCTATGATGAAGCCGTGCGACCCGCCGGAAAAACGACCGTCGGTGATGAGTGCCACATCGGCGCCGAGCCCTGCCCCCATCAGCGCCGAGGTGGGAGTGAGCATCTCGGGCATCCCCGGACCCCCTTTGGGTCCTTCATAACGAATGATCACGACGTCGCCCCGTTGGATGGCGCCCTTTTCGAGCGCCGCCAACATCGCCTCCTCGGAATCGAACACACGCGCGGGCCCCGTGAACGACAGCCCTTCCTTGCCCGTGATTTTCGCCACCGAGCCGCCGGGAGCGAGGTTCCCGAAAAGAATCTGGATATGGGCGGTCTCCTTGATGGGCTGATGCCAGGGCCGGATCACCTGCTGCCCCTCCTGCAAGGGAGCGGCCTCCGCGAGGTTCTCGGCCACGGTCTTGCCGGTCACCGTGAGACAATCGCCATGAATGAGGCCCTTCTCCCACAAGAGCCGCATGACGGCGGGCACGCCGCCGACGCGATGCAGATCCTCCATCACATACTTGCCGCTCGGCTTCAGATCGGCCAGCAGGGGTACCCGGTCACTCACCGCCTGGAAATCCTCCAGGTTGAGATCCACATCCACGGCTCGGGCCATGGCGAGCAGATGCAGGACCGCGTTGGTCGATCCACCGAGCACCATGACCATGGTGAGCGCGTTCTCGAAGGCTTGGCGCGTCATGATGTCGCGCGGCTTGATGTCGCGCTCGAGCAGCATACGCACCACAGCGCCCGCACGGCGACATTCCTCGCGCTTGGCGGGCTCCACGGCGGGCGTGGACGAACTATAGGGAAGGCTCATCCCCAAGGCCTCGATGGCCGAGGCCATCGTATTGGCGGTATACATGCCTCCGCAGGCCCCGGGCCCCGGGCAGGCGTGGCGGATGACGTCACTGCGTTCGTCCTCCGTCATCTTGCCGACCAGGAAGGCACCGTAGGCCTGGAAGGCCGAAACGATATCCAAGGTCTCGCCATGCGCGTGCCCGGGTTTGATCGAGCCGCCGTAGATCATGAGCCCCGGGCGGTTCACGCGCGCCATGCCGATGATGCATCCGGGCATGTTCTTGTCGCACCCAGGCAATGTGATCTGGGCGTCGTACCACTGCGCCCCCATGATGGTCTCGATCGAATCGGCGATCAGATCGCGTGATTGCAGCGAGAAGCTCATCCCGTCCGTACCCATCGACATGCCATCGGAGACCCCGATGGTGTTGAAGCGCATGCCGACGAGACCGGCCTCGGTC
>JAKAXK010000189.1 GCA_021827145.1 Pseudomonadota bacterium
CGGAACCCCAGCACGACCGTGGGCGGGGTCTTGCCAGCCAGCCACCCTCGCACACTCCACCCAGGATTAGATCTGTGATCGTGCGTGGCGACGCCGATGTGGATGACGTTTGTCAGGCTACTGACGATCTGCATCAAAAACCCCATCGTTGTGCGGTTGGCCTCCTTCGCATCCTCACCACCTAGCAAGGCCAGACATAGCGGGGCCTCGCGCGCAATGATGGCTTTCAGCCGTTTGTAATCCGCCAGCGCCGCCGCGGACTCGTAAGCCAGGTGGGAAAAGTCCCATTTTTCCCCGAACCGCGCCTGCAGATCCGTTATAAGGCCGGCGAGCAACGCCCGGCTCCCCTGGATCCACATCGGGTCGGATTTCGATCCACCCGGCGGCTCTTGGATGAGTGTTGTGGCCAGCGCCTGCGCCTCAAGTTTTGTGCGGATGTCGTGTCCCAGGATCCAGCGCGCGGATCGCCCGTCAGTCGGAGACAGAAGCGTGAACGGCTCGGAGACCTTTTGTGTGAAGTCCCCTTTACTATCAAAAATAAGCACACGATCGTGCCGGGCGATCGCCTGCTGAATCCATGGCCAGAGAACGGTCGTCTTTCCCGCGCCCGTCCCACCGACCACCATAAAATGGTGGGTCTCCTGCCGTGCCGAAATCTGGATTTCGGGGTGGATACGAATACCGGGAACCTCATCCCGGCCAGGGCGCAAGGCCCGCGCAACCGCGCGCGGGTCTCTGTGTAAAATGAACCCACGGATATGCCGGACATTTGAGCGCGTGGCCAGCCGCCAGCCACCCACACCGCAGGCGATCCCGAGCCCGACGGCCAGGGCCGCCGGGATCCAGCCACCAACGACCGGCGGAACGACGCCATAAGTACGAACGATGTGCCAGATCCACGGCACGATCTCGCGCACAGGCGTAAGGGGCTGCCTCGCATACCACATCAGCCCCTCCAGCCCCGCTACATACCCAGCCGCAACACCGATAACGGCGCACAAACCGGACACGACCGGGCGCTCTGAACTGGACCAGTTGATGTCCGAACCGCTCACCACGTTTTGATCGTCCATCTCATCGCCTCCATTTTTGTGCGACTGCCTGATACTTCTCATCCCGTAGGGCTCTTCCGGTTTTGCATAGACGCTCGGACAGAAGATGGCATTGCCCGCATCGCCGGATATGCCGGTAAAACCGCGACGCGGCAGCCTGCACCGCGTCGTGGTCCACAGGCACAATCTGCGCCTGGGCGGCCATCACCGGCCCGCCCCGATCTTGCGAAGTGCCCGACGGATCTTTAGGATCTCGGACTCGATCACCCGGACACGACGTGCAATTGCCTCGCGCTCTTTGGGTGACGTGAGGTGCGCGGAGGGGCCGGCGCGTCCGCGTTCAGCCTTCAGTAGTGCCCGAAACAACGTGCAGGACTGGCGCTCTAACCGGACCCGATCTTTACGCACCTGTTTCAATGTCGCCATATTTACGGTAGCCATTTTTGGTCCTCCCGACGTATCCCAAAACCTGCGCATCGTTTTGCCCCATACTGAGCGATCAGCTGATCTATGTACGCATCCGTGCGCGCTTTCCGGACAACTGCCGTCGCGCGGGGTTGCGGATTGCCACCGGCGGCTTCGCATGCCGCGCGCCATGACTGGACCCATCGCGCGCCCTCGTCGCGCCGCGCTGCCTCGTCGATGCGGCTTTTCTCGTCGACGATCCTGCGAACGCGCAACCCCGGCGGAATGCGCGGGCCGCAAAAACCTGGCAACTGCTCCCAGTAATCGAAATTGACATTCTTGGACATGACTACCTCCGTTGCGTTATGTGTATCTTCACTAATGACCCCGACTGGAAATTCACCAGCCGAAGCTGTCACCGAGTTCCCGTTCCCGTTCTTGTTCGCGCGGCGGTTCGGGCTTGGCCTCCGATTCCTGTCCGGCGGACTGCTCCTGCCGGGCCCTCTCTTGCTGCTCCTGAACCTCCGTCCTTACGGCCTCCCGGGCGGACTCAAGGGGCGCCTGCTCCTTGGCCTGCTCTGCCTTCTGCACCGCATCCTTGGCCGTCTCCCTCTCGGCAACCCTGGCCCATGCCTTTTGTAGAGATTTCACATGGTCGGTGAAGATTCTCAGGTGCCACCGCTCACGCGAGCAGGCCACATACGCCAGCGCCGCCGTCGCCATCTTGGAGGCCATGCCCGCGACGAATGCGCGGTCCACGGTTCTACCCTGCGACCTGTGGACCGTCACGGCCCAGCCGTGATCGAGGTTATGCATCTGGTCTGTGCCGATCTCAACCTCCTTGCCGTTATCCTTTCGGATCACCACCTTATCGGCCTCCACAGAGACAACGGTCCCTGTCTCGTTGTTTTGATAGTTATCGGCCCGTCGGTTCTCTGTGAAAACGACACGATCGCCGACCGCAAGGTCGAGTTTGCGAGGCGTATAAAGGCCGCATTCTTTTGGATTCAAGTCCTTCGGCTTGAACGTCTTTTCTTCGCCGTCGCGGTTGCGAGCCGTCACGACATTGCGCGTCGGATCGCTGGCCGCAATGGTCCAATCTACGACCCGCCGGTTCCGCCCCCGCCCTTCCGGCACGCGCAGGATCATATCCTTCTGATAGTTGATCGCCTCGCGCAATTGCGCGCGGGTGCATTGGCTCTTATCCAGTGCCGTGACTGTCACGGATGCAACATCGGCACCTTCCGGAACCTGCTCTTGCAGACCCTCTTTCACGCGGGTATTGATCGCCCGCCTCATTTCGTTGGTAGCAGCCAACACAAGAGTTTTGTCGCGCTCATCTTGCGACAATGCGAGATACGCTTGAGCCGTCTCCCTGGCGATGGCCTGAAGGCGGACGTTTTGCTGGGCGAGCACCTTAGCCTCGAAACCAAGCTCCGTCTTTGAGTGTGTATCAAGCCATTGCCTAACCGTTTTACAATCGTGGGCGGATGGCGCGGGGAGGTCTTTATGCTTCTTGCGCAGAGCCTTGACAAGGTCGAGCATGCCGCGCGTTGCGTCGGGCAGGGGACCGCCGACGGGCTTAGCGTCGTCCTTAGAGGCCTCGGCCGCCTCGTAGTCGGCGTCGGTTACTGTCACGGTTTTCATGAACGGCTCGGCCAACTTTACGGCATCCTGATTACGTCCATCCGCAAAAGCCTGCGCGACGGCGAGCAGTTCGGGAGCCTCGCGCTGTCGGTTGATCTCAGTGATCTCCGAGAACCCGATCACCTTCTCTTTCATCATTTGCGCGAAGGGCGACCCGGCCTCGACGGCGGCTAACTGGAGCGGATCGCCGATGAACACGACCTTGTCGACTGGCCGAACCTTCTGTAGGAAGGACTCCATGTCGCGACTGGAGACCATACCAGCCTCATCCATGAGAATGAGTTTTGGCGTCTCGTCCTTATCCTCGCGCATCACGAACGAAGCGAGGACGCGCATATCGTCGGGCGCGGCATCCGCTGTGCCGTCCACTGCGGTCTGGCTGGGTCCGGTGCCGATGACGCGAAAGCCTTTAGACTTAGCCTCGTCGGCGAGGGCCGCCAACG
>JAKAXK010000054.1 GCA_021827145.1 Pseudomonadota bacterium
TCCGATCTGGCGGCGTGGTAACCGAAGCCGGCCACGATCCCCGCGACCATGAGGGGGCCGAGCAGGGCGCCACATTGGTCGAGGATCGTGTGCAGCCCAAAGGCGCGGCCCACGCCGAGATGCTCCCCCGCCTGTGCGAGCACGACATTGCGCGCTGGACTGCGCAGACCCTTGCCGAGACGCTCGGCCCATATCAAGGGCACCGCGACCCAGAGATCGCGCGCGAGCGCCAGTGCGGGGACCGCAAGCAGGTTCGCGAAATAGCCGGCCGCCATGATCGGCCAATAGCGGCGCGTCCGATCGGTGAGATGCCCAGAGAAGAGGCGTACGGCCGCGCCCAAGAGTTCGCCCGCGCCAGCAATGAGACCCACGAGCACGGGGCTTGCCTTGAGGGTCGCCATGAAGCCGCCGAGAATCGCGTGGCTCCCTTCGTAAGCGAAATCAGCAAAGAGGCTGACGAATCCCAGGCGTACGACGAAGCGCGTGAGATCGGTGCCCTGAGTCTGTGGTGTCGACATGGTGCTCCTAAGTGAGAGTGCGTTGATCGGCGCCACGGGGGCGAGCCATGCGCCGTCCGGCGCGTTAGTATATAAGCGATCACGCCATGGGGTGTAGGCTGCGTCCACGAAAAGCGGTGGCACACCTCACGGGTCGGCGCAGTTTGGGCTCGGTCACGAGGGAGCGGCAAGTGTCGAACGAGGAATTCTGGATGGCGGAGGCGCTCGCGCTCGCGCGTCGCGGGGCGGCGGCGGGCGAGGTGCCGGTGGGGGCCGTGCTCGTGCGCGCCGGGGAGGCGATTGCGGGGGCCTACAATAGCCCGATCGCGTTGCACGATCCGACCGCTCATGCCGAGATCCTCGCCCTGCGCGCGGGTGGCGAGCAGATCGGCAACTATCGTCTGCAGGACTGTGTCTTGTATGTGACTTTGGAGCCCTGCGCCATGTGTGCGGCGGCGCTCGTGCATGCGCGGCTCGCGCGTCTCGTGTTTGGGGCGCCTGACCCGCGTGTCGGGGCCGCGGGCTCGGCCTTTACGCTCACGGACGAGCCCCGATTCAATCACCGTGTGGCCGTCAGCGGCGGTATATTGGCGGCCGAATGTCAGGCCCTGCTGCAGGACTTTTTTCGGGCGCGACGGACGCCGCCGTCAGATCGTGGGCTCGCTTAACTGAAAGAGCAGGGAGCGGGTGTTGCCGGTGGTGTGGTGCAGCTGGCGCAATATGCGGTAGTAGACGCGTATACGGTTGACATACTGCACGGCCACATAGCCCGGGGCGTAGCCAAAATGCGTTTTGTGAAACCACCACGGGTCTTCGAGCAGCGGCAGGCGTTGTTCCACGTCGGCCCAGCGATCCGGGTTGGCGCCCTGCTCACGCGTGAGCCAGCGGGCGTCCTCGAGATGATTTTGACCGATGTTATAGGCGGCCAGCGCCATCCATGTGCGGTCGGGCTGCGGGATCGCGGGGGGCAGGGCATCCAGGAGGGCGCGCAGATAGCGCGCCCCCCCGTCCACACTCTGCCGCGGGTTCAAGCGGTCGGTGACGCCGAGCGACAGGCAGGTGTCGTTGGTCAGCATCATGAGCCCCTGGACCCCCGTCGGGGATTCGGCATGCGCATCCCATCGCGATTCCTGATAGGCCACCGCCGCCAGCAGGCGCCAGGGAATATGGTAACGGGCGCCGGCGCTCCGAAACAGCGGGGCGTAGGTCGGCAAGGCCGCCCGGACGCGCTCGAGATAGGTGTGGATGTGGACGTAGTTGTAGCGCGTCACCCCGTAGTAACGGGCGATGAGGTCCGCGAGCTGCCCCGAGCGGCGCATCTGTGTGAAGAAGCGGAACGCGGCGCGATAGAGCTTGGTATCGCGGTGTTTGGGGAAGGCCCAGGCCAGCGGGTGCGGCGGTCCGATATCGAAGGCGACACGCAGCTCGGGGTAATAGCGGCGATTGACGGAGACGATATTTGAATCGGCGACCGTGAATCGCAGGAGCCCCTGCCAGACCAGGAACAGAAGCTCGTCGGCCTGCATGTGCGCGGCGTCGGTCCAGCTCAGATGGGGGAGCGTCTGCCGCAGGTGGTCGAGCGTGGTCTCGGCGCTTGAGCCCGCCACCACTTCGATGGTGTGGCCGACAATGTCCTTCAGCGCCGCCGGCTTGTCCGTGCCGCCGCGGTAGACGAGCTGTTCATGCACGATCTGATAGGGGGGGGCGAAGCGCGCCAGGCGCTTGCGGGCCGCGGTGATGGTGAGTCCTGCCGCGAGATCCCCTTTACCCGCGGCCAGCGCCTTGAGAAGGTCTCGATCATGGCCTATGACCTTGATCTTCAGTCTAAGCCCAAGGAAGTCGGCGAAATCGCGGGCCATGTCGTACTCCATCCCCGCCGGACCTTGCGCGCCTTGATAGTAGGTGGTCGGTCCCGTGCGGGTGAGGACTACAAGCTCGCCGCGCTTCTGGTCCGGCAAACGGACGAGTTTTGAGCGCGCGTGGTGGGATGAACATCCGCCAAGTAACGTCGCCACAAGGGCAGCGAGCGTCAGGGCGCTGGCTACGGAGCTTGGGCGATCCATCGCAAAAACTGGGGGCGGGCCCCTTTGATTCTGTCGCCGGTCTTGCCCATGGGGCCGATAATACCCCCTCTATCCTTTCTTGGCGACTCCAGTTAAGCTTACCGCCGGGGAGAGGTACCGAAGCGGTCATACCGGCGCAGACTCGAAATCTGTTGGGGGCATTGCCCCACGTGGGTTCGAATCCCACCCTCTCCGCCATTACTGGAGACCTCAAGGCCAAGGTTGGCCGACTTAGCCTGTGATACCGAAGTCCGGTAGCGCGGGCCGAGCGTTTTCCGAATCAGGCTTCGCGGGTGGTGTGGCGGCGAAGAGGACGGATTCATGACAGGAAGTTGTCCCGAGCAAGACGGTAGTGGTCGCGCCACCAGCAGCCTTGGTAGGGCGACAGGGCACAGAAAAGACCGCACGAATCCGAGCAATCTTCTCTATCTGCGCGCGCCGCACCCGGATCCAGGGGCCATTCGCCAGGATCTCAGTGGCGCGTTTTATACTCTCGGCGGTGTGGTCCTGGGGCTCGTCGTGGGTTATCTCGGATACCACTACCGGCTGTCGGCGGCGCTGGTATCCTTGCATGACCCAGTGGTCTTGTTGCTGGGTGTGCCCGCGTTGCTGGGTGGCGGGGCGGGGGCATTCGTTGCCTGGATCAGGGCGCGAACCAAGCTGGCGCAGGCGCTTGTCACATCCGAAGGCTTCAGACAACGCCTTATGAGTGTCGAGCGCAATCAGGCGCTCTGGATCAGCCTGTCGGCCGTACTCCATGATGTCCGCAACCCCCTTCATAATATTCAACTCCTGATCGAGACCCTCGAGTCCCCCTCTGCGGACCCTGATCGAGTGCGTACGCAGGTCCTCGAGCAGCTCGAACGCATCAATATGCGGGTCCGCAAGGTGGTGGCCCAGATCGGGGAGTTTTCCGGAGAGATCGCGCGCCGCCCAGTCGGTCTTCGGCAGGTGCTGATTGAGGTCTCGGAGATGGTGCGCCCCCTTGCCCGCCAATCACGGGTGAATCTCAGCGTGGACGCGGACCACGACACCATGGTGGTCGCGGACCCCAAGTTTTTGGTGCAGGCCATCGATCATTTGATACTGAACTCCCTGCAGATCCTGTCGCAGCAGCCGCCATCGACCCCGCGCAGCCTCTGGGTACAGGTTCAGCAGGTCGGTGATGACGTGGAGATGTGGGTGGAGGACAGCGGCCCAGGTCTGCCCGAGGAGGTCCGGGAGCGTCTGTTTGAGCCGCTGACCACGACCTTCACGAGCGGTATGGGCCTGGGCCTTGCCATTGCGCACGCCTTGGCGAGCGCCGCCGGCGCACCCTTGTCGCTGGGTCATACAGGAGCCGCCGGGACGCGCTTTGTGCTGCGTTTCCAGCCGGCCTGAGACCTGCGCGTTGCTTTTCCCTCTATTGTTTTGAGAGACCGAGTGCCCCGTATGAGCGCTAATAAGGAAACCCTATCGATTTTGTGTCTGGGCGTGGACCTACCGTGGGTCGCGAAGGTCTGCCGCGATGAGGAATTGACGGTCGATCTCAAGGAAGTTCCATGGTCGGAGGCCGCTCGCGCACAACTTCAGGAGCTGACGCATGACGCCGCACTCATGAGTGAGTCGGTGTTTCGGCAATGGCGTGACTGGGCACAGGCCATCGCTCTGCGCCCCGTCATCCTGGTCGCCGAGCAGATCGACGAAGGTCTCGTCACCACGGCCCTGCGTTGGGGGGCGCTTGACGTGTTTTCGACCCAGGAGGGTGCGCGCCTGGGCGCGCGCTTGCAGGGGATCGCCTATCGGCGCATGGGCCGCGAGCTTGTCGGGGAGAGCCTCGCTTATCTGGAGGAGTCGGTCCTGATCGCGCGTAGCCGGCCGAACGATGGCTATGAAATCGTTTACCGAAACCCAGCTTGCGTCCGCCGTACCGGTGCCGCCAGCGGGTCATCCAGAGACCGTCTGCTGTGCCTCTCGCCTGGCCCTCGGACCGACATGCGCAAGCTCGACGAAATACGCCATGAGTTGCGCGCGGGCCATCCGGTGCGCGCCGAGCTCGTCGATTACCGAAGAGATGGCGAGATGTCATGGACGGAGTTTTCCGCCGCCCCGTTGAGCGTCCCCGGATACTGGGTTGCGGTATCGCGTGACGTGAGCCGTCGACACGAATCGGAGGACAATGCGCAACGATTGCGCGAACTCGTCATAAAGTCGCAGAAGCACGAGAACACGGCCGTTCTGGCCGCCGGCATTGCCCACGATTTCAATAATATCTTGACAGGAATCGTCGGTAGCGCCGAGCTTGCGCGCATGGCCCTGCCGCCCGAGCACGCCGTGCAAGCGGATATCGAGACCATCATTCAGGCATCGGAGCGCGCCGCCGCGTTGAATCGGGAAATATTGGATTTCGCGGGGCCGGGCAAAGGGGTCCTAGAGCCCGTTTATCTCAACAGCATGGTCACGACCATGCTTGTCATTCTCCGTTCCCGGATGCAGAAGTCGATCGTGGTGCGCAAGGCCTTGCGACCCGATGTCCCGCCCATCGAGGCCGATCCCGCCGAGATTCAGCAGGTGATGCTCAACTTGTGCATGAATGCGGGTGAAGCCATGGCCGCGACGGGCGGAACGCTTTCGATCACCACGGATCGCGTCGACATAGAGGATGGTGGGCGCGGGGGCTTCGCCTACGGGTGGCCACAGCCGGGCCCGCACGCGGTCTTTGAGGTCTCGGATACGGGCCGCGGTATGGATCCGGCCTTGACCGCGCGGGCCTTCGAGCCCTTCTTTACCACCAAGGAGGGGGCGCGCGGTATCGGTCTGAGTGTGGTTTTGAGTATCGTGAAAGCCTATCGTGGCGGTATCGAGATCGAGACGAACCCCGGGGGTGGTACCACTGTGCGTATTGTGCTGCCGGCCGCCCCGGAACGGGAACGCCGCCGCCCCGAGCAGGTGCAAAGGGTGCGCGAATCCGAGCACCACACAATCCTGTTCGTCGATGACGAGGAAATGTTGCGCTCGCTCGCGCAGCGTGCGCTGGAGCCGCTCGGTTATCGCGTCTTGGTGGCCCCTGACGGGGTTGAAGGGGTGCGAATCTTCCGTGAAAACATGGCCGAAATCGATCTCGTCGTATTGGACCTGTCGATGCCGCGCAAAGGGGGAGAGGACGCCTTCAGGGAGATGAATGCCTTGGATGCGGGCGTGCCCGTACTTCTCTGCTGCGGTTACGATGAGGCGAGCGCCCAGGAAAAGACTCAGGGTGCGCTATTCGCGGGTTATCTCGCGAAGCCCTTTGGCGTTGGTACCCTGATTGAGACGGTACGGGCTACGCTCGCCAAAGCGGGTTCATGAATTTTCGACATTTTTGCGTAACTCATAAACACAGTCCGACTAATGTCCGATAATGGCAGCGCGTCTGGTTTGTACAATGACGCCGTCAACCAATGGACGCGATGAGATGGGGCCGGATGAAAGCCACGGTAGGGTGGGGGGGACTGGGTTCGATTGGCTTATGCAGATCGCGTACCTCGCCGGCAAGTCCTTGGACTTGGACGAGGCGCTGCCGGCAACCGTCACTGCCATGGCTGAGCTGATACCTTGTGAACATGTGGTGGTCCTGCAGCTCGAGAATGATGTCATGGGGGTGCGGGCGCACTGGTCGCGGCCGGGTACGTCCGCCACCATCGATAAACGCGGTTTCAAGCGCTCTCCGGAGACCAGTTTGTGCGACCTCGACGTGCGGCATGCCGCGTGCGGCGGGGGCGTGGAGACCTTGCCATATTTTCATGGGGAAGCGGCTTGCGAGCGGGGTATTGTCGTGTTGACGGTGCCGCTTGCGGTTGACTATGTGTGCGTTGGGCGCCTGGATTTCATTCGCGACGGCGCTGGCGAAGACTTTTCCGCGTGGGAGCGCCATTTTGCGCAGGCCTGCGCGCGCATATTGGCCTTGAGTGTCAGAAATGGTGCGGAATATGCCCGCATGACCTGGCTTGCGGAGCACGATCCCTTGACGGGGATCGGCAATCGCCGGGCGTTCGATCTAGCGCTGAATCGCGAGCTTGCGCGCGCGGAGCGCTATCGGCGCGACGTGTCCTTATTATTGATCGATCTGGATGATTTCAAAGAGGCCAATACGCACCTGGGCCTGTCGGGGGGTGACGAGATTCTGCGGCGCACCGCCAAGGTCTTGGCCGAGCGCGCGCGCAAGGGGGTGGATGTCTCGTGCCGCATTGGCGGCGATGAGTTTGCCATGATCCTCCCGGAGATCGGTGAGCGCCTGGCCAACGAGCTTGCCATGAGGCTCGTAAAAGACGTCGCGGAAAGCACGATGTCCCTATGGCCCATGCGGTTTTCCTATAGCATTTCCACCTATCCGGCAACTTCGGCGGAATTTCTGCGACACGCCGCCGACGCGCAGCTTCTTGCCGCCAAAAGTCGCAAGGGACGTGTCGCCGTACCCGTGCGGGGTGCGGTGCAATGACGAGATGGCAACGATCGACAGGTGGGTATAGAGTGGTTTGCGAAGTACCGGTAGTTTAGGATATTCAATAAAGGGGAAGCCATGACGGCACGACTGGCAAGGAGCGGCTTGTCCGCAGGGATGCAGGAGTCGCGGCGACGCGATACGAGCGCGATGCGGCGGACGCGGCAGATACTCTTGATAGAGGATGAGGCCGTGGCGGGTCACGCGCTCTCCCAGTCCCTCCAGGGGCTGGGTATGGCGTGTCGGTGGGTGTCGACGTTCGAGGAGGCGGCCGCGGCGTGGAAAGACGCCTCCTATGACGCGGTGATTACCGACATCATGCTCGATACGGGCAAGCCCGACGGGCTTGAGGTCTTGCGTAAGATCGAGCAGGCTGGGATGCCGATGCCGGTGGTCGTGATCAGCGCCTTTGCCGATCAAAATCGTGTCAAGGAAGCCTTGAATCACGGTGCCGCATATCTCCTGGAAAAGCCGTTTTCAACCAGCGATTTGAAACGGGTCCTGGAGCGCTTGTGGCAAGAGCCGAAGGGTTTGATTGGGGCGCGCGAGCGGGCCTTGAACCAGGCGAGCTTGACGAATAAGGAATGCGAGGTGGCGCGGCTGCTGTTGAAGGGCTTGTCGACCCAGGAGATGGCGAGGCTGACGGGGAATTCCGAGAAGACCCTAAAGCAACATATCAGCACGATCTATGAGAAGTGCGGGGTATCGAGCCGCACCGAGTTCTTCCACTATATCTTTCCGACCTGATCCAAGGCAGGCCATGGGCGCTTAAGATCGACGTGCAACCTGCGCGGCGGGTAGTGGCTGGTGATCGTGGCCTGGCTTCGCGGTTTCCTGTTTGTCTGCGCATCCGCGCGCGTGTCGGCGCGGTATGGCGTTGAAGGGCCGTGCGCGAAGTGGTGGCTTGAGGTGCGGCGGCGCCGCGCCTGTGGGTCCGTGGACATCGCGGCCGCCAACACGCTCATGAGGACGCGGCCTTAAGAGGTCGTCACGGGCTGTCCCGGTATCGGCCCTGAGGTCGATGGCGGACGGCCTCGTACCCGCTAAACTGGTCACTACGCTGGCCAGATAACCTAAGGGTGAGGGACATGAGTTCATACTCGCTGCTGGGCACGATCGTCGCCATATTGGACATTATAGCGATTATCGGCATAGTGCTTGGTTCCGCCCGTGTGAGCCACAAAGTCATATGGATCGTTGTGGTGTTGGTGTTCCCGCTTGTAGGTATGGTGATCTACTACTTGGCGGGACGCAGTCCTCGGGATGCGTGACACCGGGTTTTCCCCATTGAGGAGGTGTACCCATGGAAATGAATGCACAATACCTACCCGTAGCTTCGGATCGTACCGGGTCTAAGGTCATGATGTTCGTAAGCGGCTTGGCGCTGGGCTATGCGGTGGCGACACTTCTGGCGCCGAAGTCTGGGCGCGAGGTCCGATCGTCTTTGAGTGAGTTCGCAAAATCCAGAGGCGACAGCGTCTCCGGGGCTGTGCGTAGCGCCGTCGGCGCGGCTCGCGATGCGACCCGTAATGTGTCGAGGCGCGTGGCGGATGCCATGGATGAGGGCCGTGAAAAGGCGCGCGAGGCCGTGGGGAGCGCCGCCGCCAAGGCCGAGAGTGCGTCGCGGACCGCGGAGGAAATGACGCATGAGCGGGCGGCCCCCGGCTTTCAGTGAACCGTAGGACCAAGGTCCGATCGCGGAGCGGACGCGTCCACCTGACAATGGCTTGGCCCGAGAGAGGATGCTGGAAGCGGCACTCTACGGGAACCTTTGAAGGAGGACGTTATGGCAAGGTGTGTTGCAAGGGATCTTGTGGAATGGAGTGGCGTGGATGCCGAGCGCTTGGTCGATCTTTTGGTCGAGCGAGCGCTTGCCGAGATCGGTAACTACTACTATTACACGTTGCTCCGCATGCATCTCGTGGGCGCGGAAGGCGATGCCTTGCGGCGCATCGTCGAGGACGCCCGCGAAGAGGACCGGAACCACTTCGAGGCGCTCGTCTCGCGCATCTATGAGCTGGGCGGACGCTTGCCGGCCACGTTCGCGGGTGAGCTCGGAGACTTGGGCGATTTGCGTAATCTGCCGGCCGAGGCGGACGTTCCACAGATCCTCCCCATATTGCTCAAGGCCGCCGAGGAGTCGGTGCGGGCCTACACCCAGCTATGCAGCGTGACCGCCGGCAAAGACAACAGGACATATAATCTCGTACTGGCCATTCTGCACGAGGAGATCGGGCACCAGGTGTGGTTACTCGAGTTTCTGGGACGCGGAGCGGCCGAGCTGTCGCCGCGTG
Source organism: Pseudomonadota bacterium (assembly GCA_021827145.1). Classification (GTDB taxonomy): domain Bacteria; phylum Pseudomonadota; class Gammaproteobacteria; order Acidiferrobacterales; family Acidiferrobacteraceae; genus Acidiferrobacter. Next base: position 9,314 of record JAKAXK010000054.1, read on the forward strand.
CCCGCACTCTTTCCCCGTTTGTAGCGCCCTATCTCCGCGGGCCCCACTCCGTGAGTCTGGAGCCGGCGGCCTGCACGGCCTAAGGTCAGATTTGGCCTCCTGCCTTTCGTTTGATAATGGGGTCTCTTCGTCGAACGAAAGGGGCAGGGTGGGCCTGAAACATCCCGAACTGGGCGTGCGTGGGCTCTTGGATCGGTCGCGGCCCCTGTGGCGCCGGGCGCTGTGCCGGGCTTGTATGACGGCTTATCCAAAAATGCCTGTGCGACCCGCGGTAAGGGGGCGCCCCGGCCACTTCCGGCGTAGTGACGAGCGCCATCGCGGCGACGAACGACGCCGCTACGGTCAGTCCGGCGATGACAGGTCTTAAGCGGATCCATTTCTGACGGAATCCCGTAAACTTGAGGAGTCATGGGCCATGAACAATGAACAGCTGCATGGGAAGTGGATGCAGGTAAGGGGTGAAGCCAAGCGTCGGTGGGGCAAGCTTACGGATGATGACCTCACGGCAGTCGAGGGCAACTACGATAAACTTCTGGGTAAGATCCAGGAGCGCCACGGCGAGTCGCGCGCGGAGGTCAAGAAGTGGATGGATTCGCTTAAGACGTAATGCGCCAGGCGAGTCTTATGCCACGAGCTATCTCAGGAACAACAACAAGAGGGCGGCTATGATGACGAACGAACAGAGGATGTTGAGTCCGAAGAGGGTCTTGGCGAGCGCCATGGTTGGAGCGGTGTTGGCCCTGGGGGCGGGTTGTTCGAGTACGCCCTCGCGCGAAACCACGGGACAATACTTTCATGACGCGGCCATTACCTCGAAGATCAAGACGGGCATCCTGAAGGATCAGGCGCTTCAGGGCTTTCAGATCAAGGTGGACACCTATCGCGGCCACGTCCTATTGAGTGGCTTCGTCAATCGGGCAAGTCAGGTCCGTCAGGCCATGCGTATCGCTCGCGAAACGCCGGGCGTCGTGAGCGTGCGTAACGATCTCGTCGTAAAGAGCATGACCAGTGGCGGTTGAGGGGCGCGATTCGGGAAGCGGGAGCTAGTCGTCGGCGCTTAGGGCCAGGAGACGGTCAGACCGAGCCCGCGGAGGCGGGCCAGGGTCGGTCCTAGGCAGTGCGCCACGAAGTCTCGGCGCGCGGGGTGCGCAGCGGCACGCGCGGCCCAGGGACCGGGCGGGAGGCCGGCATGGAGGTAGAGCGACGGGGGCGGATAGTAGAACGTCATGACGAAGCGATGCAGGAGCGTATCGAGGGCGCGCCCGAGAAGGACGCGTGTGAGGCCCCCGGCGCGTTCCAGCCTGTGTCTCAGAACTTCCCGTCCATAGGCGATATGGCGCGCCTCGTCGGTGCTGTGAAGGGCGCAGAGTTCGACCGCCACCGGGCAGACGCCTTGGGCATGCAGCCTTACATAACGGTTGAGTCGATCCGGTACCTCCTCGCCCAACAGGATCGCGCTCCAAAAAAGTGTCGAATGAAAGGGGAGTCTGCGGCCAAGCGCCGTGAGCCAGGGGTCGAAAGGCGCGTCGAGCACGGCCGTGTCGAGGTCGGTGCGTTCGAAGAACTCGAGAAACATGAGGCTGTGGCCGGCCTCCTCGCGCAGTTCGTGGAGGTGGTAGATGCGGGTCGCGCGTGGACCCTTGAGCGCGGCGCGCGCCAGTCTTTGCAAAAATAAACTCTCGAGCCAGGCGCCGGCGCTCAAGAATCGCGCGAATTCATAATGGGACAGCCGTCTGCGGACATCGAGCGGCAGGTTGTCGTATTCCTCGATCCCATACAATGACACAGCCTGTTCGGGGAGCCAGAAGGCGTGCTCCGTCAGGCGTTCCCAGTGGATGCGCGCGAGAGGATCTCGATAGGGGGTACTGTGGCGCGACAGCTGGGTGGCGCGGTCCGCGAAAGGAGGCGAGGTCTTCAGGAGATTGGGCTTGCCCATGGGCGCGCAGTATAGCGCCCTTCCCTGGGTGGGCCTATAGGCCCGTCGTTGCGCGAACCGCGAAGCTGGGTTAGTCTTGGCGCCCTCCGGGGAGAGGTGTCCGAGCGGTTGAAGGAGCACGCCTGGAAAGTGTGTGTACGCCAAAAGCGTACCGAGGGTTCGAATCCCTCCCTCTCCGCCACTTCAGAACCGCTGGGCATAGCCGCCCGTAGGCCCGCAATGGCCACGAGGACCTCTGCGGCCCGGGGCGCTACCCCCCTGGACCCCATCGATTACGCCGCGGCGCCAGCATGCGTCGGGTCGAGCGCTTTCGTTCTCAGTCCCCGTATCTTTTTCGTATGAAATCGCACCCCGAGGCTCGGGCGTCTCCCGAGCATCAGGGCGTGGCGCCATCGCTGGGTGCATCAGTCGCTTCGGGTTCGATGGCGTCGAAATGGCGGCGGTCGACCACATAGTGACCATGCGGGTCTTGGGCAAGTATGTCGCGTAGGCGATAACCCCAATGGATGGCGGCGGGCTTGTAGACGTGGCGGGCATGGATGGTCTGCGCCAGGGTCTCGTCGAGGCCCGCGAGGATCACGACCAGTTCAGCGCCTTCGGCCTCCAAGGTCTCGCGGGAGGCCGCGCTGAGCGGGCTTGAGCCCGTGATCGGGTGCATCACGGTCCAGGAATAGCTGAAGCTCGGGGTGCTGTCGCGCAGCAGGACCATGTCCCGAAACCGGCGCATATGGTGGCCCTCGGGGCTCAGTTCATTACGCATGAGCGTCATGCGCACGCGGGCCTCGAGGATCTGGTTGCCGCGCTCGTTGATGACCCGGAACATGAGTGTCGGCACGCCGTGGTACAGGCTCACCACGGCGGCGGTGCTGAAGCGGATACGCGCGCGTGGGCGCGAGAAGCGGGCGAAGGCAAGACCGGTCGCGAAGGCCACGCCGAACAAACCGATCAGGGTCTCGAGACTCATGAGCACGTTGGCGTAGAGTGTGCCCGGATACATGATCCCATAGCCTATGGTGGCCATGGTCTGGACGCTGAAGAAGAAGGCGTCCGCGAAGGATCCCGGCCGCGCGTGCGCGATGGCGCCCGGCTGCGCCAGGTAGGCGAGCGCGAAACCGGCGTTGGCGAGCAGGAATAGGACGCCGACTCCAAAGACGAACATGGGCCAGCCCATGATGATGAGGGCGTGATAGAGGTCGCCGAAGACCCGGCGTCCTGCCGTTATCCAGGCATCGATCCGTTCCCTGAGGCGTCCATCCTTCATGGAGTCGGACCCCGCTCACGCGTGTTTGGGGCGGCGTAGCCACGGTTTTGGGGGCCAGGGGGTGGCGGCCAGTGGGCGTTTTGCCGGCTTGTTCTCATTATGCTAACCTCTGCGCCCTGGAAGATTTCCTCCAGAGTATCTCAATGGCGGTGACGGCCGACCCCCGTTGTGGCGACCGATCGTAAACCCGGTCAGGTCCGGAAGGAAGCAGCCGTAGCGATCCGGTCGGGTGCAACGTCGGGCCGGCTTAAGCCGCCACCCTATTTTCGGTTGCGAGGACCCTCATGAGCTATCTGGTGCTCGCGCGTAAATGGCGTCCACGCGCTTTCCCGGAGCTTTTGGGGCAAGATTCCGTGGTCCGCGCGCTGCGTTTCGCCTTGGGCGAGGGACGCATCCATCACGCCTATCTGTTCAGTGGCATCCGAGGTGTGGGCAAGACCACGGTCGCGCGCATCCTCGCCAAGGCCCTGAATTGCGAGCAAGGGACGGGCCCTGACCCCTGCGGAGTCTGTTCGGCCTGCCAGGAGATAGATGCCGGGCGGTTCGTGGACCTGATCGAGGTTGATGCCGCCTCGCGCACCAAGGTCGACGATACCCGTGAGCTCCTCGATAACGTCCAGTACGCCCCGACGCGCGGGCGCTACAAAGTGTACCTCATCGACGAGGTACACATGTTGTCAACCCACAGCTTCAATGCCCTGCTCAAGACTTTGGAGGAGCCTCCGCCACACGTCAAGTTCATATTGGCGACCACGGATCCGCAGAAACTTCCCGTGACGGTCTTGTCTCGCTGTCAGAAATTCGCTTTGCGCCGCTTGAGCGACGCCCAGATCCGCGACCATCTGGCGGCGATACTGCGCGAGGAGGCCGTGGCGTTCGATGAGGGCGCCTTGGCGCCGCTGGCGCGGGCCGCCGATGGGAGTGCGCGCGACGCCTTGAGTCTGCTTGACCAGGCGATCGCCGCGGGTGGCGGTGCGGTGCGTGAGGTGTCGGTGCGTGAGATGCTGGGGGCGGTGGCGCCCGATCTCGTGCGTCGGGTGGTGACGACATTGGCGGATGGTGACGGCGGGGCCCTGCTGGCGCTTATCGATGAGGCCTATTCCCTGGGCGTGGAGCCCGAGGCATTCCTGGCCGACCTCGTGCGACTTTGGCACGACATCGCGGTGGCACAGGCCGTCACCGCGACGTCGGTCGATGAATGGACCCAGGCCATGGCCGCGCGCCTCGATCCGGAGATGGTTCAGCTCTGCTATGAGATCGGGTGCCTAGGGCGTCGCCAACTGCCCGTGGCGCCGGATCCCGAGACCGGCTTACGCATGACCGTCTTGCGGATGCTTGCGTTCCGGCCGGTCGCGGAGGGTGCGGGCCTTGCGTCGGCGCCATCTTCTCCGCCGCGCCCCGCCGCGCCTGCATCCACGCCCCGCCCCGCGGCATCGCAAGCGGCCCCGCCGGCAGTCGCCCGCGCGCCACGGGAGGAGCCCGTGCCGAACGACACCGCCCCTGTGGGCGCAAGCCAAGCGCAGCCCGTGCCCGCCCCCGCGCCGCCGGAGGAGCCGCCGCCCGCGGCGGCCGAATCCGTACTGGAGAGTCTGGGGCTGACCGGGCTCATGAAGCATATCGTCATGAACGCCATGCTCGCCAAAAAGGGCGATGGTCTGGTGGTGACAGTGGATTCGGAGGCCGGCAAACTCCTGAACGCCGAGCGTATCGACATGTTAAAGAAGGCGCTTTGCGCCTATTATAAGGGGCCCGTAGCGGTGGATGTCGTCGTGGGTCCGGTGACCGGTACGTCCGCCCAATTGCGCCAGGAGGCCATCGAGGCCGCGCAGCGCCGGGCACGCGAGGCCCTCGCCGGCGACCCCGGGGTAGAGGCCTTGCAGCGCACATTCAACGCGCGCGTCAACGAGAACTCGGTGCGCCCGCGCGGCGACAAACCAGAGGAGCAAAAGGCATGAAGGGTGGTATCGGGCAGCTCATGAAGCAGGCGCAGGCGATGCAGGAGAATCTGCGCAAGGCCCAGGCCGAACTCGCCACGCTTGAGGTGGAAGGGCAGGCGGGCGGAGGTCTCGTCAAGGTCACGATGACGTGTCGCAATGATGTGCGCAAGGTGCGCCTGGATGAGTCCTTGCTGAAGGAGGATCGCGAGGTCGTGGAGGATCTTGTCGCGGCGGCGATGAACGATGCCGTGCGCAAGGCCGAACAGGTAAGCCAGGAACGGCTCTCCGGCCTCACGGCGGGTCTCAATATCCCTGGCATGAACCTGCCGTTTTAACGTTGATCGAAGACACGAAGGCGCTGGAGGATCTGAAGCGCGCGCTCAGGCGGCTGCCAGGCATTGGGGCCAAGTCCGCGCAGCGCATGGCGTTTCATCTCCTCGGACGGGACCGCGACGCGGCCCGCACTATCGCGCAGGCGCTTCTGCACGCCGTGGAGCGCATCGGCCATTGTCAGCGGTGCAATAATTTCAGTGAAACCGAGATCTGCGCGATTTGCCGATCCGCGCGGCGCGACGCAGGGCTTTTGTGCATAGTCGAGTCGCCGGCGGATCTCGTGTCCTTGGAGCAGTCGGGGGCCTTCAGCGGCACGTATTTTGTGTTGATGGGGCGGCTCTCACCCCTGGACGGCATTGGTCCAGACGAACTCGGTCTGCCCAAGCTTGAGAGCTTGCTCGACGGCGGAACGGTGCGTGAGGTCATTCTCGCCACCAACGCGACGGTGGAGGGCGAGGCCACGGCGCACTACATCGGTGAATTGGCGCGCAGGCGGAATCTTCTGGCCACGCGCATCGCCTGCGGTGTGCCCATCGGTGGCGAGCTCGAATACATCGACCGCGGCACGCTGGCGCGCGCCTTCTCGGGACGACGCGAGGCCTGAGGTCCGGCCCTAAAGCTCCAAGGCGTCGATCTTGGCGGCGCAGATAAAGTCGTTTTCGCTCAGTCCGCTGATGGCATGTGTCTGGTAGCGCACGACGCACTCTTTATAGCTCACGCGCAGATCGGGATGGTGATCTTCGCGGTTGGCGACGTAGGCGATGGCGTTCACGAAGGCCATCGTCTCGTAGAAGTTCTTGAAACGAAAGGTGCGAAACAGCGCCGGTTCCGATTCCTCGAGCTTCCATTTTGGGATTTGTCCCATCAGGTCGCGCGCGAGCGCGAGATTCATGGGGGCTACACCCCCTTCGCAGGGGCGGCAGGACTTCTTACGCAATTCGGTCATCGCAACTCCTTGCGCGGCGGGGGTATCGGGCGGACGGGGCGGGTGTCAGGGCGGTATTGGGCACGCGCCTCCGATGGACGGCGGCGCGCCGCGCTCTGGTCTCGCCTGCCGTCGGTTCCCGGTCACGATACACCCTCGTGGCATGGGATGCGATCAGGCCCACGTGCATGCTAGGCGCATGAGGATCGGTGCGCGTGGGCGCGCCCGATGGCTTATGTTAGAGTGCGGGGTGTGCGCACCGCGCCCCCTGAAGCATATTTCGGCAGCAATCGGAGACAACGGCATGGCGCAAGACCCGAACGCACTCGTCTGGATCGACCTGGAGATGACCGGGCTGCGTCCCGACACGGACGCCATCATCGAAATCGCCACGGTCGTGACCGACAGCGAGCTGAACATTATCGGCGAGGGCCCGGTGCTTGCCATCCATCAGCCCGAATCGATCTTGAGCGGGATGGATGACTGGAACCGGCGCACGCATGGCCACTCCGGGCTTGTCGAACGGATCCGCGCAAGCACGCTGGATGTCGCGGAGGCCGAGCGCCGGACACTGGCCTTTCTCGAGCCGTTGGTTCCCAAGAACCGCTCGCCCTTGTGTGGCAATAGTATCTGTCAGGACCGGCGCTTTCTGGCGCGCCTCATGCCCACCCTTGAATCCTATGTGCATTACCGGAATCTGGACGTGAGCAGCGTGAAGGAACTCGTGCGCCGCTGGCGTCCGGATCTGTGTGCGGGCTTCGTGAAGCAGAACACACACCGCGCCCTGGACGATATCCTGGAGTCGATAGCCGAACTGCGCTATTACCGCCAGCATCTCTTCCCCTCCCGTGGTGACGCCTAAGTCCTCGTCCTATCCGGTCTACAGGCCTGCGCCCCGAGAACTCTGGGACGGGGAGGTCAAGGCCGCAGGTGCCTCGGCCGCGGCCATCGACGAGCGCGTGGCGGTCGCGGTCCTGCGTTTTATGACGCGTACTTTCCCCCGCATGCGCCGGCTTGCCGTCTTGGTGGGTGCCGGTGGTAACGGGCGTCAGGCGCAGGCGCTTGCCGATCGTTATCGGGAAACGGGGGTGCATGTCACGATGATGCGTCCCGAGGAGGTGCCCGATACGGAGGACCTGCGTGGGCACGATGTCCTGGTCGATGGTTTGATCGGCACCGGTCTGCACGGTCCTCTGCGCGCCCCGGTGCGCGATCTGGCCGCGCGGGCGATGGCAAGCGGCTGCCCGATTTGGGCCTTGGACGGCCCCACGGGGCTGAATCTGGAGACCGGGGGCGTGGCCGACGGCGCCGTGCGCGCGCACTTCACGGTTTTTTGCGTGGGGGCGAAGATTGGGGCCCTGACGGGTGCTGGTCGGGAGCTCTGCGGCGCGACCATGACGGCCGACATCGGCGTACCCTATCCGGCGCGGCATCTGTGCGCCTTGGTGCCGGGCGATGCCGATCTGCGCGCGCTCGTGAAGCCGCGCCCTCGGCATATGCATAAGGGCGACGCCGGGACGCTCCTGATCGCGGGCGGAGGGGTGGGCATGCCGGGTGCCGTGCGTTTGGCCGCGACCGGCGCCTATCGCATCAGATCGGA
>JAKAXK010000190.1 GCA_021827145.1 Pseudomonadota bacterium
CGCCTAGGGCAAAATCGGCCCATTGCCCGGTGTTCCGGTTGATCTTAAAGGACCCCAAGTTATTGTCTGAACGTGTTGGGTTGTAGGCTGTCGATGATCACCAAGATCCGCGTCTTTTTGGATGATTACGCGGATTTGCCGGGAAGGACATTCATCGAGCGCGCGGGTTGGAAGAGTCTTGTCCAACCGGTAACGACCGAGGGTCGACGGCGGCGGTCGTGTTGAGGGTTTTGTAGAAGAGGCGTCCTCAAAAAAAGAGATCGGTCACCCCGGATTGGGATTGGAACACAGAGCCGTGCGGAGACGGGCTTCTTCGTGACAACGGCTACAAGGAGGCGTAGAAGGACGGCTTGCAAGAGAGCCGGCGCAGTCCCGATTCGAACTTGGCGGTGAGAACGGGACTGCGCCATTTCCCCGTATTGGAGCGGGGTCAGTGTGCCAGGATCCCGTCACGGCGTCCAGCTCAGCTCTCGGGTTCTGGGAGCGCCGCTTGGCACCGACCGCCCGATTCTTCCTGTGCGCGCACTGCCGCGCCCAGGCCCTCATCTGCCGCCGGTGCGACCGGGGGCAACGCTATTGCACGCGCACCTGCGCGCACCATGCCCGAAGGCTGCGCCAACGCGCGGCCGCGCAGCGCTACCAGACGTCCCGCCCGGGACGCTTCCGACACGCCGAGCGCGCCCGCCGCTATCGCCTCTTACGCAAAAACGTGACGCATCAGGGTTCAAGCGGCCTTGGGGGCCGTGCTCTACTCGCGCCCGATGCGTCGGTTCGCATCCGTTACACGCCCCCAAGACCCATCTGGGGCGCCTGTTGCGTCTGCCAAGGCCCCTGTCCGGGGCTTGTGCGGCGGACGTTTCTGAAGAACCGGCGCAGCGGACCGTCGTAACGGTCCTCGTTCCCATGCATCGCGAGAGGAAGACCATGATATCCCCCGAGACGCGCGCCTTGATCCTGCGCTATTACCACGCCGAGCACTGGACGGTGGGCACCATCGCCCGCCAGCTTGGCATCCACCATTCGACGGTCACGCGGGTGCTTGCCGCAGAGGGCGGCGCCCCCCGCGCCGCCGTCCCCCGCGCGCAGCGCATCGATCCCTATCTGCCGTTTGTGATGCAGACCCTGCAGAGCTTCCCGGACCTCACCGCCACGCGTCTCTACCACATGGCCCGGTCGCGCGGCTACCACGGGAGCGAGAGCCACTTCCGGCGGGTGATCCGCCGCCACCGCCCACGGCCGGCGGCCGAGGCCTATCTGCGATTGCGCGCCCTCCCGGGGACCGAAGGGCAGTGCGACTGGGGGTCGTTTGGGCATCTCACGATCGGGCGCGCCCGTCGCCCGCTCATGGCCTTCGTGATGGTCTTGTCCTACTCGCGCCGCATCCATCTGCAGTTCTTCCTTAACGCGCGCATGGAGAACTTCCTGCGCGGCCACATCGGGGCCTTCAGCGCTTGGGGCGGGGTGCCGAGGACACTTCTCTTCGATAACCTTCGCAGCGCCGTGCTCGAGCGCCGCGGGCAGGCCATCCGCTTCAATCCCGCACTGCTGGCGTTTGCCGCCCATTACCGCTTCGAGCCGCGCCCGGTGGCGGTCGCGCGCGGTAATGAAAAAGGGCGCGTGGAGCGCGCCATCCGCTATATCCGTGATGCGTTCTTCGCCGGACGCGCGTTCACCGACCTCGATGACCTGAATCGCCAAGCGGCCAGCTGGTGCGCTGGTCTGGCCGCCGATCGGCCGTGTCCCGAAGATCGCACGCGCTCGGTGCGCGCGGTCTTCGTAGACGAGCAGCCCTTGCTGCTCCCACTCCCCGATGCCCCCTATCCGACCGAGGAATGCGTCGCGGTGCGCATCGGCAAGACCCCGTATGCGCGGTTCGATGGCAATGACTATAGCGTCCCGCACACCTGCGTGGGCCAGACCCTGACCGTGCAGGCCGATCCCGATCGGGTGCGCATCCTCGACGGCGCAAAAGTGCGCGCCATCCACGCCCGCAGCTACGACCGGCACGCGCAGATCGAGGATGCCGCGCACATCGAGGCCTTGCGTGTCGTGAAGGCCGCCGGGCGCGCCCCGAGCGGCGCCGACCGGCTGACCCACGCGGCGCCGGCGAGTCAGGCCTTCCTCGCCGCGGCCGCCGCCGCAGGCGAGCCCCTGGGGCGCGTGGTCACGGCGCTCGAAGACCTTCTCGATCGCTATGGTGGTGCGGCGTTGGATACGGCCCTCGCCGAGGCCCAGGCCCGCGGAGTGACCCATCCCTACGCGGTCCAGAAGATCCTGGAGCGTGCGCGCAAGGACCGGCACGAGCCGCCACCGCTTACGCCCTTGCCGCCGCACATCAAGGCGCGCGACGTCGCGGTGCGCACGCCCGATCTTGCGGCCTATGACGCGCTCAGGCGCCCGACACAGACGGAGGATGACCATGACGACTTCTGACCACACCGCCGGAGGGGGCGGAAGCGCGGCCCTCCAGGCCCGCGCCCGGGCGCTCGCCTTGCACGGGCTTGTCGCCCACTGGGCGGACGTGGGGACCGCCCCGTGGGTGGCCCAACTCCTGACCTGGGAGGAGGACGAGCGCCGCCGGCGTAGCCTCGAGCGGCGGCTGCGCGTAGCAAAGATCGGGCGCTTCAAGCCCTTGTGCGACTTCGACTGGACGTGGCCCAAGCAATGCGATCAGGGGGCGGTTGCCGATCTGATGGGGCTCGACTTCGTAAGGCAGGCGCACAACGTCGTCTTGATCGGCCCCAATGGGGTGGGCAAGACTACGCTCGCCCGCAACATCGCCCATCAGGCGCTCCTGGCCGGCCACACCGTGCTCTTTACGAGCGCGGGCCAGATGCTGGGCGAGCTCGCGGCCCTGGACAGCGACTCGGCCCTGCGGCGACGTCTGCGCCACTACGGCGCTCCCGACCTCCTTTGCATTGACGAGGTGGGCTACCTCGCCTACGGCGACCGCCATGCCGATCTGCTCTTTGAGGTCGTAAGCCGCCGCTACGAGGACAAAAGCCTGTTGCTGACCACGAACCGCCCGTTCTCCGAATGGTCCCAGGTCTTCCCCAATGCCGCCTGCGTGGTCTCGCTGATCGACCGCATCATCCACCACGCCGAGATCCTCGCGATCGACGGCGAGTCGTTCCGAGCTCGTGAGGCGCGGGAGCGTGCCGAGCAGCGTGCCGCGCAGAAGAAGGGGCGGCGTCCGTGAGCCCGCGCCAGGGCCCTGCGCATAGCCCCCATCCCGCGCCGACCCCCGACCTGCTCGTCTTGCCTATCGACGGAACGCCTCCCGAGATCTGGGCCTTCGCCCAGTTCCTAAAGCGCGCGACCTGGGATCACTACCGAAGCCTCGCCGTCTCCGACGACGAGGCCCGCGCCATGCAGCGTCTCGCCGAGCGCCTGCGTCAGGCGCTTGCGGAGCAGGGCTATGCGCCCCGGTGATGATCAGGCCGCGACCATGTGCCAAAAAAGCGCGGTTCTACATGATCGCCAACAACTGGTGTTGGCCTATCAGGAGCTCGGATTGCGCGCTGTGAAAGATCCGT
>JAKAXK010000191.1 GCA_021827145.1 Pseudomonadota bacterium
GTGAGGCGACTGATGCGCTGGGTACCCGTGACGGCGATTTCTCAAGAACTGGTGCGCTTCGATATGCAGCAGATGCAGAATCCTGAAATCCGCGGCACGGAGTACCAGCAAGGTACCCTGTTTGGATTTGAGGTCAGGGAGTATCTGTTGGAGAAGTGGGAACGCAAATGTGCGTATTGTGATGCAGAGAACGTGCCGCTAGAGATGGAGCATATGCATCCCAAAGCCCGAGGTGGCAGTAACCGCGTGAGTAACCTCACGCTGGCGTGTGTCCCTTGTAATCAACGCAAGGGCACAAAGTCTCTCGCAGAATTTCTGGCGACAGACCCGGAACGGGTCCGTAAAATCTTGGCACAGGCGAAAGCGCCCTTGCGGGACGCGGCCGCCGTGAATAGTACCCGTTGGGCTTTGTTTCAGCGTCTTAAAGCAACCGGACTGGATGTCGAGGCCGCCAGTGGTGGCCGCACCAAGTTTAACCGTCATCAATTACAGGTGCCCAAAGACCATTGTTTGGACGCGGCCTGTGTCGGCCAGGTGGATGCACTAGAACACTGGCAACAACCTGTGCTGAGCATCCAAGCCACCGGACGCGGCACCTATCAGCGCACACGTCTCAACCAATATGGCTTTCCTCGGGGATATCTCTTGCGGCAGAAGGCCGCGAAGGGATTCCAGACTGGGGATATGGTGAAGGCCGTTGTCACCAAGGGAAAGAAAACCGGCACGTATGTCGGACGCGTAGCGGTACGGGCGAGCGGAAGTTTCAACATCAAAACGGCCTCAGGACTCGTTCAAGGGATCTCCCATCGCTTCTGCACCTGCATTCAGCGGGCTGATGGCTATGGGTATTCGCTCACAAAGATAGCATTGGCGAAAGGAGCAGCGCACTTGGATGAAGAGGTCCTGCGAATCACCCCCAACCCGGAGGCCCCGCGGGGCCCACGTTTGTAGCTTTATCGCCCAGAGCCCCAGCCGCCAGCTGGGGTTGTCTCTTTTTGCGAAACAGGAGGAGTGTTTATGCGACCTATCTTGCTCGCAGGCCCTGCGGGCTCCGGCAAGGATACCGCCGCGCGGATGTTAGCTGGCGAGTTCGGAGTGGCCATCCATCATTTGGCCGATCCCATCATCGCCACCCTGGATACGCCCGCCTGGCAGGATGTGATGAATCGTTTGATCGGCGAAGGTGTGGCCCCGGGCGCCGTGCTACGGCGCGCCAAGCAAATCGTGGGAGATGCGTTCCGCGCGATGGACATTGACGCTCTTGTGAATGCGTTGGTTGCGCGGGCGAAGACCAATGCCCCGGCGGTGGTCGTACCCGACGTGCGGCTCTGGAGCGAGTGGACGCGGTTTCGGACGCTCTGGCCGGATGCCCTGCTGGTTTATTGTCACACCCCCGACACCATCCGTATGCAACGCCTGCGCGAGCGGGACGGGGCCATGTTAGGCGAAGACGCGGGGCAGCATCGCACGGAACAAGAAGTGCGTTTGCTGCGCGAGTTCGCGGACTGGGTTTGGGACAACGACGGGCCGACATCCGAAACATGGCCTCGATTGCGCGAGTGGGTCGCGGAACACGCCGCCTGAGTACACGTGGTTGGCCAAATACCGTCCACGGATTAATAGGTCTCCTGTGCCGGGTGATACCATTATGCCGATTACTCAACCCAATAAATTCAGGGGACAACCTGACCATTCAAACGGCACCACCGCCAAGACATTAATCGGTGAGTGAGTGCGGGTCAAGCACCTGGAATGGAGGCTCGTGTTTGAAAGCTCATCATATTTACTGGATAGCGGTCGGCGCTGTGGCGCTGCTTGCGACGGGGTGCGGCACCGTCCACGCTACAACGGCGGTGGGGGCTCACCACCCCCCGAAGAAATCGGCCACCCCGAAGACGCCCGCATTGAAGACACCACCCGTGTCTCATCGATCGAAATCAGTCAAGGTGCCGTCGAATTACACCGCCACGGTCGTGACGCTCGCCAGCGGTCAGCAAGAAACGGTGACGAGCGGCCCGTGGCCGTCGTGGCCGGCCAGTTGGGACCAGCCCGGCAAGTGGAGTAACGGGCAGACCATCCCGACCGTGCGCGGCTACGCATTCGGCGTACCCGGCACCCCGGCCCCGCAAATCTTGCCGACCGTCATCCCGGCGGGTGTCTCAACCCACGGACTGACCGCGCAAGTGGACCAGATGGGCCAAATTGCGGCCCGTGCCGTCGTTTCGCAGTATTTGGGGTTCGTGTAGTAACGGAACGAAAAATGCAGTAGGCGGAAGTGTGCTCGTCGCGCCGGTGCTGACCAACATTGCGCACCAACAACCAGCCCATCGTTGATGCGCTAACGGGCCGGTTAGCGACCTAGCGCAATTTTCTGGCAAAGGGGGTGTGCTTTGCTTGAGAGCGCTTCCGTGCGCGGGTATAATCGGGATAGGCAGACGATTCCGAGGAGGTGGGTGTCCATTGGCCTTACGGGACGAGTTAATGCGACGGATTGCGAGTTTGCCGGAGGACACTCTGGAGGACGTGGAGCGATACCTCGACCGTGTGGCAGGCGTTTCGACTGCAGAGTATGAGGCGGCGTATGCGCGAGCTGTCGCCTACATGCACGAAGGTCTGGTGCTCCACATGGACCAGGGGCGCCTGACGCGAGAACAACTGCATGAGCGACGTTGAGTTTTGTGATACGAATGTCTTGCTGTATGCCCATGACAGCACCGCGCCACCGGAGAAACGAGAACGGGCGCAGAGCCTACTCACGGCGTTGTGGGCGAGTCGCCGCGGATGTCTCAGTACCCAAGTCCTCCAGGAGTTTTACGTCAATGCTGTCCGAGTCACGCACGACGCGGTACGCGCGCGGGACATTGTCCAGCAATATCTTCAGTGGCCCATCATGATCGTGGAACCGCCGGACCTCCTCCGCGCGATGGAACAAGCCGAGCGATATCGACTATCGTTTTGGGATGCCCTGATAGTCACCGCGGCGCAAAAGGCCCAAGCATCGGTGCTATGGACGGAGGATTTGAACGCCGGACAGCGGATGGGAGACGTCGTCATACGGAATCCGTTTATGCCGATGGGGTGAAGTGGTCGGAATAGACACCATGGCGTTTTGCCTGTCAGGTCCGCTACGGTTGGTGCCTCTCGTTGTGGGGCTTATGGGGGCGAGAGTCCCGGGAGGATCTGCGTTGAAGTGCGGGACGCTCGGGTTGGGCAATGATAGCGCGAAGAGAATTATTTCGCGCCAACCGCTTTTCGGTCCAATGGTGGCTATTCTCTATTCTCCGCGCCAGCGTTCTTGCTCGCGAGGTGTAACATGGATCCTAGATAAACGCCTGGTAAGCTGGCATGGATAGATTTGTGGCGTCGCGCCCTCTAGCCCTTTTGTGGGGTCGGCCCCCCGGCAGAGCGCGAAATAGAGAGGATGTTTCGGTACGGAATCCTTAGTCATTCGACAAGCCCAGGCCCATGACGCTTGGGCCGTGGCCGTGCAACGACGAGATTACTATGCCGAGGAAACGGGCAGT
>JAKAXK010000192.1 GCA_021827145.1 Pseudomonadota bacterium
CCTGCAACATGACCCAACGCGCGGACGGCACCTGGGTGCGACTCGACCTCGATTTTGGTCGCCAGATGGAGTTGGCCAAGCTGGCGGATTTCGCCCAAAAAGCCTTTCTCGCCAAGGGCGCTCAAGCGCTCGGGTATGAGATTCGGCAAACCAAAGACGGCTGGGAGTTCGCGGCAATCCCTCAAACGGTGGTGGAAGGGTTCTCCCGCCGCTCCGCACAAATCGACGGAGCCCTGCGCGCACGGGGCCTCGACCCCGAGACCGCGACGGACGCGCAGAAGGAGGCCGCCTGCCTTGCGACGCGTGGCGGCAAGGCGCAGGCCGGGCAGGACGAGCAACGCTGGGAGTGGCGGTCCCGCATTCGGGAAGCAGGTCTCGACCTGGACGCCGTTGTGGCCGAGGCCCGTGCCCGCGGCCTCATTGAGGCCCCGGATCTGACCGATGAGGCAATCAAAAGCGCCGCCCGCCACCTGGGCGAACGTGAAAGCGTGTTCGGGAAAAACGCCACGCGCCTTGAGGCTTTGAAAGCGGGTATGGGCGGCACCACCCTAGAAGCAATCGACGCGTCCATAACCGCCGATGGCGCTGTCATCGACGTGGGCGGTGGCAAGCTCACCACGCGCGATGCGCTCTACCGCGAGCAAGAGATCCTGGCGCGGGCCCGCGCGGGTCACGGCCAAGCCGCTCCGCTTATGACGGCGGACGATGCCGACGCCTACATAGGTCGGCGCGAGGCCGCGCAGGGGTTTCATTACAGCGACGGCCAGCGGGCCGCTCTCGCTTTGTCCCTCACGTCACCCGACCGCGTGGTGGGCGTCGTGGGAGCGGCGGGCGCGGGCAAGACGACCAGCATGTCTGGTACGGTCGAGGCCGCCAAAGCCCATGGGTATGAAGTCGTTGGTATCGCCCCCAGCGCGGCCGCCAGCCACGAACTGCAAAGCGCCGGGGCTGACGACACGCGCACCCTGGCGTCATTGTTGGCGAGCAAGTCAACCTCGAACGCCCGTCGAATCTACGTACTGGACGAAGCGGGCATGGTCAGCGGCCGCGACATGGACGCGCTTCTCAAGCGCATCGATGTCGAAGGCGCCCGTCTCCTGATGGTCGGCGACCCCCGGCAATTGAGCGCCGTGGAAGCTGGCAGTCCCTTTCAGCAAATGCTGGAAACTCACGCCATACAGCACGCCACCATTGATGAAATTCAGCGTCAACGCGACCCGCAGCTGCGCGAGATCGCGCAGGCCTTCGCCAGGGGCGAGGCCGCCCAGGGCGCGGCCCTGGCTCGCCCCTATATGCACGAGGTTGCGATCCCCAAGCGCGATGGGGCGGAGGATGAGAAGCCGACCACCCAAGAAAAACGCGCGGCGATCGCGCGGGCGACGGCGGGCGACTACCTGAAACGCGACACGGAGGCGCGGGGACGAACCCTGGTCGTGACCGGCACCAACGACCTTCGTCAACAGATCAATACGAAGATCCGCGAGGGGTTGCGTGAGCAAGGTGCCGTGTCCCGCGATGCCGCCGTGACAGTCGTGGCTCTCGACAAAGCGGGACTCACCAGGGAGCAGCAGGCGCGCGCCGAGTCCTACAGACCAGGCATGGTGATTCGCCTGGAAGAGGGGCGGGGCCGGTCGCGCCACACGATTGAATACAAGGTGCAGGGGGTCAATGGGAAGTCCGTTACAGTCACTAATCCAGAGGGTGAATCCCGCGACTGGAACCCTATCCAGAAACCCCCCATGGGGGTCTATCAACCGCGGGATATGGAATTGTCACCCGGTGACAAAATTGTGTTCCATGAGAACCAGCGGGGGGTGGATCGCATTCGCAACGGTGAGGCGGCCACGATCGACCGCATCGAGGATGGCAAGCCGATCGCCCGACTCGACTCGGGGAAAGAGATCACCATCGACCCCGCGCACGGCCAGACCGTGGACTACGGCTGGTGTCGCACGATCCATGCCTCCCAGGGCGCGACGGTCGATCACGTCATCGTGGCCGGTGAGGCCTCCAGAATGGCGACGGCACAGACGGCGTACGTCGCCGCGTCCCGGGAACGGGAAACCCTAACGGTCTACACCGATCATGGCCCCACGTTGGAAAAAACCTGGGCAAAAACCGCAGAGCGCGAGCACGCCTTAGCCGCCGCAAAAACCTCGCAGACGCTCGACATCGAATCCCTAGAAACCCTCCGCGCGGAAGCCGCGCGTGACCTCGGCCACCACGGCGACCTCGCCCGCGCCCGCGACGCCCGCCCCTTAGAGATCGAGCAAGCCCGCCTTGAAAAAGAAATGGAGATCGACCGATGATCTTTTCCCTTCGTACCAGAGACCGTATCCGCTGCTTATTTCTCCCCCGCTCGCACCGCCGTCGCATTCGGTCGGCCCGACGCGTCCTGCGCAAGATCCGCCCGTGGCTTCAGGAGCCGTCCGGCCCCGCGCGGGTGTTCGGGTACCTCAGAAAGATCGACGCCTTGGCCTTTGAAGAACTCACCCTGCAAGCCTTTGTAGACATGGGCTGGCATGTGAAGCGCGGTACCCGCTACTCAGGTGACGGGGGCATTGACGGCCACACCCGGCCCCCCGGCCACCCATATTGGTGCCCTGTTCAATGCAAGCGGTACCGGAACTCGATTGACCCTACCCACGTCGCGGACTTCGCGCACCTGATCTATCCCCACCTCGGCTTTTTCATCCACACCGGCCGCACGGGCGCGGCCTCCTGGGATGCGCGGCGGGGATCAGGCGTGGTGGTTGTGAGTGGGGAAAAACTGGTGGCGTTGATCGCGGGGCGCTTTGAATTTCCGCGCCCGCAGCTAAGAGGGCAGGGCCGCATCGGGCGGCCCATCTAAGGAGTACTCACCATGAACAAGCTTGGAATTGCAATTTTTGCCCTGGCCCTGGCCCCAACCGTCGCCCTGGCCCATAACGCCCCCGGCACCCTTCGCCTTGGCGTCTCTGAAACTCACGCGGCCCTGGCCGGCGCCAGCGCCAACATGCCCGGTCTGCGCTTGGGCGTGGGCGGGCAGTACCGTGGGGTCGGCATCCGTGCGGGAGTGTCGTATGCCCGCGGTGCGGGCGCGTCCCTGGAAACCTTTAGGGTCCGCGCCGTGGCTAACCCCCATGCCGCCCTGAGCCCCTACGCGTCGCTGGGGATGATCGACCTGGCCTCCCTGTCCGGGGTGACCAGCACGACCACAGCCTACTCGGTCAACACCAGCACCGGCCAGATTACTCCCACCACCACGACCACCGATCTCCCCGTGCGCGGGGTTCTGATGGGCTACGGGTTCGTGGGGTTGCGGGCACGGGTCGCGCTCAATCCACGCTGGGCCTTGGCCGCGCACGCGGGCATCGGGGGTGTCGGGGGATCCACCACGGGCCTCCCGTCCGCTGCGCCGGGCGGTAACCCCTTCGCCACTTCGTTTGGTGCGGGGATGCGGTATCGGATCAGCCGCCACACGACCGCGGCCCTCACCTACACCCGCGAGGTGATTCCCGTGCGGGGCGCCACCTTCCACGAC
>JAKAXK010000055.1 GCA_021827145.1 Pseudomonadota bacterium
CGTGATCGCATGCCGGGGTTGCTCAGGAAAAAGCGATCCATCTTGTCCCTGTAACCGGCCAGTATCACCACGAGATCATCGCGATTGTTTTCCATGACTTGCAGCAGGATCTCGATGGACTCCTGTCCGTAGTCGCGTTCATTCTCGGGCTTGTAGAGATAGTAGGCTTCGTCGATGAACAGGACGCCGCCCATGGCCTTCTTGATGACCTCGCGGGTTTTGGGGGCGGTGTGTCCGATGTATTGTCCCACCAGGTCGTCGCGCGTGACTGCGATTAGGTGGCCTTCGCGGACATAGCCCAGGCGATGCAGGATTTCGGCCATTCGCAGGGCGACCGTGGTCTTGCCGGTGCCGGGATTGCCGGTAAAGGACATGTGCAGGGTCGGGGTGCCCGCCGTCAGCGCAAAGCGTTTGCGCAGCCGATCGACGAGCAGGAGCGCCGCGATCTCGCGTATGCGCGTCTTGACGGGTAAGAGTCCGATGAGTTCGCGATCGAGTTTATCGAGCACCTCTTGGACGTGGGAATCCTGGAATTCCGCTTCGAGGTCGATTGCCGCGTTGTCCCCTGGGGCCCCGGTCCCCGAGTCTGCGGATTCATCGCGAGCGCTCATAGTGCCTCCTCGGGCGGCGGCCGGTCCTTACAGAGGGCGGGCGACGACCGGCCACCCGGCCGCGCTCGTCGCCCTGACTCTGGCGGGCGTCAGTACCGCTCGGTCTCCGGTTTGTCCGTCGCGTAGCTATGGACCGTATAATGGATCCGGCGACCGTCGCCCTCCTGGCGCACGAGGCCGAAGCCCGGCTCCGTTTTGGGCCGATTGACGATGTAGGACATACGCGGCGTTTCCCACCCGGGAGTTGAGTCGAATGCCGTGACGCGCACATAGTGGTTGGGAAAGGTCTTGCGACAGTTATTGATCTCCATCAGGATGCCCGCCGGGTCCTTTAGATCAAACATGGGCATGCCGAACATTTCCCAATAGACGTTGCGCGGATGCGGATCGTCCGTGTATTCGACGCCGATGGCCCAGCCGTTCTTGAGGGCGTATTTGATCTGCGCCGTGATCTGGGCGTCCGTCAGGTCGGGGAGGAACGAGAATTGCCCCTGCGTGAGCCGGTTGCTGGGGTTGGTCATCATGGATGCGGTCTCCTCTGGGTTGCGATCAGACGCTCGGTGTGGCCGTCGGCACGAAGTCGGCCGTGTCGGTCGAGTCGTAGTTGAAGGTGATGTCCTTCCAGGTGTCGAGCGCTGCCCGCAAAGGCGAGCAGCCCTTGGCCGCCGCGTCGAGAATCTCCGGCCCCTCTTTCAGGTAGTCGCGTCCTTCGTTGCGCGCCAGAATCATGGCCTCGAGGGCGACGCGATTGGCCGTCGCGCCCGCCTGGATGCCCATGGGGTGGCCTATGGTCCCGCCGCCAAACTGCAGCACGACGTCCTCTCCGAGATAGTGTATGAGCTGGTGCATCTGGCCTGCGTGTATACCGCCCGAGGCCACCGGCATGACGCGGTTCAGAGACGCCCAGTCCTGCTCGAAGAACAGACCGTGCTCGAGGCTTTTGGGTGTGCGGGAGTCGCGCAGCGTGTCATAAAAGCCCTTGATCATGAGCGGATCGCCTTCGAGCTTGCCGACCACTGTGCCTGCATGGATGTGATCGACGCCTGCCATCCGCATCCACTTGCAGATGACTCGAAAGTTCATGCCATGATTCTTTTGGCGCGAGTAGGTCGAGTTCCCGGCGCGGTGCAGGTGCAGGATCATGTCGTTCTTGCGCGCCCATTTGGCCATGGACTGGATGGCGGTATAGCCGATCACGAGGTCGATCATGACGATAAGAGAGCCCAAGGATTTTGCAAACTCGGCGCGTTCGTACATGTCCTCCATGGTGCCCGCGGTGACGTTCAGGTAATGACCCTTCACCTCGCCGCTGGCCGCCGAGGCGCGGTTGACGGCCTCCATGCAATAGAGGAAGCGGTCACGCCAATGCATAAAGGGTTGCGAGTTGATGTTCTCGTCGTCCTTCACGAAATCGAGACCGCCCTTCAACGCCTCATAGACTACGCGGCCGTAGTTGCGCCCTGAGAGCCCAAGCTTGGGTTTTGTGGTCGCGCCCAGGAGTGGGCGACCGAATTTGTCGAGACGTTCGCGTTCAACGACGATGCCGGTGGCTGGTCCCTGGAAGGTTTTCAGGTAGGCGACCGGGATGCGCATGTCTTCGAGGCGCAAGGCCTTCACGGCCTTGAACCCGAACACGTTGCCGATGATGGAGGCCGTGAGGTTGGCGATCGATCCGGGCTCGAATAGATCGATGTCGTAGGCGATGTAGGCGAAGTATTGCGCCTCGACCTTGGTGCCTTCGCCGGTATTCGGAACCTGATCGATGTGAAAGGCCTTGGCGCGGTAGAGTTCGCAGGCGGTCAAGCGGTCGGTCCACACCACGGTCCAGGTGGCCGTGGACGATTCCCCGGCGACGGCCGCGGCCGCCTCGTCGGCATCGACGCCCGGTTGTGGCGTAATGCGAAACAAAGCGATGACATCGGTATCCTTGGGTTTATAGTCCGGCTCCCAGTAGCCCATTTGTTTGTAGGGGATCACACCGGATTTGTAGCGTTCTTTGCCTTTCATCGTGTGCGTGGCCATATCGTCTCCCTGGATGATGATGCATCATCAGATGTCGAGAAGGGACTGCTCCGATCCTTCGGGGCCCTCGACTGTGGGGGCCTTCGAGTGCGTATCCTGCTCCCGGCGGTGCATTGACGATAGTCGTTGTTTTCTATCGAAAGGATAGATGATAGGCTATCTCTGATACCTATCTCCCAAGGACGCGGGGGACGTAGGGCGTTCCGTGTGGCCCCTGGGGCCTGAAGGAGCCGTCATGCGCCATGGCACCATTCGGCAGTTGGAAGTCTTCGACGCCATTATGCGGTTTGGCAGTTTTCGTAAGGCTGCCGAGCACCTGTTTTTGACCCAACCGACCGTCTCCATGCAAATGAAGAAGCTGACGGATGCGGTAGGCCACCCCCTGTTCGAACATATCGGAAAGCGCGTCTTCCCGACCGACATCGGCCGCGAACTGCACAAGACGACCCGCGAAATCTTCGGCGATCTGGCCCGTTTCGATATGACGCTCGCAAATCTCGAGGGCCTCAAGAGCGGTTCCCTAAGCCTTGCCGTCGTGACCACGGCCAAATATTTCGCGCCGGGACTTCTTGGGCGCTTTTGCGAACGGCATCCTGCCGTCGAGGCATCCCTCAAGGTCTGCAACCGGGCGCACATGATCGAACGGCTTGCGGCGAATGAAGACGATTTCTATATCCTGGGCCAGCCGCCCGAGGAGGGGGAGGTTGAAGCCGAAGCCTTTCTCGACAATCCGCTCGTGGCTGTGGCCTCCAAGGATCATCCTCTCATGAGTCAGGTGCAGATACCGTTGCGCCGTTTGGCCGAGGAACCTTTTCTTCTGCGGGAGCCGGGTTCCGGTACGCGCGCGGCGATGGAGCGCCTTTTTGCCGAGCAGGGTCTCAAGGTGCGCGCCCGCATGGAGCTCGAGAGCAATGAGGCGATCAAGCAGGCGATCCTGGTGCATTTTGGCATCTCGATCCTGTCGCGCCACACGATATCCATGGAACTCGCCTCGGGGCACCTCGGCATACTGGATGTCGAGGGTCTGCCGATCGTACGGTCGTGGTACATCGTGAACCGCAAAGGTAAGGCGCTATCAGTCGTAGCGCGTGCGTTCCGCGATTACTTGCGGGAATATACCGCCAGGCCCGACGGCCTTAATGGACGCCACTAAGGTGTGTTCATGCGCGTTGGCCCCTTGGGGCGAGCCCCGTCTCTCGGCCCTCCCCCCGCGCGCCGCGGGGCGGCATAATAGGGCAGGCCGTTATGGTTTCGTCTCGATGAAGGAGTGTCCCATGCTGAAAACGTGGTTAAGGGTCGCGTTGCTCGGTGTGTTGTCCACGCAGATGGCGTGCGCCATGTCGCCCATGAAGCCGACATCTTCGCCCCCGCTGGGCTGTCATATAGCCATGCCCCATCGGTTCTCCCGTCATCCCATGATCCCGATGCTCTTGCCCTTGGCCGAGATGCGGTCATATACCCTGCACCTGAGTGACCGCCAAGTGAGCGCGCTCGCCATCTGGCACAACCGCCACATGCATATTGCCGTGCCGCTCATGAAGCGCGTGCGCCGCGATAAGCTGGCGCTCCGCGCGGCACTTTTGCGCGGGGCCGATCGAGGAGCGGTCGGGGCGCTCGTGAAGCGCCTCGATCGAGACCATGGGCGGCTCTTGCGTCTTGAGGTCGCCCAGGTGCGTATCGTGCACAAGACGCTTTCATCTGATCAGTGGCACAAGCTTGTCCATATCTATCATCGTATGCCGCCCATGCGTTTTATGATGATGCATTGATTGATGGTCGCGCGGGCCAGCGGAGGCGCCACACCGCAGGGGCACAGTCGTCAGGGCTCGTAGGCTGTTGAAGCGCGCTGAACGGCCATCGTCTGGTCGTATAGGGGCGTAGATGTGGACCGCTTCGTCGGCGACGCGACCTTCCTTGTTCTCACCCAGACACCGTCGGGCCGAAGCTGACGCGCAAGTGATCCCCGGTGGGCGTCGCGGGGCTTGGGGTGCGCGGCTAATGGGGGTGGATCTCGATCGGGACTAGGTGTGGGGACTCGAGTCTGCGCCTAGGATCTTAGGGCGGGTTTCGATAGGACGCCTTGAGCGCGTGCGGGTCGCCGGTCAGTATCCTTCCATTGCGCGGCTGTATCGCGCGCCCTGGCGGCAAATGAACGGTTGCCCTGTTTCCGGGCCAGTGTCTCAGCCTGTTGTACGAGAATGCGCGCCCTCGTTTTCATCTTCGGATCGCCAAACCGCCGGTGCCAGAGGCCTTCTTGCAGTAAAAGGTCCGGCAGCATGAAAAACGCCCCGGTGGCGTCGATACGAGTCTGCGCGGCGCGCGCGGCGGCGGGGAAGTGTGGGTCCCCCGCCGCGAGGAGGGCCGCGCATTGGATGGTCGAGCAGAAGGAGAGTCCGCTACGCCACATGGCCTCGATGTTTGCGAGGGCAATCCGCAACTGATCGGCCGCATCTTGTGTCCAGCGGCCAGACTCGGCCTCCACCCAGGCGCGGTAGACGGACGCCACAGTGTCCCATAAGGTGAGCGAGGCTTCCGCGCAGACCTGCTCGAGGCGTTCCACGACCCGCGCCGCCCGATCGAGATCGCGCTGAAAGAAGGCCAAGGCGCCATTGATTGTGAGTGTGTAGGCGATGCTGGCATGGACGCCGGAGGCCTCCGCCTCAGCGACCAGGGCATCGATGCCGGTAAGACTTCTCTCCACGTATCCTTGAGTGAGATGGCTTATGGCCTGATAGGCGCGCAGGCTCACGGCGATATCCTCGCCCAGGAGCTTGCGACTGAGGGCGTGGAACTCAGGTCGACAGTGGCGAATTCCGTCTTCCAGGACCCTTGCGGTGTCGTCGATCCGCCCCTGCCAGAGAAGAGCGACGCCTTGGGCGAAACGTCCGGCGGCGATTCCGAATTCGGGGTCCTCGCATTCGCTCGCGGCATCGGCGAGGATGTTCCCCGCGCGTTCGGCCTCGCGCATGTCCCCGAATCCGAAGGCGTCAAGCCAGGCGCCGCGCAAGACGAGATAACGGGCTGGCCCGCTCACGTCGTGTTGTTCGCAGAGAGCGAGCAGGCGCGTCAGGTTGGCCCGCACCCGCACGCTGGAAAACCCTTCGACTCCCCAGCTGGTCGCCATGAAATCACAGCGGATCGCCAACTCCTGGCGCCAGAAGGCTTGGGGCGTAGTCTGCCCCTCGATCGCTTGGAGGGCGGCGGTGAGGTGGAGTAGGGCATTTTGTGGAGCGAGCAGGGTCGCGGCGCGTCGAGCGGCGATACGCCAGTAGGCGAGCGCTTCCTCAAAAATCCCGCCGCGATAGAAATGTTCGGCCAAACGCTCAGGCTGGGTGGCGCTCCAGCGCGCGTCTTGACTGAAGAACAACGCCGCTTTCTGATGCCAGATGCGCCCCTGTTCCGCGGGCACAGTGGCTCTCGCCGCATCGAAATACAGCGCGTGCGCAAATCGCATGTGCTGATCGTCCCCCGAGATCAGGATGCCGGCGTCCTTGAGCGCCCCCAGGGATCGAGAGAGCTCCGTAGGCGAGGAGTCGTGGATGTGGGCGAGGTGATCGGCCCGGAAGGAGTGCCCGAGTATGGATGCGGCTTGGGCGACGTGCGCCGCCGGACCGAGCGCATAGATACGCCCGATCAACATTTCCTGGAGACTGTTCGGGACAGACGTTTGGGCGCCGTTTACTGGGTCGGTGAGATTGGCGAGGCCGGCGATCGCCTTTAAGAACAGTGGCGTGCCGGCGCCCCGGTCGACGATGTTCCGTCGGACTGCTACTGGTGTATCGGGCGCGAGATCCAGGATGAGCTGTGCGGCCGCGACCTCGGACAGGGGTTTCAGTAGCATTTCGATCGGCGCATTGCCCGTGGCCCTCGGTATGACGGGGCGTTCGCGGGAGGCAAGAATCAACAGGCAGGGCATAGATGCCATTTTTTTTATGAAGAGCGACAGCAGTTCCAGGGAACTCGGATCCGCCCATTGGGTATCGTCGGCAATGACGATGCGGGCCGCGCGGCCAAGATCGCCCGCGAGGATGTCCAGGACGCTTTCGTATAAGACCTCTTTGTAATCGGTGGTCACGGACTGCGTCTCGATCATGGGGGCGGGCACGGGAATGCCGAGCCAGGCGGCCAACACCTCCACAAGCCATGTGTCGGCTATGCCTCGTTCGCCGAGGCGCGCCTGGAGGTCGGGATAGTCAAGAGTGGATCCATTCGGGCCCTTGAGGATATTTCGAACAACCTCGGCGATCGGCCCAAGGACACTCCTCTGATGCTCAGGCGTGCAATGGTAGTGGCGGATCACGGTGCCTGCCGGAAGGTCTTGGCAGAACTGGCGTAAAAGGTGGGTCTTACCGATACCAGGTTCGCCGTAGACGTGGATGAGCGTGCCGCGGCCGGACCTGAGGGCCCGTGCCCAAGCCGCGCGCAGCACGCGCTGCTCGTTCTCGCGACCGAAGGTGCGTAGGACCTCTGTTGCGGGCCTTTTCCCGGTCGTGGCAATTCGGAAGGCGTCGAGGCCCGTGGCCTCCGGCGATGCGGCTTGGCTATAGTGAAATGCCACTGGCGCGGCCGCGCGAATCGCCCCAGAGACCAGAATCTGGCCTGCGCCCCGCAATGCCAAGTCATGGGCGGTCCGTGAGACGTCGCCCATGATCTGTGGGTTTGCATCGTCCATAACGAGCGCCATGCCGCAATGGACGCCCACGCCACGAAGGGCATGCGGACCGAGCCTAGACTGGATGCGCATCGCGCATTCCGCCGCCCGTCTCGCGCCATCTTCCTGGTCGTAAAGGCGAATCTCCAGAGAGCCGTTGGGATTCAAGGCCGCGACCCCCCCGAAGATCCGCGCCATATCGACCAAGTGTGGGTAGTAGCGTACGACCAAGATCTCTGCATCTTCGAGGGTCTCGCGCAAATAGCAGGCAACTATCGCCACCATGCCCTTATGGAAACCGGGTGCACCCCGGTTCACGGATTCCTGGTAGGCGCGCGGTTCGATCCTGTCTGCAAGCCGTTGACGAAAGGTCGCGAGCGCTTCCCCTGGACGCTGTCCACGTTCCTCGGCGAGTCGGCGGATGAAGATTTCCCCATGGGCTCGTGCGGCATTCTCGAGCCCCGATTCGGAAAGCACCTCCATGAGGGCGAGATGCGCGGGTTCGTCGAATGGGGAAAACGCGATCCATTGATCGGCGATCTCTTGGGCCCGCGTCAATGACCCGCGTTCCCGGGCATCAAGCACCGCTTGCTGAAAGAGATCGGCGCCTAGCCCTTCCAGCGTGCGTGCATGCGCCCCGAACCAGGATTGCCAGCGCGCGTTGTCATGCTTGCCGTGCACGCACAGTTCCCCGCGTACGAGCTTAAGGGCCTGCCCATGATCGGCCTTGCGAGTCGAGACCGCGAGTTCCCGAAAGGTCCGTGCATCAAACGAATAGGTGTGGGGCCAGAGACCGATCGCGTCACCTTCCACGCGTAGGATGTGCTGGCCGTAGCGGCCAAGCGCGGATTTGAGTTGATGGAGCGCCTGGCTCAGGCGCGCTCGCGCGCGGTCTTTCGCCATGCCCGGCCACAGCAGCGACGTCAGGGTGTCGCGCGAGCGCATGTCGTTCTCGAAGGCCAAGTAAATGAGTAGGCGGCGCGCTGCAGGCGGCGGAGAGGGCCGATCGCGCCCATCCACGCGTAATACGAGCGGACCGAGAATGGCGACCTCAACGGCCCCCGTGCGATGGCGTCGTTCTTTGATCCTGACCACTCCTCATGGCGATGAATGACGCGGATGCGATCCGTGGTCTCGGGCCGCCCTGTCTATTACCGGTGCGCTCGCTTCCCGTGCCGCGGAGGTCACTTTTCAGGGGCGCCTGGACTCTGCGGGCACTCCGCGCGTCACAGGGTCCCCGATGTGGCCCATGACCGCAGCCCTGCTGGTTGCGATACAGGCATGATAACACCTTGATATATAGAGTGTAACATGGTCAACACCGGACAATACTGGCGCCTGTATAGTACGTTTCATGGATCAAGATTTTGGCGCGCAAGCCGCTTTGTAAAGGGATGCGCGGGATTCGGGGTGGTAGCCCGGCATAAGGATGTAAAAACTGGGCGTAACAAGGCGCGCGTCTGTGCGGGGAATGTACAGGCCTGCGTCGATTTCATTCGCTGAAGTTTCTCCCAGGGTTCATGTCGACGCTTGTCGACTGTCTCAAGCCATGGGTTTGGGGTCTCTCTTCTCAGGTGATGTGCCGTGCCGGCAGATATGAGTGGAATATTGGCCTTTGTCTCAGACGCGCGGACCGATATCTTGGCTCGGGAGCGCGGTAGGATATGTGTTGGCGCGACGGTAAGCGAGGCGGAAACGATCACGGGGTGCGCTGCCCCCGGGTCTCTTATGCGCACCCCGTGCGCGTGGGCGTTCGATCCCATTGTCGATGTGGCTGCCCGGCGCGTTTACGCGCAAGAAGCATTGGTACGGCTTGCGGTGGATCCCGGTGCGTCTTTGGCGAGCGTCGTCGATGACTGGGCCCAGGGCGTCATCCAGGCGGCACGGTACCTGGGGGTTGCGACCCGGTTGGCTATCGATCTCCCGCAAATCGGGGCTCATGGCGGGGCACGGGTGGTGGAAGCGCTTCTTGATGCGGCGCAACGCGCGGACCTCCCGGCGGAGCGTTTGATTTTCGAGATACCTTATGAGGGCTGGGTTCCCGGCCAGGCCGTGGCACGCAAGGCCTTGGCGGACTATCGCACGGCCGGGTTCGCTGTCGCCTTGGATCATTTTGGTGTCGGTTACGCGGGACTGGGCGTGCTCGCGGATTTTCATCCCGACATCATCAAGATCGATGCCTCTCTGGTGTGCGGCATCGGTGAAAGCCGCAGCAAGCAAGCGGTTGTGAAGGGGGTTCTTTCCGTTGCCCGCGACTTCCATATCGAGCTTGTGGCGATGGGAGTGGAGGGAAGCTGTGAGGTCTCGTGGCTTCAGGCTCAAGGGGTCTCTTTCATGCAGGGGTGCTACGCCACGACCCTCTATTCGGCATAGCGGGCAGGGTGCGCGCGAGGCGCGTCTCTCTTGCCTATAGGATCCTTCAGGGCGCCATGCCGGGTGCGTTGAGCCCATGGGCGCAACGCCATCGTTCGGGCGCTCGCGTCTCAGGTCTTACATCATCCCCTGTTACTTCGCGCTGCGATCGTGTCCAGGTCGCTCTCTCATACGCTACTGCGGATGTACGTTCACGCCCTCGGAGATCGACCTGATCGCAAAGCTTGTCGACAGGAACCCGTCGCTGAGCCACTATCAACTTTCGCTCAGGCTTTGCAAGCAACTCGCGTGGCGCTCACGCGCATGCACTCCGATGGGTGGATTCGCCTGCCTGTCGCTCGATCTGCCAGATCCGGCGCTTTCGGCACACCGCCGCAGATCGAGGATGCCGTGTTCGCGCCGGCAAGTGCCCCGTGGTCGATCTGCGTAGCCGCACCGTCGGGACGGAGGACAAAAAGGCGGACTCCCCCCTCTGGAACGCGCCCATTGAACACCATCGCGATCTTGGGCACAAACGCGTTCTGGGAGCGCAACTGCCCAATTACGCCATTTCGTGCTTAGCGCAGGCCAGATCCTCACCCTGCATTCCTTCGGGGCAAGTACCTCGAAGACCAGTCTGTGCAATGAATCTATCGGTTGGACGGGGGGCGAGAGCGCAACTTCCATCGAATCGTTAACAACGCACGTTTCCTGATCCTGTTATGGGTATCCACCATCACAATCTTGCCTCGCGCTTCTTGAGTTTATCGTTGCACCGCCTCCGAGCTGCCTTCTGGCGGGCTTTCATTCGCTCATCTCAGGTCAAGAGTGTATGCTCTTAACCGGGCGCCGGAAGACCGGGGGAGGGTCATTATTCCCCAGTCGTTTTCGATATCCTCTGCGGGTTCCGGAGGTAGTACATGGTGTATGGTTCCTTCTCGGCCATAGCCCTGACTGTTTTTGCCGCACGCCATGAGTATTTTCGCGGGCCAGCATCCATACTGGGCCATCGCGTTGCAATGGGTGTCCCGCTCCTGAAAACGATTATATCGCCGACGAAGGAATGGATGGCAAGTAGTCTTTACATCCCATACAACAAAGCTTCGTTTGGTGAAATATATTCCACGATTAAGATGACGAGGGAACCCAGAACATCATATCTTGTCAATATGACGGGATATTGAACCACGATAAGGTATCTAGCAATGCCATACCGCAATACCGCCCACATTTGTCTGTTTTCTATGTTGGTTCTGGCTGGGTGCTCTGGCGTGACGTCTAATGAGTCGCCGTATTCGCATAAGAGCGCGACATGGTTCTCACGGACAAAAAATACTGAAGCCCTGCATTCTCAACTCAGTTGGTGCGCTAGACACAACCCCGATATGTCTTTACATTCCTGCGCAATAGCAAAAGAGGCCTACGTAAAGATAGGCGGGCAGTGGAATGCAATGACGAAAAAGCTATTCGAATCGCATTAATAAGCATAAATCACTATTTCATGGCAGCGCCCAATATCCTTAGAGATGGACAAATATGACTACCTTGCAAAATGCTCTGGACGGCCGTGAGCGTCGATCCGTTATTGCTTTGGCCGGGATATTTGGCTTACGCCTGCTCGGTTTGTTTCTGGTATTACCAGTGTTTTCTGTGTATGCCCACGGGTTGCATGGGGCAATACGCCATCCAATACTCATTGGTGTTGCTCTTGGCGCTTACGGTCTGACCCAGGCCATTTTTCAAATCCCCTTCGGCAGGCTGTCAGACAAATGGGGCAGAAAACCCGTCATTGCGGCGGGACTCCTCATTTTTGCCATCGGAAGCGTTATCTCCGCACAGGCCACCAGCATCGAATGGTTGCTGGTAGGGCGAATCATACAGGGCGCAGGCGCCGTTGCCGCCGCCATCATAGCGCTCACCGCGGATCTGGTGCGCGAAGAACGCTGGACCAAGGCTATGGCCACTATCGGCATTACCATTGGCGTAAGTTTTAGCGTCTCACTGGTTTTAGCTGCGCCGTTGGCACAATGGATTGGGGTACAGGGAATATTTTGGTTAACAGCCGGCCTGTCCATTGTCGCCATTGGCGTACTCTACAAAGTGATACCGGATGTCCCAGCACGTTTCCATCGTGACGCCGAAATGAATCCTGCTGCGCTGAAGAACGTACTAGGGAACCCCAACCTGCTTCGTTTGGACTTTGGTATATTTGCGCTCCATACGGGGCTGACGGCGCTCTTCGTGGTGCTTCCGCTGGTACTCATTGATCCGCAGCACCCTCTCCTCTCTGAGGCAGATCAGTGGATGTTGTACCTCCCGGTCATGTTGCTCTCTTTCGCGGCGATGATCCCTCTCATCATTATCGGTGAGGCCGCGCATCGCCTCCGGGAAGTCTTCGTGCTGGCAATCGCAATTCTATTAGCTGCCGTCACCTGGATGGCGCTTTCCAATCACAGCATATGGTCCATTGGTATCGCGTTATTTCTGTTTTTTGTGGGCTTCAATGTGCTAGAAGCAAGTTTACCTTCACTTGTGGCCAAGTTCTGTGATCCGGGTGCCAAGGGAACAGCCACTGGCGTATATACCACTGCGGAGTTTCTCGGCGCATTCAGTGGCGGCTTGTTGGGGGGATTACTTTATCTACCCGGCCAACACAACTACAGTGATGTCTTTTGGGCCGTGGGGGCCATCTATTTTATCTGGCTGATGGTGGCGCTAACGATGCAGCAACCGCGTTACGTCGCTACCAGGATATTTCCACTTCCAGTGGGTGGTCAAGACGGCGGTCAACTCACTCAGCAGCTTCTGCAACTGCCTGGAGTAGTAGAAGTGGCAATATTTCCGGATGAGAAAGCAGTGTATTGCAAGGTGGAAAGCAAAATATACGATGATGAGCGGGTGCGATCTATTATTGGATATGCAGACCAAGCGTAGACGGGGCATATTGTGAAATATGGAGGCCAGCATGCGGGAATCTGAATGGGATATCGGCACAAAGGTGTTACATGGTGGCCTATCTACCATATTAACGTTCGAATTGTTCGGTGGCTTATTGGTCTCAGATCCGAATACCAGGATGTACTTCATTATTCATGAGTGGAGCGGTATTTTGGCCGCAGCTATCCTCATGGTAGAGTGGCTATGGATTTACGCTGATAGACAGGGAAACATTCTTTTCCCATGGAAAAGTAATGGGAGATCGGCAATAAAAGCAGACATTCTTGGTCTATTAAAAGGGAAACTACCGCAGACGGGACGCACCGTTGGGTTGCCCGGATTTTGGCATGGCATTGGAATCCTCTCTATGACCGGCTTGGCAATTACTGGCGTCCTTATTTATTTCGTAATCCCTGGTGGGCGTGGCGCATCTTCGTCCTCGGCAGGTGCGGGTGCGTTTACTATGCTTTCTGGAGTCCATAGAGAAATTAGCTATGTTGCGTGGGTATATTGGATTGGTCACGTTTCAGCTGCCATCATCCATCAGATGCAAGGAGATCCTGTCTTTCGCGCCATGTTTTGGGGAACAGCTAGGTCACCCAGATGATGGCATTAGAAGTTCTGTTACGGCACTTAAATGGGCGCGAACAAGGACGGCATGAGCGTTGTCGCTCAGCAGGCAATTGGGAAGATAGAGCCGAAAACTTTACGGCAAGTGTCCTTTTGGGGCCAGCCGTCGAGGCCAGGGCCAATGGCGTTTGGGGGATATAGAAGGCGGTCGTGTGATATCGGGAAGTTGCAGCGAAAAGGGTAACGTGCGCTAAATACCATCTCGGAGGAATGTAGGGGTTCGGCCGGGGTTTAGCTCGGAAAAATGGGGAGTGCTGAAGTGGTACCAGAGGGCAGCAGAGAAACGGTAGCCGGCGGGTGAGGTTTGGCGCGGAGCTGTGTATACGCATGGTGGCGGCGTGCGACGGGATTATACGGTGGCTGTCTATCGGTCGGTACCGGAGGCTGCGCGATGGGCTATATTCAGACGCAGGGTTTTTGGGGCAGATGTACGGAAAATGCGCCTGGATCGGGCACGGCTGGGCTGCCATGTCTACTAAGACCGCGAGCCTTGAGGTGGATCCCAGCCCTTGGACTTTCGCGGGAGGTGGGGGAAGGAGGGACAGGACGGATATCGTGGCAGCCAGAGATCTTCACTCAGTCGAAAGATAAGAGAGGCGTCGATAGATGGCCAAGAGGCTTCCGGCGGTCTTTTTGGGGCACGGTAATCCCATGCAGGCCTTGGTGCGCAATGATTACACTGAGGCATGGCGGCGACTGGGCGTGGACATGCCAAGGCCCAAGGCCATCCTGGCGATCTCGGCGCACTGGTATGGGCGTGGCACGGCCGTGACGGTCGCGACGGCCCCGAGAACGCTTCACGACTTCGGCGGATTTCCGCGGGAGCTCTACGAGATTCAGTACCCGGCACCTGGTGATCCCGAGCTTGCCGCCAGTATCCAACAGCTCTTGGCGCCGCTCGCGGTCAGTCTGGATGATGGCTGGGGTCTCGATCATGGCGCGTGGTCCGTCCTGCACCATATCTATCCCGATGCCGACATTCCGGTCGTGCAGATCCGCATAGATGCCACGAAGGGCCCGGATCAACATTTTGAGATCGGCAGAATACTCGCGCCCTTGCGGGACAAGGGCGTGTTGATCCTCGGCAGCGGCAATACTGTACACAACCTCCGCATGTATGCCTGGGGCCGGCCATCTCAGGAACCGTACGACTGGGCAGCGCGCTTCGACAACACAATCCGTGAGCTTATGCAGGCTGGAGACTTTGCATCAGTCGTCCACTATGAAGCGCTCGGACGTGACGCGGCCCTCTCGATCCCGACGCCGGAGCACTATCTGCCGCTACTCTACGTTCTCGGTGCTCGACAACCCGGTGACGGTATCCGTTTCCCGGTCTCTGGTATCGAAGGAGGGGCAGTCTCCATGCTCGCGGTGCAGGTCGGATAGGCGACCTACTATACCGATCTGCGTGAGTTTCGGAGTCGGATCGATGTGTCCAGCAGAGAGACGGTGTCGATGAGAGCGTGGCCACCTAAGCCGTGTGCGCCCGGAAACCCCCGTCAGCGCCTAGGTGTCGCATGATATTCAGGGCGGGAGAGCCTTAAGAAGAGAAGGATGTAACACCCAGAGTCAAGAACCGATGGTGGCGTACGGACTCCCATCTTCAAGGTGAGAGAGGGGAAACAGGGGGTATACGGGCGCATACCGTATTGGTATACTTCGCCTCATGCACGTGATCGCCAAACCCATCCTGGTGGACTTTTGGACACAGCATCCGGAGGCCGAAAGCCCGCTGAGTGCGTGGTACCACCTTGTCAAGATGGAGGTGTTCGCGGACTTCACTGACCTGCGCAGGACGTTTGCCAGCGCGGATGTCGTGGAGGGGCTCACGGTCTTCAATATCGGCGGGAACAAATACCGGCTGATCGCGGCGATTCACTATAACCGGCACAAGGTCTATATCCGGCACGTCCTGACCCATGCCGAATATGACCGAGGCGGATGGAAGCCGTCCAGGAGGCACTGATGACGCATATGCACAAGACGATGCCCGAGGCGCAAGCCATTCTGCGGGCCTGGGAGCCCTTCAAGGAGGTGGTCGGTGTGACGGCCGTACGCACAGAAGACGACTACGCGCGGGCGCGGGCCGTCATCGAGGTGTTGCTGGACGCCATCGGTGAGAACGAGACTCACCCCTTGGCCGACGTGCTCGATTACCTCAGCGACCAAGTGGCGGCCTACGAGGATGAACGCGTCGTCATCCCCGAGGCGGAACCCAAAGAGGTGCTGCGCTTATTAATGGACCAGCACGCCCTGAAACAGGACGATCTCGCGGACTGCGCCCCGCAGGGGCGTATTTCCGACATCCTGAGCGGCCGCCGCGCGATCAGTAAAGACATCGCCCGGAAGCTCGCGCGGCGCTTTTATGTGAGTCCGGCCGTTTTTTTGTAACGGTCGGCGACGGCGCAGATCTAAACAAACCATCATTTTTTCAGGACTACGTACGCGCGGCCTTGGGGGCAAGCCCTCGGGATGATCCTTCCTTTTGATTCGGACCTGCGAGACCCGGCGGCCGCCAGGTCCCGGCCGTTGTCGCAATGACGCCATGTCTACCCCCGTCTCTCATCATTACGTGGACATATTCGGATGAGAAGGGGTGTTGCGCGCGTGCTTGATTTAATGGTGCCCCGGGCCGGAATCGAACCGGCGACCTGCCGCTTAGGAGGCGGCCGCTCTATCCACTGAGCTACCGGGGCGAGCGTGGGCATTATACGCAAGGCGGCGCCGCGCCCAAAGGCCGGGATGCGTCGAGAGCGTCGGGTGGTCTTTGTGATGTGGTGACGCGGTCTTGGATGGGTGATGGCCCGGACCTATCGCCTGGGTCTTGGCGCAAGGTCCGGGCCCTTGGTGCGCGTCAGCCTCGCGGTCGCAGAAGTTCGCGCAGGTTTTGGGTCAGCTCCCGGTAGGGGCGCGTCGTGAGATCCTTGGGGATCTTATCGACCACCTTTTTGGCGGTCTGCACAGAAAGATTGGCCTGCAAGGTGCCGAGGAATCCGGGTTCGGCGACCAGGATGAGAGATTGGTAGAGGTGATTGGTCCGGCCCTTGTCCAAGACCCGCGCGACGGTCTTGGCGAAGCGTTCGGCGGCCTCTTCCTTGGCCGACACCTCGGCGGTCATGGCGTGTCGCCCTGAGCCTTTGCGGTCAAAAGCGCGTCCCGGCTTGTCGGCCGACAGGGCCCGATCCGGGACCCGCGCCTCCGGGTAAACGAGTGGTTCGAGTTCTTGCCATTCATGGCCATTAGCTGGCACGGCATTGGGTTTTGCGACAATTCGGGCACGCGTCCGGTCAGCGACCAGTATCCATGTGTACTCCATAGGTTCGAGACTCCCTCGTCGTCCTGCATTTAAAGGCAGATTGGGTCCATCGGTGACCATGCTACGCCCTGCCGACCCGATCCGGAAGCGGCGCATAAGGCACGGACTTCAGGCCCCTTTTGCTCACTTTCCACTGTACCGAGCTTCCGCGCCTGCGTTCATCGACCGAAAGGGCGGGCGGCTAGGTGGCGGACAGACGGGCCCTTGAAGCGTAACCCGGGCGGGGTACAGTCCTTGGGCGAAGCCGCGCGCCATCCGATCTTGGCGGGCGCGTATCGGAATGCCTGAGCTTCGGCCGTCCGGCGCTTCTCAGGGGCCAGGAACCTGAGGTAATGTGTCGGGTTTTACGGCTCGCTTGGGTGGAGCGCGGGCGGTCCGGTGCGTGTCAAGGCAGTTGCCGCCTGAGTTAGGCACTCT
>JAKAXK010000056.1 GCA_021827145.1 Pseudomonadota bacterium
ACTATATGGGTACCCAACCGTCGCGGAGGGTACGCTGGGTGCGATTGGTAGGGGGCGCATGGCAATGGAAAGTGGGAATGCAAGATCAAGAAAATCGCCGCGGAATGAGGTGGTTTTGGCGCCGTGTCGCTAATATTGACTATGACGCGCCTTTGGAACTGCGCAAGCTCTACGCAGGATTGCGAGATTCTGTCGTGCGGGCGCGAGAACAGGTCCGAAACCCAACGTCGGCCATAATCCATTCACTATGTGCCGCGAACTTGTCTCGTGCAGAGAGAGTAAGGTCGAATCGTGGCTATCTATTCGACACCCCCCACTACGACGCGGCCGCTTCGCGCCAAGGGGTGCCGATTTCAGCGGCTGGCGACGTTAGGGCTTGGAAGAAGCTAAATCAGAAGATCCGCACGGAGATTGACGAAACCTATATCACCGCTCTCCACGAAGCAGCAATTCCGTCGTTTAGGACGCCTGAGAATGGAGAAGTTCCAATAAAGACTGTCGATTGTCATGGAATTGAATCAATGGAAGTTGTGACACCGGGAGATTGACCATGCACGTTACACGTGTGGAACTAAAGAATTGGCGCAATTTTCGGGACGTTAACGTCTGCCTAGGGTCCCGTACCTACCTAATAGGTGCGAACGCGTCTGGGAAATCCAATTTCTTGGACGTGTTTCGCTTTTTGCGCTCGCTGGCACAATCCGAAGGTGGGGGTTTGCAGCGGGCACTTAAAGACCGTGGTGGCCTGACCAAGTTACGCAGCTTGCATGCACGCAGGGATCCCGAAGTGCGCATCGTATTGGAAGTCGCCGATGAAGCGGAAAACGGCACTCCCGTCACCTGGTCTTATACCTTGTCACTGAAGTCTGAAGGCAAAGGGCAACAACGGGTAATGGTCAGCGAAGAGCACGTCTCTCGCGATGGCAAGACGCTGCTTAAGCGCCCAGATGAAAGTGATCGCGGCGACCGTGAACGTCTAACGCAAACACATCTGGAACAGATCGCCGCCAACGCCGAATTTCGCCCCCTCGCCGAATTCTTTGCTTCTGTGACCTATTTACATTTGGTTCCACAATTGCTTAAGCACGGTGATGAGATTAGCGGCCGCGTACTGGAACATGACCCATTCGGGCAGGGACTATTACAGCGCATTGCCAAGACGCCCATGAAGACCCGCGACGCGCGGCTAAGGCGCATAGAGCAAGCGCTAAAGAAAGCGGTACCGTTGTTTTCCAATCTGCGTTTCGTTCAGGACCTGGTCTCGGGTCTGTGGCATCTTGAAGCGAACTTTGCTCATTGGCGTGTACATGGCGCTTGGCAGCGGGAGGACCAATTTTCCGATGGCACGCTCCGTCTAATTGGCTTGCTCTGGGCCCTGCAGGACGGTGATGGCCCGCTGCTCCTCGAGGAGCCAGAGCTATCTCTCAACGATGGCATCGTTGAAAACATTCCACTGATGATAGACCGCGTGCTGCGCGGACGGAAAAAGCGCGCTTCGTCCCGGCAGGTTCTGGTGAGCACTCACAGCGAGACACTGCTGCAAAATCCTTCAGGCGACGTTATTCTGCTTATTGAGCCTGGTAACAACGGTTCGACCGTTCGGCAACCAAACGAGGAAGAGAATCGCCAGATAGAGGGCGGTCTGACACCGGCCGAGGTTTTGTTGCCGAAGACACGCCCAACGGGAATGGAACAGTCGGACTTGTTTGCATGAAGAGGGTGCTGGTTGTTGGAGAGGACGCGCTGAACTGCGCTCTTGGAGAGCGCCTAGTGGAGTCGGCGATGCCCGGCTGGTCGCTCGCTGCGCTACCGATAAACAAAAGAGGCGTCACGAAATTGGTTCGCGACCTTCCGCGCTATGTCGCGCAGGCGCGTTATGTCCAGCCTGTTGTGTGCATAGCAGACACAGACGGGAATTGCGTAAAAGACCTGCTCGCGGATTGGAGTCTGACTTCGCCACCAGAAACATTCCACCTCCGCTTGGCCGTCAAGGAAGCGGAGAGCTGGGTACTCGCCGACCGCGATTGCTTTGCGCGGCATTTCAAGGTGCCACTCAACAAAGTTCCCTGCCAAACGGACGACATTGAAGACCCCAAGCGCCTTCTGTTGCAGCTCGTTTCCAAATCGCACGTGCGAGAATATCGAGACGAGATGATTTCCTCGACCGACCGCAGCAAGACAGGGCGGGGCTATAACCTGCACTTGTGCACCTTCGTGCGTGATACTTGGGGTGCCCGCCAAGCAAGCGCCGGTTCATTGAGTCTAAAGAGATCCCTTGCGCGCCTAGATTCGTTTGCCAAAAGCTATGAGTAGAGGCAGAAACCTGCTGTCTGGGTGATGCCACTGGCACCATAGTGCCCAAAGATCATGGTCTCCTGGCGGTCGTTGGTCGGGTTGGTGATCAAGATGGCCTCATTGATGCCGGCAGTCACGCTGTTGTCCGCAAAACGTGTGGACAGCCCTGTGGATGATGGGCTCCCATTCAAGACGCCGAATAGAGCCTGCCGGATGCAGTCTGAATAACGAAGCAGCAGACCGAAACCGTTGTCGGATGGCCTGTCGTACAAACAGTGGGTGTGCGATTGTGGGCCGCATGTTCGTGGCGGGAGGGCTGGGTCGCCGCTCAGTATGCGCGACAGCGGGGGTCCGTCCGTGGAATGGCGAGCCGTGGCCGATTCTGCGGTACCATGGGGTTTTATCCGCGGAGGTTCTCGATGAAGATCGCCTATATCTTTACCACTCAAGGCCACACCGTTTCCTACAAGCTTGGCAAAATGATCCTGCCTCAGCTCGAGGCGAATGCGCATGGCGTGGACGTGGTGGGCATGTTTTTCTTCGAGGACAACAACTACGTTCTGGTGCGCGGGAATCCCTTGGGCGAGCGTCTGGCGGCGGTCGCCCGTGCGCAGGGGATGTTGTTAATGGGCTGCGACCAGTGTTGCTATGAGCGCGGGATTGCCGAATCCCTGGTGGAGGGCGCGGTGATCGGCTGTTTCCCCAACCTCTATCAGGCATTGGCCGCGCATGCGCCGGATCACGTGATCAGCCTCTGAAAACCCGCCCAGGGTGCGGTCGGACCGGCTGCGAAGAGCGTGACACCCCGATCATGCGCGCAGCGTGCCGCGGCCCTTTAACGTCGGCTTATGCTCTTCGGACTGAGTGGTGCTGGCGGCGCCTCGGTACGCGCCCGCGGTTCGCCGCCGAGACTTTTAATGAGCGCCATCACCCCCTCGATGCGAGCGTCGGGATCGGCCCATTCCGCCTGCACCCGCAGGCCTTGGGGCCCGTCCAAGCGGTATTGCTTGGGCGATGATTGCATGAGTGCGATGAGTTGTCCCGGATCCAGCGCCGGGTTGGGTGTGAATTGGATGCGCGCGCCCTTGGGGCCGGCGTCGATACGCGTGATGCCCAGGGGCCGCGCGAGCCGCCTCAGACGCGCAAGTCGAAAGAGGCGCGTGGCCGCCTTCGGGGGCGCACCGAAGCGATCGGTGAGCTCGCCGGCCAGATCGTCGAGCTCCTCGCTGGAGGCGTTGGCGATACGCTTATAGAACACGAGGCGCAGGTGCGGGTCTGAGCAGTAATCCTCGGGCAGCAGGGCCGGCACGTGCAGTTCGATGTCGGTCTGGCGGGTAAAGAGGGTCGCCTCCCCCGCGCCCTCGTGCCCGGCCTTCAAGGTCGCGACTGCGCGCTCCAGGAGTTCGCTGTAGAGACCGAAGCCCACTTCGTTGATCTGACCACTTTGCGATTCGCCGAGGAGTTCACCCGCGCCGCGGATCTCGAGGTCATGGGAGGCAAGCGCGAAGCCTACGCCGAGGTCTTCGAGGGAGGCGATCGCGTCCAGGCGTTTGCGGGCGTCGGCGCTCAGGGCCGCTGGGTCCGGGGTTAGGAGGTAGGCGTAGGCGCGATGGTGCGAGCGGCCGACGCGTCCGCGAAGCTGATGGAGTTGGGCAAGCCCGAAGCGGTCGGCCCGTTCGATAATGATGGTATTGGCGGTCGGGACATCGATACCGGTTTCTATGATGGTGCTGCAGAGCAGGACGTGGAAGCGCTGGTGATAGAAGTCAAGCATCACGCGTTCCAGTTCGCGCTCCGGCATCTGTCCGTGAGCCACGCGGATATCGACTTCTGGCAAAAGGGCTTTCAGTTCGTGTTCCCGTCGCGTCATGGAGCGGACGTCGTTGTGCAGGAAGTAGACCTGGCCGCCGCGACGCATCTCGCGCAGGCAGGCCTCGCGGATCAAGGCCGTGTCCCACGGCGTCACGAAGGTCTTGATCGACAGGCGATCCTGGGGTGGTGTGCCGATCAAGGACACGTCA
The DNA here is from genome assembly GCA_021827145.1 of Pseudomonadota bacterium. Taxonomy (GTDB): domain Bacteria; phylum Pseudomonadota; class Gammaproteobacteria; order Acidiferrobacterales; family Acidiferrobacteraceae; genus Acidiferrobacter. The sequence continues at coordinate 4,317 of JAKAXK010000056.1, forward strand.
CGCAGTCCGGCGAGCGCCATATTCAGGGTGCGCGGCAGCGGTGTCGCAGTCAGAGTCAGGATGTCGACATGGGCGCGCAGGGCCTTCATGCGTTCTTTCTGGCGGACCCCGAAGCGGTGCTCCTCGTCGACGATGACAAGACCTAAGGCCTTGAAGCGCACGTCGTCTTGCAGGAGCCTGTGGGTGCCTATGACGATGTCGACGTGGCCGGCCTCGAGGCGTTTCAAGGCCTGCTCGATCTCCGGGCGGCTACGAAACCGGGACAAGAGTTCGATCTCCACCGGGATGTTGGCGAAGCGGTCACGGAAATTCTGATAGTGTTGCTGGGCGAGCAGGGTGGTGGGCACGAGCACCGCGACCTGCTTGTGGTCCTGCACCGCAAGGAAGGCGGCGCGCATGGCGACCTCAGTCTTGCCAAAGCCCACGTCGCCGCACACCAGGCGGTCCATGGGGCGCGGGCTTTCCATGTCGGTCAAGACCTCGGCTATGACGCGCGTCTGGTCGGGCGTCTCCTCGAAGGGGAAGGCGTCGGCAAAGCGCGTGTACTCGAGGCCTCGGGGCGCAAAGGCATATCCCGGCTTGGCCGCGCGCCGCGCGTAGATTTCGAGCAGTTCGGCCGCCGCATCGCGGGCCTTCTCTTCGGCGCGGCGCTTGGCCTTGTCCCAGGCCTCGTTGCCGAGTTTGTGCAAGGGGGCCCGGTCCGGGTCGGTGCCGGTATAGCGCCCAAGGAGATGGAGATCCGTAACGGGCACATAGAGCTTGTCACCACCCGCGTATTCGAGCGCCAAAAACTCGTTTTCGATGCCTGAGACCGTGAGCTTCACAAGCCCGAGATAACGACCCACGCCGTGGTCTTCGTGCACCACCGCATCTCCGGCTTTCAGTTCGCCCAGGCCTTTCAGGAGGGCCTGCTGGTCGCGGACCTTTACGCGCCGCCGCCGCTGTTGCGCGCGTTCGCCATAGAGCTGCGATTCGACAATGACGCTCAAGGCCGGCTCATCGAGCTCCAGGCCGCGGTCGAGCGGCGCGGACATGAGACCAAGCTGCGCGTCGTCCTGGATGAAAGCGCGCCACGAATCGAACGGGCGAGGGTGGTGTCCATGGGCGCCGAGGGTGTCGCGCAAGGCCTCGCGTCGACCGGCCGTCTCGGCTACAAGCAGGGTGCGTCGGCGGCTCGTGTCGAGTGCCGTGAGCAGGGCGGCATAGGGCTCGGGTGCGCGTGTGTCTTGCGGCAGAAAGGGCGGTTCGTGGGTGGCGAAGCGCCGCACAACCCCGTCGCCTTCGTCGGCGAGCGAGATCGCCGAGAAAGGCGCTAGGCGCTCGTTTAACGTCGCCGTGGTGAGAAATAGTCGTTCAGGTGGGAGGAGCGGCCGCTCTATGTGGCCGCGGGCCACCTCATAGCGTTCCGCTGCCTCTTTCTCGAAATGCTCGGTCTGTGCTTGCGCCCCTTCCATGAATACCAGGATCGCTTGGTCCGGCAGATAATCGACAAAGGTCGCGGTCTCGGAAAAAAAGAGCGGCAGATAATATTCGATGCCAGCCGGGCTTCGGCCTTCGCTCACTTCGCGATAGATGAGGCTCGCGCGCGGGTCGCCCGCGAATGCCACGCGGTAGTTCGATCGGAAGGTCTGGATGGCATCGCCCGTGAGCGGGTGTTCGCGCGCCGGCAGCACGCGGATTTCGGGCAGCGTCGTCTGTGAGCGCTGGGTCTCCGGATCGAAGGTGCGGATCGACTCGATGGTGTCATCGAAGAGATCGATACGATAGGCCGTATCGGCCCCCATCGGAAACAAATCTACGAGCCCTCCGCGAATAGCAAACTCCCCGGCTTCCATGACCTGGCCGACGGCGTGGTAGGCAGCCTGTACGAGGCGTTCGCGGAAGCGGTCGATATCGAGCTTGTCGCCGCTACGCAACAGGAAGCTGTGGCCGAGGAGGTGCGACGCGGGCGGCAGGAAATGCATGAGCGTGGCCGCCGCCGTGAGTACGATGCCTTGGGCCAAATGCGGGAGGGCCGCCAATGTCGCCAGCCGTTCGGACACGATGTCCGGGTGCGGCGAGAAGCGGTCGTAGGGTAGGCACTCCCAGTCGGGAAAGGTGAGGACCGGCGGGCCGAGCGGGTCTCGGTAAAACGCAAGCTCGTCTTCGAGGCGCTCGCGTGAACGTACGTCTTGCGTGACGACGATGAGGAGGCGGCCGCTCTCGGCGAGGCGCGTGAGTGCAAGCCCGCGGGCGCTTGCATGGAGCCCCACCCAATGCTCCCGTCCGGACGGTGCCGGCGGATTCAGGGGGGAATAGACTGCGTTCGATTCGGGGGCGGACATGACCATAGGGTCGGCATTGTAATCCAAAGTGCGGTGCAAGGAGGAGCACCACGACGGAGGCGCGCGTTGAGCGCTCGGCTGGGGGTGCGGGCATGTGCGCGCTGACAGTCTTGTCGAAGAATTCTTGGGCGATATTCCCAGTGGCGAGTCGGCGCGTGCGTATCAAAAGGGAGGCTCGATACACTTTCATTGTTCGCCTTTGGGTCTTCAGGGCATAATAGAGCCCATGCACGGGTTTCTTGGGGGCACGGCTGCAAGCAGGGGGCACAGGGGCCGAAATGGCGATGCGAGGCACGAGCAAAGGCTGGGTGCGAGCGGCGGTCGCCGAGGGTGTGGCTCCGGAGGGTGCATGTTCTGTCGGAGGGGGTTTCGCGAAGGGTCTATGAAAAAAGGTGAATTCAAGGTCGGACAGGATGTCTTTTACCCCACCGCCGGTGTCGGGATCATAGAGGGCATGGAGGAAGTGGTCTTCGGGGTCGAGCATGAGCTCTGCTACGTCATTCGGATCCCCGAGAACCGCGTCACGATCAAGGTTCCGAAGACCCGTGCCGTGAGCAATGGTCTGCGCCCGCTCTTGCACGGCAAGGGCGTGAAGGAGCTCCTGATGGTCTTGGCCGACAAGAGTAGCGCGCGGCCGGCGGGCCCCTGGGCCGAGCACTATAAGGATCTCGAGCGGCGTATCCAGTCCGGCGGAGTCCTGCAGGTGGGCTCAGCGGTGCGCGACCTCCTGCGCCTGAAGGCCGAGGCCGGCCTGTCGTTCGAAGAGGCGCGCCTCCTGGAGCTGGCTGATGGTTATCTCGCGCGAGAACTCGCCGTAGCCCAGGGCGTGAGCCTCGAGGCCGCACGTGAGGTCATTCGCGTATCGGTGGGACTGGGAACCTAGAACAGGTGTCATCTCCCCGCGTCTTCGTCGTCGTGCCGGCCGCTGGCCGCGGTATGCGATTCGGGGCCTCGCGCCCGAAGCAGTATCTTCCGCTCGCGGGTACCGCGGTCATCGTTCAGACCTTGCGACGGCTCGATAGCTTGGGCGCCCACGCCATCGCCGTGGGCCTCGCTCCCGACGATTCCTATTGGGCGGCGGTGCGGCCGACACTGACCACGCCGCTTCTGACCTTCATAGGAGGCGCCGAGCGTGCCCTCACGGTCCTGAACGGACTCGTGGCCCTGGGGGGCGAGGCTGCCTCCGATGATCTCGTGTTTGTGCATGACGCCGCGCGTCCCTGTGTGCGCGAAGCCGATTTGCGGCGTCTCCACGAGGCGGCGCTCGCGTCGCCCGATGGCGCGCTCCTGGCGCGCCCCGTGGCCGATACCGTCAAGCGCGGCGATGCGCGGCGCGAGGTGATTGCCACTGTCGATCGCCACGAGCTCTGGCTTGCCCAGACACCCCAGGTCTTCCGGTTCGAGCGGCTCTATGCGGCGCTGTTGGCGGCGGTGGCGGCCAAGGAACTTGTGACTGACGAGGCAGCGGCTATCGAACGCCTGGGTGGACACCCGAGGCTTGTGACCGGCAGTCACGACAACATCAAGATCACGATGCCCGAGGACCTGGCCCTCGCGGAGATCTATCTCGCACAACAAGATTCTCGGAGCGGATGACGATATGCGAATAGGACAGGGATTCGATGCGCACGGGTTGGTCGAGGGTCGGCCGCTGATCTTAGGGGGCGTGACCATCCCGCACCCTCGTGGTCTCGGCGGACATTCCGACGCCGATGTGCTGACCCACGCGGTGACGAGCGCTTGTCTCGGGGCCGCCGCCTTGGGCGATCTGGGTCGGCATTTTCCGGCCAAGGATGCGCGCTATCGGGATTGCGACAGCCGCATGTTGCTACGGACCGTGATCGCCATGATCAAGGAACGGGGGCTATTCGTGGTCAATATGGATGCCACCATCGTCGCCGAGGCCCCGCGTCTGGCGCCGTTTGTGGGTCAGATGGTGGAGTATCTCGCCGCAGATCTCGAGGTCGCGCCCGACTGTGTGAACGTCAAGGCGACGACCACCGAGGGGATGGGCTATACCGGGCGCGCCGAGGGGATGAGCGCCCATGCCATCGTGCTCTTGGATCGGCGGCAAGCGCCCTAAAACGGGCGCTTCAGGAGTACGGTGACCGCGCCGGTGCCGCCCTGTTCGGGGCGCGCCGAGCAGAATGCCAGCACCGCGTTCGTCTGCCGGAGCCAGCGGTTCACATACCCCTTCAGGACTGGTAGGCGGGCCTCCGAACCCAGGCCCTTGCCGTGGATGATGCGCACGCAGCGCAGGCCTTGGCGGGTGGCTTCATGCAAGAAGCCCGCGAAGGCGCCGCGCGCCTGCTCGACTGTGAGGCCATGGAGGTCGAGCTCGCCTTCGAGGACGTAATACCCGTTTTTCATGCGCCGCACGGTCTCCTTGTCGATTCCGGAACGCCGAAAGAGCAGCTCTTCACCGGTCGCGATGTCGATATCGTGGGGCGTGAACGAAAGCATCTCGGCCAAGACCGCCTGGGCGTCGCGTCGCGACTGCCAGGGGATCGGGCGCAGACGCGGACGAAATGGCGCGACCCGGTCCTGGGTGAGCTTGTGCACGTCCTTCATGGCGCGCGCGAATTGCGATTTGGGATCGTCAGGATTGTCCGCCATGCGCAGAATTCCCTTCGAGAGTTCCCAGGTAGCGTTCGGCGTCGAGGGCCGCCATGCAGCCGCTGCCAGCCGACGTCACGGCTTGGCGGTAGATGAAGTCCTGGACGTCTCCGGCGGCGAATACCCCGCGGACGCTGGTGGCCGTCAGTTGACCCTCAGTCTGGCCGGTCTTGATGTAGCCCTTGACCATATCAAGTTGCCCCTCGAAGAGGCCGGTATTCGGCGCGTGCCCAATAGCCACGAAGACGCCATGGACGGGGATGGACTTCTGGCCATCCGGTGTCTTGATGTGCACGCCGGTCACACCGTTTTTGTCACCCACGATCTCCTCGAGGCTGGCGTTCCACTCGATGCGGACGTTGCCGCCCTGGGTCTTGGCGAGCAGCTGGTCGATCAGGATGGCCTCGGCCTTGAATCGATCCCGGCGGTGAACGACGATGACCTCCGAGGCGATGGCCGAAAGGTACAGGGCCTCCTCCACGGCCGTATTGCCGCCGCCGATTACCGCCACGGGCTTACCCTTATAAAAGAAGCCGTCACAGGTGGCGCAGGCCGATACCCCTTTCCCTCGATAGTGCTCCTCGGAGGGTATGCCCAGATACTTGGCTGATGCGCCGGTGGCAATGATGAGGGCGTCGCAGGTGTACTCGCCGGTATCGCCCTTAAGGACAAAGGGGCGGCCGCTGAGGTCGGCCTGATGGATATGATCGAAGAGGATCTCGGTCTGAAAGCGCTCCGCATGGCGCCGCATGCGGTCCATCAGATCGGGACCTTGCAAACCCTCGACGTCGCCCGGCCAGTTATCGACATCGGTCGTGGTCATGAGCTGACCCCCCTGTTCAAGGCCCGTGATCAGAAGTGGGCGCAGGTTCGCGCGCGCGGCGTAGACGGCGGCCGTGTAGCCGGCGGGACCGGAGCCGAGAATGAGGAGACGGGCGTGACGCGGTGCTGCCATAACAGGCCTCGCAGGGGCAATGATCAGGTATTATAAGCCCAATCCTGCCCCTTTTGTCGGCCTGGATCAACGCGCCGTGGCGGGCTCGTCCAAAGCCCGTTAGACTGGCAAGGATCGGAGGATCGTATGCGCATAGGGATACCACGGGAAGTGAAGCCATGGGAAGCGCGGGTCGCGTTGGTGCCGCACGCGGTGGCGGTCCTCGTCCAGGAGGGACATGAGGTCTATTTCGAGGCGGGGGCCGGTTGCGGTAGTGGTTTTCGTGATGAAGAGTATGCCGTGCACGGCGCGCGCATCGTCCCCGATGCCGAGACGCTCTTCCGGTCGGCGCAGTTGATCGTGAAGGTCAAGGAACCGATCCGCGAGGAACTGGGCCTGTTCCGGTCCGATCACATCTTGTTTTCCTATCTACATCTCGCCGCTAACCGTGCATTGACCGAGGCCCTTCAGGGGCTCGGCCTCACCGCCGTGGCCTTCGAGACCGTCATCCAAGATGGCCAACTCCCGCTGCTTGCACCCATGAGCGATATCGCGGGCCGGCTTGCCGTCCAGATCGGGGCGCAACTCCTGCACGCCGGGGCCGGCGGCCGCGGCATCCTCTTGGGGGGGCTGCCTGGGGCTGAGCGTGGCCATGTGGTCGTGGTCGGTGCCGGGGAGGCGGGAGGCAACGCCGTGCGTCTCGCCGCCGCGCTCGGCGCACAGGTCACCGTATTCGACCGCTTACGGTCCCGTTTGAGCGCCATGATGGCGGTGGGTCCCAATGTCACGGCCTTGCCGGCCTATGAAGAGACAATTGCGGCGGCCGCGCGCGAGGCTGATTTGCTCATCGGTGCCGTACTCGTGGCCGGCGCCCTGGCCCCGCGCGTCGTGACGCGTTCGATGGTGCGCGGGATGCGGCGCGGCGCGGTCATCGTCGATATCGCAATCGACCAAGGCGGATGCGTAGAGACGATACGCCCGACCGATTACGGACATCCCGCCTATGTCGAAGAGGGCATCATCCATTTTGGTGTGACCAACATGCCTGGTGCCGTGCCGCGCACCGCATCGCAGGCGCTCTCGGCGGTGCTGCTTCCCTACGTGCAGGTCCTGGCGGCCCAGGGGGTCGATGACGCGCGGCTCGCCGGCGGCCTTAATGTGCGTGGGGGCCGTATCACCCATGATGCGGTCGCGTCCGCCATGTCGTCATGAGGGGCCAGGTATCGGGTGGGTGCCGCGGGGAGATTTTGCGCGTATGAATCAGGCGCGGTTTAAGCGCGAGCGGGCGGCGCTTGCGCCTGCGGTGTCGCGCCTCGTGCGCGAGGCCTTGCTGTTTGTGGTGTTGGCGCTCGCCCTTTATATGGCGCTCGCGATCGGGACATTCCATGGCAACGATCCCGGTTGGTCGCACACAGGCGGTGCCGCGGTGCGTAATGCCGGCGGGCTTGCCGGCGCGTGGCTTTCGGACAGCCTGCTCGCGCTGCTTGGTCTGCCGTCCTATGTGATTCCGATCCTCGTCGCTTGGGGCGGGGTGCGCCTCTTGCGCCCGCGTGCCGCGGCCCCTGGACATTCGTTGAAGGTCGCGGCGCTGGGCGTAATACTCGCCTTTGTCGGCGCCTGCGGTTTGGCGAGCCTGGATTTCCGCGGACCACTATTCCTACCGTTTCGTGCCGGCGGCCTCTTGGGCGGGGTCGTGTCGACCGCGCTCTCGCGCATCATAGATCCCGTGGGGGCCACGATTTTTCTGCTCGCCGTGTTCCTGGCGGGCTTTACGCTCGCGACCGGTATCTCGTGGTTTGGAGTCATGGATCGCGTCGGGGACGCAGTCTTTGGCGTGGTGTTCGGGATCAGGGCGCGGCTGGGGGCCTTGGCGGATCGTTGGCGGGGACGGCGCGCGCGTCACGAACGCGAGGAGACGGTACTGAGGGGCCGTAAGGCCTTAAAGCGGCCCGCGCCGCCGCGCATCGAACCGGCCGTGGGCTCGCCCGAGGAGCTGCCGGTCCCGCGCAGCCGCCAGACAAGTTTTCTCGAATCCTCTAATCGGGCATTACCGTCACTGTCCTTGCTCGATATGCCTTCGGGAGAGAAGGCGAGTTTTTCCGAGGAATCGCTGCATGCCATGTCGCGCCTCCTCGAAAAGAAGCTGCTCGATTTCCATATCGAGGTCAAGGTGGAGGCGGTTCACCCGGGTCCTGTCATCACGCGCTTCGAAATCGAGCCCGCCCCCGGCATCAAGGCCAGCCAGATTACGGGCTTACAACGCGATTTGGCCCGCGCCTTGTCGGTGGTGAGCGTGCGCGTGGTCGAGAACATACCGGGCAAGACCTATATCGGGATCGAGGTGCCCAACGAGCGGCGCGAGGTGGTGCGATTGCGCGAGATCCTGTCGTCCAGCGCCTATGAGGCGGTCACCTCACCGTTGGCATTGGCGCTGGGAAAGGATATAAGCGGTCAGCCCATCGTGACGGATCTGGCGCGCATGCCCCACCTCCTGATCGCGGGCACCACCGGCTCGGGGAAGTCCGTGTGTCTGAACGCCGTGATCTTGAGTTTCGTCTACAAGGCGACGCCGGCCGATGTGCGGCTTATCCTGATCGACCCCAAGATGCTGGAACTCGCCGTCTACGACGGACTACCGCACCTTCTGGCCCCAGTGGTCACGGACATGAAGCAGGCCGCCCAGGCCTTGCGGTGGTGCATAGGCGAAATGGATCGTCGCTACCGGGCCATGGCCTCCCTTGGTGTGCGTAATCTCGCCGGCTATAACAAGCGCTATGACGATGCGCACGCGCGGGGCGAGATATTGAATGATCCTTTGGCGCCCGAGGGGGAGGTGCGCGAGCTGGGTCGGCTTCCCTATGTCGTTATTGTCATCGATGAGCTGGCCGATCTCATGATGGTGGTTGGCAAGAAGGTCGAGGAATTGATTGCGCGCCTCGCGCAGAAGGCGCGCGCGGCGGGGCTCCATCTCGTGCTCGCCACGCAGCGTCCGTCCGTCGACGTGATTACCGGGCTCATCAAGGCCAATATCCCGGCGCGCATTGCCTTTCAGGTATCCGCCAAGGTCGATTCGCGCACGGTCCTGGATCAGATGGGGGCGGAACAATTGCTGGGTCACGGCGATATGTTGTTCTTGCAGGCGGGGACCGGGTTTCCGCATCGCGTCCACGGGGCCTTCGTGGCCGATGCCGAGGTACATAAGGTGGTCTCGGCCCTGAAAAAGACCGGTGCACCCGTGTATGACGAGCGCATATTCGTCACCGACGAGGGTGGTGAAGCCGGTGTGGAAGGTGGGGCGGAGGACGGTGAGGCCGACGAATTGTATGATGAGGCCTTGCGTATCGTGACCGAGAGCCGGCGCGCCTCGGTGTCCGGTGTGCAACGGCGCCTGCGTATAGGCTACAACCGGGCCGCGCGACTCATTGAACAGATGGAGCGTTCCGGCGTGGTCGGTCCGCTGCAATCGAATGGCAGTCGCGAGGTGCTCGCGCCGCCCCCACCGGAGGATTGATTTATGGGCCACAGGTTTTTATCGGTCGCGTTGTGGCTCGCGGCGCTGGTCCCGTCACAGGTTCTCGCCGCCGATCTGGCGCGATTCTTCGCCACCGTCCATACCTTGCGCGGACAATTCACGCAAACTGTGCGTGACCACCGCGGACAGGTTGTGAGCCGTGGCCAGGGGCAGCTCTGGCTCAAACGTCCGGGGCGATTCCGTTGGGACTATTCCGCGCCCTATCGGGAGCAGATCGTGGGGCATGGGCAGAGCGTATGGCTATATGACCCGGGGCTTGCGCAGGCCACGCGCTACAGCGTGAGCGCGGCGCTTGGTCGCACACCCGCGCTCCTGCTGGCGGGCGACGGTCATCTTAAGACCTTCTTTTCGGTGCAAACGCTCGCAAGCCAAGGCGGACTGCGGTGGATCAAGCTTAAGCCGCGTGGCCGCGGCCAAGGGTTCCGCTGGATCCGGATCGGCTACCACGGGGCGCGCATCCGGCGCATTGTCGTGGAGGATGCCATGAACCAGACGACGGATATCCACTTGCACGGCCTGCACTGGAACATGCGACTTCCGGCCTCCACCTTCCGGTTCCGGCCGCCACCGCACACGGCCATCGTCTACCAGTAGTGCGTACCCCCCTCGCGGAACGCCTGCGCCCGCGGACTCTCGCTGAGTTCGTGGGACAGGAGTCGCTTTTGGCAGCTGACGCGCCGCTGCGTGTGGCCTATCAACGCGGCCACCCCTATCCCATGATTCTTTATGGGCCGCCGGGAAGCGGTAAGACCACGCTCGCGCGCCTGTTGGCGCAGGCCTCGGGTGAGGAGTTTGTTGCTTTGAGCGCGCTTTCGAGTGGCGTGCGGGAATTGAAGGATCTGGAGGAACGCGGACGGGAGGCGCGGGAAAAGGGTCGCGGCCTCATCGCCTTCATAGACGAGATCCACCGCTATACGCGTGCCCAGCAGGACGCCCTGCTGCGACCCCTGGAGGAGGGCAGCGTGGTTCTGATCGGGGCGACGACCGAGAACCCGGCCTTTGCGCTCACGGCTGCCATCCTCTCGCGTCTGCGACTCCATATCCTGGAACCCCTTACGGAGCGGGATCTGGGCGCGCTGCTGCATCGGGCCCTGGAGGCGCCGGAGGGTCTGGCGGGTGTTTTCACCGCGTCCGACGAGGCGCTCGCCTTCATAGCGGAACTGGGCGATGGCGATGGGCGTCGAGCGCTCACGCTGCTCGATATGGCAGCGGAGCTCGCGGAGCAGGCGGGCGTCGGAGTCATCGAGGAGCCGCATGTGCGCCGCGCGGCCGGCACGCGGTATCGACGTTTCGATAAAGGCGGCGATCTGTTTTATGACCAGATCTCCGCCCTGCACAAGGCGGTGCGCGGCTCGAGCCCCGACGGCGCCTTGTATTGGCTCGCGCGGCTACTCGATGGGGGTTGCGATCCACGCTATGTCGCCCGGCGGTTGGTGCGCGCCGCTAGCGAGGATATCGGCAACGCCGATCCGCGCGCACTTACCATCGCTCTGGATGCCTGGCAGGCCTTCGATCGCCTCGGGCGTCCCGAGGGGGATCTTGCCCTTGCCCACGCGACAGCGTATCTGGCCTCGGCACCCAAGAGTAATGCCGTCTACCGGGCCTTCCAGGCCGCCCTGCGTGATGTGCAAACCCACGGGACGCAACCGGTCCCCGCGCATCTGCGCAATGCCCCGACCAAACTCGCCCGCGCCCTGGGCCATGGGCGCGATTATCGCTACCCCCACGACGAACCCGAGGCCTATGCCGCTGGCGTTTCCTATTTTCCGGATGGCATGAAACCCGCGGTCTACTATGAACCCACCGACCGGGGTCTGGAGGGCCGCATCAAGGAGCGTTTCATGCGCCTGCGTGCCCGAGATCGGGAAGAAGGCGGGTCGTAGGGGTATTGAGGGGAGCCGAGCCGAACCATGCCGGCCGCTCCTCGAGACGCCTGGTCTCGTAACGGTTTCCCCCGGAGGAGGCGTGGGGGCGTTCTCGGCGCGCGCCCACGCGGTATGGCGCACCGCTCTCGACGGACATCCAGCGGACCGAAGTCGGATTGTCTCTAGGCGACCGCTGCCGCTAAATGGCGACAGCTGAGCCGTTACAGGGACGTAACATGATCCGCATCTTCAGGCATTATCTGCCCAAGAGTCTTCTGATTCTCGGTCTTTCCGAAATATTGGTTCTATGGGGCGCGCTTTATCTTGGCGCACAGGTTCGCTATGGTGGGATCGCCGGGCGGGCCCATTTGGCTGCGACATCCGGCAAGGCGCTTCTGTTCGTCCTTGTGATGCTGACCGTCATGACCGCGCTTGGTCTCTACCAGCGCGAACTGAAGGAGGGCCAGTGGGGCTACTTTCCGCGCCTGGTCGTAAGCCTCTCCCTGGGCTTCCTGGTGTTCTGTGTCCTATTACCGGTGCTTCCCTCGCTGGTCTTGCCGCCCGCAGTGCTCGCCTCCGTGGTACTCGTCGCTCTGTGTGGGACCATGCTTACCCGAATATTCTATTTGGCGGTAGCCAACCATACCGCCATCAGTCGCCAAGTGCTGGTGTTGGGCACGGGTCGCCGCGCGCGCGCGGTGCATGCCCTTGTTCAGGGGGGTGGCGGGCGACCTGGTTTCCAGATCGTCGGTTTCGTCCCCTGCGGCGAGCGAGAGGAGACGGATGGCGCCCTGGTCCTGCGAGGCGGCCAGTCCATTGCGGCCATTGCAAGGAACAACCGTGTCACGGAGATCGTCGTCGGGAGCCGTGATCGCCGGCTTGTGCTGCCGGTCAACGAGTTGCTTGAGTGCAAACTCGCGGGCATACGCGTCATGGACGTCACGACTTTCTTCGAGCGTGAGAGCGGGCGCATCGAGCTTGAATCACTCAATACGAGCTGGCTCGTATTCGCCGATGGTTTCGAGCAAGGTCTTCTCAAGGCCCGCATAAAGCGCGCCTTCGACGTGACGATGAGCACCCTTCTGCTGCTTTTGTGCGCACCGCTCATGGTGATTACGGCCACCCTGATAAAGCTCGAGGACGGTGGTCCGGTGTTTTATCGGCAGGATCGCGTGGGGCAGGGGGGGCGCATTTTCTCCTTGCTCAAGTTCCGGAGCATGCGTGTCAACGCCGAGAAGGATGGGACGCCGCAGTGGGCCCGCCAGAATGAATAAGG
>JAKAXK010000193.1 GCA_021827145.1 Pseudomonadota bacterium
CAACCACCCCGCGGAGCCGGCGGGATCCCGGCAAGGCCGGATCGTAAGCCGCACGCCTTGGCCGCGGGGGGCGTTGCCGGCGCTTCGGGGCAATGTCAGGAGCTAGTCGGGCGGGTATCGATCCCGAATCAGTACCCGAAGAACTCCTCGCTTCGGATTGCATCGTCCGCGACCCCCAGGCGCTGAGCGGCTTGTTGGATCGCATCCACCATCTCCGGGGGCCCCGCGATGAAGTAAAGGGCTTGCGGAAACCCTTCCGTGAGACGCGCAAGGAGCGCTGTGTCCACGCGGCTGCGTTCCCCGTCCCAGCGCCGGGTCGATCGCTCCATCCCGGTCATGGTCGCGACGAGAGCGATGTGCGAGTTCCGCTGCGCGCGCTGCGTCAGCTCGGAAAGATAGGCCGCGTCTTCCGGGCGCCGGTTCGAGTATAGGATGAGGATGCGCTGGTTTCGCTGATCGTGTTCGGCCTGGCGCGAAATGCTGACAAACGGCGTCACCCCGATTCCGCCCGCAATGAGCACGATCGCGCGTGCGCGATCGAGGGGAAGGGTGAGGGATCCAAACGGCCCCGCGAGCCGCACCGGGTCACCGACGCGCAGGGTCGTCAGGCGGTTTTTGAAGGGGCTGTCCCGCAAGCGCGTCGCAAACGTCAGGGTGTCTTCGTTGGGCGCACTTACAAGAGAGAACTGCTGGCGCGGCCCTCGTCTCCGGTGGGCCCGGGGAGCGCGACATCGATCGCTTGGCCGGCTTCGTAGAGGAACCCGTCCGGGCGCTTCAAGCGAATGGCGGGCGTGCGGTCGGCCACCTGTTCGCGATCCCGGATCTTGACGTTGTGAACGACCATAGGCCCCTCCAAAATACGCGCGCGATCCAGGCAAGTGCCCCGGTGCTGAGTCCCTTCGGCTCCCCGCTTCGAAACTCCTGTTGTGAGCCGACGCGCGAACGCACCGCCAAGCGGCTCCGGCACCGGTTCGGGCGGTGCCTGCGACAAAACAATCCGGGCCAGCGCCTACCCTTGCACTGGGTCTCTTGCCTACACTGTGATGGGCGCGATCGCAACCCGGCTACGGTCGCGGGCTGCCGCACTGACGTCAGGGGTGTAAGGTATCAGAGGGCGCCGAGTCGCGTTGCGTTTCCAATCAGGGGGGGGTTCGCATGTCCTATATGGGCGCCATCGATCAGGGGACCACGAGCTCGCGCTTTATCGTGTTCGATGAGCGGGGAACGACCGTGGCGCTTGCCCAGAAAGAGCACGCCCAGATCTGCCCAAAGCCCGGCTGGGTCGAGCACGATCCCCTCGAGATCCTGAACAACATTCGGGAGGTGATCGGTCAAGCCCTTGCGCGCGCCCATCTCTCGGCGGCCGATCTCGCCGCGGTCGGCATCACCAATCAGCGCGAAACGACGCTCCTCTGGGACAGGACCACCGGTAAGCCGTTGTCCAACGCCCTGGTGTGGATGGATACGCGCACGGACGCGATTGCGCAGCGCTTCAGTCAAGAGGGCGGCCGAGACCGTTTCCGGGCCGCCACCGGCTTGCCGCTTGCGACCTATTTCTCGAGCGTCAAGCTCCTGTGGCTATTGGAGAACGTGCCCGGCGCCCGGCAGAAGGCGGATGCCGGGGATGCCATGTTTGGGACCATGGACACTTGGCTGATCTGGAATCTCACCGGGGGCCCGAACGGGGGTTTGCACATCACCGATGTGACCAACGCAAGCCGCACGCAGTTGATGAATCTCGCCACCTGCGATTGGGACGAGACGCTGTTGCGCGTGTTCGGGATCCCGCGCGCCTGTCTGCCCGACATCGTGCCTTCATCGGCCGTCCACGGGGACATCCGGGTGCCGCCTCTGGAGGGGGCGCCGCTTGCCGGGATTCTGGGCGACCAGCAGGCGGCTCTGTTTGGCCAGACGTGCTTTGCGGCGGGCGAGGCCAAGAACACCTACGGGACGGGATCGTTTCTGCTCATGAACACCGGTACCGAACCGGTGTCGTCGAAGGCCGGGCTGCTGACGACCATCGCCTACCAGTTGGGGGATGCCGTACCCCGTTATGCCCTGGAGGGCTCGATCGCGATCACTGGGGCCCTCGTTCAGTGGCTGCGCGACAATCTCAAACTGTTCGATGTGGCCGCGCAGATCGAGCCGCTCGCCGGCAGCGTCGAGGATAACGGTGGCGTTTACATCGTTCCGGCGTTTTCGGGGCTCTACGCGCCCTACTGGAAGGACGACGCGCGCGGCGTGATCGTGGGCCTCACGCGATTTGCCACCCGTGCACATCTCGCGCGGGCGGCACTCGAGTCGGCGGCCTACCAAGTGCGGGATGTCGTGGAGGCCATGGAAGACGATTCCGGCATCCCGCTTGCGACTTTGAAGGCGGATGGCGGCATGGTGGCGAACGACCTCTTGATGCAGTTCCAGGCGGACATCCTGGACGTGCCGGTCGTGAGGCCCAAGGTTACGGAAACGACGGCGCTCGGCGCCGCCTATGCAGCCGGTCTCGCGGTCGGCTATTGGGCACGGATCGAGGACCTGAGGGCGAACTGGGGCATCGAGAAAACCTGGCAGCCGGCCATGGCGGAAGACGCCCGAGCCGCCCACTATGCGTCCTGGAAAAAGGCGGTGCAACGCTCGTTCGATTGGGTCGATTGAGTCGGGGTGGGGGAGGGCGCGCTGTGTGGGCGCATTCCCGGGGCATGGTGATGTAGAGTATGGCTAGCGCTTTTGCCTGAGTCCCTCTTTGCGGCCCTTGATGGCTGGCGGATGGCGCCCAGATCATTGATAACATGAAGATGGGGATTAGGAGCGCCAGAGAAGGTCCGGCGTGAGTCCAAAAAACTGGAACGACCTGATTGCGGCGCGGTGGTCTGTAGAACCAGCCGACCCATTCGTGCGGCGAGGCTCGAAATCGGAACCTGACCCCGCCGGAGCTTCTCGACCGATAGGCCTGCGCTTGGTCTTGAAGGGCCGGTGGGTGCTGGTGGAGTTCAATGGAGAGGAGGGCCATGGGCCTCTGCTGGTGAACTTATCGCTCAGGGTGTCCGTTTCCACACGGGCGAACCGTCCGAACGGGGTGCCCAGCCGCACGATCCGCCAAAAGAACGACCCCAGCGCCCGCAAAAGATTGTGGGGCGGGGCGCTTTGGTCCTCCTCGTACTTCGCCGGAAGTTGCGGCGGGGCGCCGATTTCCATTATTCGCCCGTCCATAGGCCGTGCGGCCCACAATGACGGCGAGGTTTGACGCGCTTTTCGGTCAGAGGGCTCCTGGGTCTGCGGCGTGGTGATCGGTGGGGCGGCGTAACGGGGTCCCGAGTGGCGCGAGGGTCTGGATGGGCGCGAGCTTGCGCAGATGCCAAGCGATGACAAGCCCTGTAGTGGCGAGAACGGTGAGTAGGCCAGCCACGCCGCCCCATCCCCAGTACGCATAGAAGACCCCACCGCAGGTGCTTATGAAGGCCGATCCCAGAAGATC
>JAKAXK010000194.1 GCA_021827145.1 Pseudomonadota bacterium
TATCCTGGTTGTTTTCATCACCCGGCTCGACCTTGGTGATCCCAATCTGGTGCAACTGCGAGGGGTTCAGACGCACAACCGAGAAGCGCCGGAGATCACCCGCGAACTCTCGCAAGCGCTTCGCGGCCCACGGCGACATGACACCTTGCAAGGCCCGTCGCGGAATACCATAACGGTCCTCGAGGACGGGTCCGTCCTCTTCTTGGTCGAATAGTCCGAGTGGTGATTCAAAAAGAGGTGACACGCGTCCGTCGGCCGCGAGGCAATAGATCGGATATTTTTCCATGAGGATCTTCAGGCGCTCGGCGAGCGACGATTTGGCGGCCCCGACCGGCCCCAGGAGATAGAGAATCTGCTTACGTTCCTCAAGACCCTGGGCCGCGTGCCGAAAATACGACACGAGATTCTCCACGACATCCTCGATCCCGTAAAAGTCTTCGAAGGCGGGATACGTCAGAATCTTGCGGTTCATGAAGATGCGTGCAAGACGCGGGTCCGACTGTGTATCGACCACATGCGGCTCGCCAATCGCCGCCAACATACGCTCGGCGGCCATGGCATAGGTAAGCGGCTCCTTGGCGCAGAGCTTGAGATATTCATCAAGCGTCATCGTCACTTCCCGCTGCTGCTGGAATCGCTCCTGGTATCGGTCAAATAGCGCCATAATCCACCCCTCGCCGTCTCTCGTCCGAATCCTCTGTGGCGTCCTTGCACCACGGTCGCGCGCCGCGCCCTTGCTCGGCGCATGACACGACCCTTGATCCCGCCGCACCCCTTTGCGCACCCACTCTCGGGCGTTTTCCTCCTTCGCCCCTCACCGTTAGACCTGAGGCGGCCGACCGGACCGGGTTCCCTGCATCGCACCGCACACCCTACAAGTTTAGACACCGTTTCCGTGAACTTGCCTCATGGGCATGCGGTTTTCGACAAGCGGTCACCTCCTAGTTCTTGCGGCCCCCACCCCACATCGTACACACCCGATTCTTTCGTCAGCCCGTTGGATACGATGCCGTCGTGATTGGTTCCCCGCCCCCACGCGCAAGTGCGGATAGGATCCCCTCCCCCGGCCCCGCACCCTCTGCCAACATCCTTACCCAATATGCGAGCAACTTTCGTACCGCATGCCTCTCGACACCATTGCGCGGCAAACTATGGGATGCACCACCGTCCAGCCACCCATCGCGCAAGCCGCATTCGTGCCCGCCAACACCCTTGGAGGCGCAACCTCTGGAGTTTCGCCCCCCCGACACGCCATTACACCTGACCATAGCCGGACGATGGTCGCGCCGGGCACACAACCATGCGCTGGTCGGGCCACCGACGCGGCCGCGCGCGTGCCGTAGGCGCAGTACCCACGCCCGAACTTGATCGTGCGCCCTATCCGCATCGCGCCCTAGATCGCCTCTATGGCTGTTGTTCCGCATCCGGGACCCTTTGGAATTCCGTGTGGCTATGCCATCATGGCGCCCCGCGGGCGCCGGCAGGATTCCCACTTTAAAGCGCTGCGCCTCGGCGGTGCTGCGCGGCTATCGCCCCCTGTGACGGCCTCCGTGCCGTAACCGCCGAAGGGTGGCGCGGACTTCTATAGATTTCTCTTATCACCCTGGAGGTCGCAGTCGATGTCGCTCGTGTATCCGCGTCCGTCGCCCGGCGAGGTACCCGCCAGGCCGTCGTCTGCGATCCCGCTGCTCGGCCTAGCCTGGCTCCATTTCTTGAACGACGGCGCCGCCAACTTTCTGCCCGGCATCCTGCCCGCCATCCTGCTGACTCTGCACGCGGGGGCCGCCTCTGCCTCTGGGATCATGGCCACCCTATTGATTGGTCAGGGTCTGCAACCGTTCGCCGGCTGGGTCTCGGACCGCCTGGGTGGCAAGGCCCTCGCCATCCTGGGCGTGAGCGGCACGAGCCTGGGCCTGGTCCTCGTCGGGCAAAGCACCCATTTACCGACCCTGCTCGCGGCGCTTGCCTTGATCGGGATCTCCAACGCCATCTTTCATCCGCAGTCGCTGGCCTTGGCGCGCAGTCTTGCGCACAAGGGGCATGGCGCCGTCATGTCGGTATTTCTCGTCGGCGGTGAACTCGGACGCGGCCTCTATCCCTTGATCGCAAGCCTTGCCGTGGCGCGCTTCGGCACATCCGGCCTCTGGGTCGTCGCGGTGCCGGCACTCTTCAGCATACCGCTCGTCGCGCTGCTGGTGCCGCCGCTTAGCCCTCGCCCCGCACATGCCACGCCGCTCCAGTGGCGTCGTCATGCGCGGCCGGCGGCGGCCTTGATCGCCTACGTCTCGCTGCGCTCGTTCGTGCTCTACGCCCTCGTGACGTTCCTCCCCATCCTTTGGGATCATGCGGGTGGTTCGCTCGTGGGCGGCGCCTCGCTTATCACCGTCATGCTGATCGTAGGCGTTGTCGGCAACGTGGGTGGCGGTCTCGCGGCCGACCGTTTCGGGCGCCCGGTCGTACTGGTCGGATCGGCCCTGCTGACCGCCATACTCGTGGCAGCCTATCTCGTCAGCTCCGGGTGGGTGCTCTGGGTGCTGCTCGGCCTCCTCGGTATCGCCGTCTTCAGCGCGCTCCCCGTCTCGGTCCTCGTAGGGCAAGACATCTTTCCCGAAAACCGCAGCCTGGGCTCCGGGCTGGCGCTTGGCCTCGGCAACAGCCTGGGCGCCTTGCTGCTACTCGGCTTTGGCGCGGCGGCTTCGGCGCTCGGAGTGCACGCGGCCCTCTGGACCCTGCCTCCTGTGGCGCTGGCCTGCGCCTTTCTCGCGGCACGCCTCTCTATGGCACACCGGTAATTATCCCTCGGCAAAGTCGGGGGCTCCCTTTGTAGGCTAGGCTCAACTACGACAACCGGGATGGGACAATGGGCTTTAGTGTCGGCCCTCGACCCATTCGAGGCGCTCTTCCAGGATTGGCGGCGCGTTCAGGCCCACCTGCAAAACGGGGAACAGGCTGGCCTTCCGCCACCGGTTCAACGGCGGCGTGGTCCGCCGACTCAGCGGCCTAGAGGGTCCGGCGCTGGGCCCGCATATGGCGATCCTTCGCGGGCGGTTTGCCCGCCCCCCCGAGGCCATGCATGCCTTCGTCCGGGAGGCCTCCCAAGCGCATCTGGCGGCGTTTCTGCGCAATGGTACGGCCGGAACCGCCACGCCGGGAGACAGACCTCCCTCGCCCTTAGCCCGGTGTTGACGACCACGGCCTACACTGATGTATTATCAGTTACTAACAGATAGGAGTCGCGCCATGCCGACCAGCGTCGCCCTGGGTCCTCACTTCGAGACCTTCGTCCGCGAACAGCTGCAAAGTGGACGCATGAACTCTCCCGCCGCTAAACCGCTTACGCAGCTGTAGCGGGGGTTTCTTCCCTTACGGAAAGAAGTTCCTGGTTCCTTCCCTCCGAAAGAGGGCCTCCCGTCCCCTGCATGACACCGTGTCCGATGCCACGACTTACGATGGACTCCCCAG
>JAKAXK010000195.1 GCA_021827145.1 Pseudomonadota bacterium
AACCTCGCCCGTACGGCCCCAGGACTTGGTACGCGGCTTGAACACGAGATGAAGCCCCATGTGCATAAGGAAGGTCAGCGGGAAGTACTTCGTCATGCGCTTCCCGATCTCGATCAACCAGGGCGGCGTCAGAGACTGATTGGTCTTGCGCAGGAAGTTCACGAGCACGCGCGTGTCTTCGATGCGCCCGGTAGCGTAGACTTGCCCCAGGAACTCGTTGTCGAAGATCGACGATTTGGTCTCGGGCGTATGCCCCTCCTCCTCAAGCCAATGCGCAAGCGCCTTCATGACGCCCTCGGGCTTCACGTCCTTCGGGCAGATATTCGTGCAGCGATTGCACGAAACACATGTCCAGATGATGTCCTTGTCCTTCAATATCTCCTTCTTCAGACCGAGGTTCGTGAGATAGATCCAGTAGCGGGGATTGAAGTCAGTGTTCTGGGCGTAGACCGTGCAGGAATTCGTGCACGAGCCGCACTGCCAGCAGCGGTGCACATTCTCGCCGCCCGAGAAGGTCCGGATTTGGCGCGCGAAGTCCGTATCGTAGTCGGTCAGATACCGCGGCAACACCATCGTATTCCAATGCCCGGACACATCGACGCCATCCAAGACCAAGTTGTCGCTGGTCTGGATACGTTCCGCATCGATCAGTGATTTCTCGTGAATAGCCATGTCAACCGTCTCTCCTGATTGCGCTCAATGCAGCACCTTCTTTACACGCGATTCCGTGCGCCGCGCCGCGTCAATTCCCAAAATCTTTTTGACCACCTCAAGGGGATCGCTCTTGCCCCCGAAGTCGGCATTCAAAAGTCCCATGCCGCTCGACAAGGCCCGCATATAGTCCGCGTAGGCATGCGCGAGAAACATGTCGACGATGAACTCCGGGTCCCGATACATCCCATTCTCAGCCATACGCTCGGCAAGCCACCTGCGCCCCGCCTCGTACACCCCCGGGTCGCCCCCGAGCGGTACCTTATCCAGGGTGTCGCCACCCTTAACGAACTCCCGCAAGGCCCCCGTATGCGTCGCCTGATCCCACACCCAACGGCTCATGAGCGGATAACGCGTAGGGTCCCGGAAATGCAGCATCTCGGCGCCCACGTCCAGCAACGCACGACGGACCTTGCGCTCACCCTTCTGTCCGTCGCTCGCCACGGCCGGTATCACCTGCGCGAAGGTCACGAGCCGTTCGCCCACGGGCTGCGTCCCGTATATGAGATCGCGAACCGCTTCCCGCGTCGCGGTGGCTCCGTAACTCTCGAACGACGGCCAGACCCGCTTGCGCGCCGTCATGACCGTCTCGAGCAGGGTCTCCAAGGTCTCTGGTACAAAATCGTCCAGGGCCTCGCGGGCGAGCGCGCGGGCAAACAGCTGATGCTTGGTCTCGAGCGCCGCAACAAAGGGCTCGATCCCGCCGCCATCCCCCAGCATCTCGACGAATTGCGCGAACTTGTGAGCGAATACGCGCCCATCGAGCTCCGCGCCGAGCGCCACAGGCTCCACGGCCTCGGCGTCGGCGCTATTCCCGCGCGCCGCCTCAGGCGCTCTTTTGAACCAGAGCATCGAGATCCGCGACAGCGCGCAGAGCGGCCGCCGTGCCTTGCGAGATCGAGTCATCGATCGTCTCGGGCGCCAGTGCGGCGCCCACCGCATAGATGCCGCGCCGAGTCGTGCCGCAGGTGTTGGTGTAATGCTCGGCCCGGTCTATAAAGCCGTGCTTCTCGAGCCCGACACCGAATACCCGTGCAATCTCCGGGTTATCCTCGTTCGGATCCATGCCAATGGCATGCACGACCAGATCCATCGGGATCACGATCGGACGCTTGACGAGCGTATCCTCACCCTTGACCAGCAGACGACCGTCCGGTGCACGCGTCACTTCCGCGATACGCGCCTTCACAAACTTCGTCTTGAACTCCTCTTGGGACTTCCAGTAGAAGCGGTCCTCATAGAGCCCGAAGGTGCGGATGTCCATGTAGTAAATGAACACGTCCGTCGTAGGCGACAACTCCTTGATCTCCATCGCCAAGTTGGTCGATACGGTGCAGCAGATCTTCGAGCACCACTCGCGCCCGATCTGCCGGTCGCGCGAACCGACGCAGAGAAGGATCGCCACACGCTCCGGCACTCGCCCATCCGAGGGACAGGCAATCTTACCGGCCGCCACCATCTGCTCGACCTGGGTTGTCGTCACCACGTCTTCGTAGGTGCCGAAGCCCCACTCGGGCTTGTTGATGGAATCGAAGTGCGTGAAGCCAGTGGCCAGAATGACGGATGCGCACTCCACGGACGTGCCGTTCGACAAGGTCGCGGTGAATTTCCCGGCCTCGCCCGCAAGCTTCGTGACCTTGGTCTCCTTGTGGATCGTCACGTTCTTCGACTCTTCGACGCGCTTTACCATCCGGCCCATTGCATCGCGAGCCCATTCGCCAGACGGCACGAGCTTAGCGTAGCCCGACAATATCGGCGTCCCACCAAGCTTCGCGGCCTTATCAACGAGAACCGCCTGCGCACCGCTCGCCGCCACCCCTGCCGCTGCTGCCAGCCCCGCTGGGCCGGCTCCAACCACCAATACCGTCTTTTGCATCGCTTACGCCTTGCCCCCCAGAGCCAACTCAGGATTGTAGAGATATTCGATATTGCCCTGCTCGACCTGCTTCAGGTACTTCTCGAAATCACCCTTCGCCTTGTTCCAGTCGATCCCCATCTTCTCGACAAGCTCCTCACAGGGGCTTGCATGCCATTGCAGCTGGACGATCTTGAAGGGGTCTGCTCCGCACGCCAAGGCCGCAAGTTGGACGTCCGCCATGATCGGCACCTGGAAATTCTGACCATGCGCCTTGCCGATCCACTGGTTCTTATCCATCGTTGTAATACAACCCGTGTCGTTGCCGATCATGACGTCCGCATTCGCTTCCTGGCGCGCCACCTTGATCTTGCGATCCATGGTGAACGAGCGGGTAAACTCGCGCTCCGAAATGATGTGGCGGAACCCAAAACCGCAGCAGTCGTACCAGGTCGAGTAGTCGATCACCTGAGCGCCCAAGGCCTCGGCGATGGCAGTGCCGATCGCGGTACGGTTGCCATTCAAGGTTTCCGGGTCATACACAGCGTCCTCATGGACCATCTTGTAGTAATGGCAAGCTACATGCATGGTCACGCGGATGTTGGACATGTCGATCGTCTGCAGCTCCGAGGCGATGCGCTTGCGCATAACGTGCACCCACTCAGAGTAATGGACGATCTCCTCAGGGATCACAAGCTTACCGTCGACGAGGCGCCCGAGCTTTCCGAGAATCTTGGTGACCTTCTCACGCAGTTCGGACGACTCGATCAGATACTTGCGAATCTCCTTGTAATTTCCGAAGGATGTTCCGCAATGGACCAGCGGGAAGAAGTGGCCGAGCTCGAAACCATGCTGCTTGCC
>JAKAXK010000196.1 GCA_021827145.1 Pseudomonadota bacterium
TTCCGATCTGGGATTAAAGCGCATGAGCATTGCACGCAGGCGCTCAGCCAACACCGCCTCACCCTTGGTCTCGCGGCCGAGCGTTCCGCCCTCCCCTAACACCTCATCCTGCGCCGACACCGTCTGCCAGCCGAGCGTAGCAAAGAGCCCTAGGGCGGGCTGCTCAACGAGCTGGTCTTCAGTATAGGCGTGGGGGCTCAAGGCAGGGCCTTCACGATAGGCCGCAAAACCTTATCCATCTTTGCGAGCCGCTGTATGATCCACTCGAGGTACTCGCCCCAGCGAGCCTCGTTCTCAATCGGCGCCTTTTCATACCATGTCGCGACCCGACAAGCCTTGGCATCCGGGAGCTCTTGCCAATCCAGCTCAAATCCCAGTTGATCTTCAATGTGTTTGCGTTGTGCCAACAGGTGAGCGAAGTGCTCTTTGGCTCCATCGCCCGGCATCCATAGCTCGACCCCGAGACGCTCATCGCGCGTGTTGGCCGTGATGTTCAAGCCAAATCCCGAACGACCGATCGAATTATTCAGCCAATGCTGCGGACGGGGCGTCTGAGGCCGAATATGCGAGGCAGTCGTTGCGAGCTTATCGACCAGCGCCGTCCAGAATTTCAGTTGCAACTGCTTCGTCGGCGAAGCGTCTGCGGCCGCGCGCGCCTGCTTCCGCCCGGACTTTGCCCAGTCATTCGGTTTCACAACCACCTCAAACTTTGGGGCCAATGGCGAGTCGCCGATACGCCATAGCTCTACCTGCACGCCAAAAAATGCCAAATCGTCCGTCGTGTTGGCATTGAGAAACTCCAGGGCTGTAGCGAGCTCGGGCCTAAATGACTCCGCTACCCAGATCACCTTTTTGGCGTCCACTCCAGCCGCATAGGCAAGAATCTGACCGAGGTGCCTGTGATCCGTTTCTTCCAGCTGGTTTTCGATAATGACCTGGTCCTCACCATCGGTGCAGAGGATATCCAGCTTGAAGTCGCCCACCCAATGCTCGGTCGCGACGTGCACCAGCTCGCTCAATTTAAGGGCCTCTGCAAGGGCATTCAGGTTGTCGGCTTGCGCAAACCAAGGCGTAAATTCACCGGATTCGTGTTTCCAGGCCTCCCGCAGCGAGACACGGATTAGAGTGCCCAACTTTCCGATTGCGTTCATCGTTTAGTCCCCGTTTACGTCAACTTGCCCTGAGAGCAAACGCGGCAGCAGTAGGTCGCGCGTGCGGCGGAGGTTTTGTATGGTTAGGCCTAGGGCTGGAATCTGCCTGAGAAGAGATGTCACCTGCCGATTGAAACTCAAACGCAGAGAGATGGGCGGCACTACCCGCCGCGTCTTCGCGAGATAGTCTTTCCATTTAAAGTTGGAGATCCCGGTGGATTGAACCTGGAATTGTTCAATTTCCCCGGACTCGTACCCCTCGAGAAAGGACAGGTAAAGTAGTTCAGATCCGTAACTCTTGCTATCAGGCCGAATACGCTTGCAGAAACTGGCACAAATCACGTCGTCGTCGAACGCGGACAGCAGCTCAGACGTAATAAGAAGGGTGCGTCCTACTGGTTGTCCCTTGCTGCCACCTGACACCTCAAAAACAACATCGCCCGAAACAAGCCTTCGTGACTGGAGATTTGATGGCGCGTGATACCTACAGGGGACACCTCCTACTTGACCATTTCTTGCGTCGGGAATATCCGTGCCGCGAATCACCCATGCGTGCTCAGTATGCACGTCATCCTGAGAATCTTTTCCCCAGCCGCCACCAATGTGTTCGACGACCAATGATTCAAGCGCCTTCACCTCCCACCCCTCCGGAATTTTCCCCAACACCGAGTCAACCATCCTATGGTTTTCGTGACCCGGAAACCGAAACTTCACAAACCATTCCCGATACAGATTGCGCGCCATCGACTCCAGAATCCGGATGCGGCGCTGGCTGTTTTCGATGAGCTCGTCATAGGTGGCGAGGATGCCCGCAATTCGTTTTTGCACTGATAGCGGGGGGAAAGGGATTTCGATTTGACGTAGGTTGGCCTGCGAGAGCTTCGGTTGAGCTGCGCCCGTGACAAACGGCCTGATATTGGCGTTATTTAGGCAGGCGAGAAGGAAAGTGTCATCCGCGATTTCGGGCTTTCCTCGCAGAATGTGAGCGTGATTGTTAACCCAAAACTTGCCCGTTGCAAATAATGCGAGCGGGAGTTTTTTGCTGTTTAGATTTTCTCCGTCTTCCGCGACGAGGATGAAACGACCATCAAAAATATAGTCGTCGATGTGGTCTATGATGCCTTGTGCGCCGTAGTACGGGTATTGTCCTTGGCGCTCTTGTCGCTGACGACTATTAAGCGGCAGGCGCTGCGAGTCAAATAAATCGATGACATCGCCGAGTTTGGTTGTTCTCCATTCCGCTCCCACTATCCCATCCCCAAAATCCCCGCCACATTCCGGGCGATGATTTCTTCCAGACCTCGGGCCTGCGCGTTCAGGGTCTCGAGTTCTTCGTTTAGGGTTTCGAGCTGTTCCTTGAAATCCTCGTCGCTGACCTCCTCGCCGGGGACCCCCACATAGCGTCCGGGGTTGAGAGACCAGCCCTGGGCTTCGATTTCGGATAGGCTCGCGACCTTGCAGAGACCCGGCACGTCGGTGTAGGTGGGATTCTTGCCAAAGACTCCCGTGAGCTTAACCTTGGCCTCATTGCCCCCGAGGGTAAAGTCTGGGACTTCATCGCGGTAGAGGCGCACGAGGCTGGCAATAAAGCCAATCTGCGCCGGCGTCCAGTCGCGGTGGGCGCGATCCACCTGCCGGTAGATGTGGCGGGCATCGATAAAGAGCACGGTGTCGGCCCGTCTTGTGCGGGCCTTGCCCCTATCCAGAAACCACAAGGTGCAGGGTAAGGTGACCGTGTAGAACATATTGGGACCGACGGCGACCATGACATCCACAGCTTTCGCCTGGATGAGCTTTTGTCTGATGTCTTGCTCGGAGGCGCGGGCATCGGAGGCGGAATTGGCCATGACAAAGCCCGCCCGGCCTTGGGTATTCAGCGCGGAATAGAAAAGCTGAATCCACAGATAGTTGGCGTTGTCGGTGCGTGGCAGACCAAAGGGAAAGCGTCGGCCGTCTCCGACCATGTCTTTGAGCCGCTCTTTATCCACGGCGTTGACATTAAACGGGGGATTGGCGAGAACAAAGTCAAATTGGCCGGTGGCGGCGTGGGGGTCCTCGTAATAGCTGTTGACGTTGCCGTGGCGGATATCGCCCTCGAGACCATGAACGGCCAGATTCAAACGACAGAGGCGGCCGGTCTCGTCGGTCTTCTCCACCCCACAGATGGCCAATTCGGCGGCCGGGTTCTTTTGGTGTTCGGCCACAAAGCGCGCTGATTGCACGAACATGCCA
>JAKAXK010000057.1 GCA_021827145.1 Pseudomonadota bacterium
TTCCGATCTCTCTCGGCGTCATAGGAGAGCTCGGCGATCTCACCGGCCTCCACCATACGCCCACTGCCTTTCAGGGTATGAAAGGCACGCCGCGCCACAGCCACAGCGCTCTCATTGGATAGATCGGCCTCCCAAACCGGCAGCGATTCCTCGAGCTGCGCCACAGCTTGATGCGCATCCTCCAGGAAGACCGGGAGGATCTCCGGATCAATGGCAAGATCGGCGACTGATAAGGACGACCCCACCACCGCGTGCGCGGGCTCACCTTCCGCGCGCCCTTCCCCTGCCACGACACGGCCGTCCAGGGCGCCGTCCAGGGGCCGTGCGAGATCAGCAAGCTCGATAGGACGCAGGGCACGCCCGCGCTCCAGTCCATTGACATGGGCCTCGAGGCCCGCAACCCCCGCCGCCACCGCCTCGGCCACTGCGCCTTCCGGGGTAATCGCGCCTTGCGCGAGTTGACTCAAAACGCCTTGGAGACTGCGAGCCAGTCCGGCGGCCGCCTCCTCCTCTAGAACGTGGAAGGCTGCCTCGACCTGAGCGGCAAGGCTTGGGACGCCGGCCAGCCCATCGCGATCACGCGGGGAGGCCACAAAGGCCAAAAAAGCCTCTTCAATGCGCGCGAGGTTGGCCCGTATCTCGCCGGCAACCGCGCCGACCAACTGGCGCCGATCTTGCGCTGAGAGCGGCGCCTCGGAGACCTCCATGCCACTCGTATCCGGCACCGAGGCGAGATTCGCAAGCACGCGGCACTGCTCGTCCACCCCTAGACGCCACCCAGACGACCCGTAAGGAATTTCGCGGGCCGCCCCTTCGATCTGCAAAAGCCCCTGGGCCAAGGCCATGGCAACCGCGCCCGATTTCTGGAGAGATCCATCGGCAAGCGCGCGGCAGGCCTCAGCGATCGCCAAGGCCAGTTGACCCAAAGGAACGACCTCGAGGGTCGTAAAGGTCTTGGCCATCTTATCGAGCAGTCGCACGAGTTCATCGTTGGCGGAGGCTCCGTCTTCCTGTGGATCGAAACAGCGCGACAGCAGCGACTGCGCCTGCGCAATCTCCTGACTCAAAGCGCTCGCGATCGACCGCAAGGCCGCGATCGACGCCTCACGCGGCCCCTCCTCGGACGGCGCCTCGAGCGCAAAGGCAGCCCGTACGGCACTGACTACGCCGTCTTCCGAGTGGGCATCCCGCAAGACGAAGAGCATGTCCCGCGTAAGCCGCTCACAGGCGCCGCGAACGCCGCCCTTGTCTTGTCCGTCGGCGAAGCGCTTTAGAAGCTGATCAAGGCGCGAGATGAGCTTTTTGTCATCGGTACGGGGAGCGGCTTGCTCAAGAAGGAAACGGAGAAAGGCCTCTGCCACCCACAGACATTGAGCAATCGGCGCAAACGCCACCCGTGGACGCCAGAGACCCAAGAGATCCGGCATCGAGGGCCCGTTCACATCGCGGCTCACGCCCTTCAACCATTTCAGCAAGGCCGCCTGGAAGATGGGGCGCTGCTGGCGAAAAGCCGCCACGAAGCCTTTGTCGTCACCGGCGAGTGTGCCGGGCGGACGCGCCGACAGATCCACATGGAAAAAGGCTTGCGGCGGCAATGCCTGCGCGCCGCGACTTTCTCGCAACTCGTTTGCGAGCTCAAGCAGGCTCAAACCGTCTCCTAGACCTCGGGTCTGGACCCGATCGAGAATGTCGGGGAGCAACAGCAAGGTCCGGGCCAGGGGCTCGAGTGCCTGCTCGCGGGGCGCCTCGGTTGTCTCGAGCAAGGCCTGGACTGCGGCCTCCGCCTCGGCTACGAGATCCGCCAGCGCATCGATCTCGACCATCTTCAAGGTCCCGCTCACCTGATGCAGATAGGTCGCGCAGAGCCGCAGCTTCGTCTCGTCGCCCCGGTGCTCGATGAAGGCCTCGAGGGCAAGCCGCGCCTGCTTCAAGGTCTCATCGATCTCGTCTTTTACCCACCCCAACGTCCCGAGGTCTACAGTGCTTTCGGTGACCATCTTACCCCCGGCCGGCGCGCCGACCCTTAGGCTGGCAGCTTGAAGCCGGCAACCGATGCCTGCAGTTCGCCCACGAGGTCAGACAACTTGGCGATGGACTCGGCGGTTTGCTGCGTACCCGCGGACGTCGTCGCCGTTGCCTCCTGAATTTCCGTCATGCTGGTCGACACCGTGGTCGCCGCCTGGGATTGCGCGTGCGCGTCCTTGGCGATACGCACAATGAGCGACGATAGTTGCTCTGAAACGGACTCGATCTGGCCTAGGGCCTGGCCCGCGGCATCGGCGAGGCGCGTTCCCTCGACCACGCCATTGGTCGCCTTCTCCATCGAACTCACGGCCTCATTGGTATCAGCCTGAATGGTCTTCACGAGATCCGCGATCTGCTTGGTGGCGCCACCGGACCGTTCCGCAAGTCGTTGCACTTCGTCCGCAACCACCGCAAAACCGCGGCCGGCGTCACCCGCCATAGCGGCCTGAATAGCCGCGTTCAAAGACAAAATGTTGGTCTGCTCGGCGATGTCATTGATGAGCTCCACGATCTCACCGATCTGCTGCGAGCTTTCGCCGAGACGCTTGATGCGCTTGGCGGTTTCCTGGATCTGCTCGCGCATCTCGTCCATACCCTTGATCGTATTCTGCACGGCCTCCGCGCCGCGCTTGGCCGTAAGCACCGAACCTTGCGCCACTTCCACCGACTTCCCGGCGCTCTGCGACATCTCGTCCATTGATTTCGCCATGGTCCGTATGCGCTCGGTCGTCGCAAGAATCTGCGCGGCCTGGCGCGTAGCCGCCTCGTTCAGTTCCGCGGCGGTGCGGCGGCTTCGATTCGAGGCGCTTGCCACTTCCTGCGCCGTCGTGTTGATTCGATACACGACGTTGCGCATCTCCTTGACGGCGTAGTTGATCGAGTCCGCGATCGCGCCTGTGATCTGCTCTGTAACCTGCGGCTGAATGGTCAGATCGCCGTCTGCAAGGTCACCCATCTCGTCTAGCAACTTCAAGATGGCGTCTTGCGTCTCGCGGTTCTGATTCGCGCTTTGCCGCGCGCGGACGCGCTCGTCGCCGACCAGCTTACGACCAAGCAAGAGCAGGAATACGAGGGACAACCCCGCCAATCCGTAGCCCACGAACTTTTCAAATCGACGCTGATGCGAGAGGGTCACGTAGCCCTTCACGAGCGCGCGGCTTTGCGAGAGCAGCTTGTTACTCCTATGGAAGATCACAGCACCCGACCGCTGGGCCACGAATAGCGGAGCGGCGTTGGCCAGGATGCCCTGGACACTCTGATCCATGGCCGTGAACGTCTGCGCAGCGCGGGTGAACTTGGAGCGCACCGATGCCGGGAGCTGCGGCCCGATCTGCGTCTCAGTCTCCTTGAAGAGCTTGGTATCCTCGCCGAACTCGGCAGCCGCGACCGCCGCCGAGCTGCCGCCCTGAGCGAACAAGTTCACCTCCATCGGGATACGCTGGCTCAGCATACCTTGGCGGGCCCCGAGATAGATGAGCTGGCGCGACATGTGGGCGCGTATGCCCCGAGTCACGATCTCGTCCCATAAGGCAAGCAGCATGGGCGCGGTCTGATTCACGGTTGCCACATAGTCGTGCATCATGAGCGCCGGCTCTTCCTGCTTCACGATCTCATCGACGTGATGGCGCACACCGACCCAGGTAGTGTTGAGGGCCAAAAGCGCCGGCCGCACCGCCGCCGGGCTTGCCGGTATGCCCAGAGCCTGGTTGCCGTTCTTCAGGGTATCGATGATGCGCTGGTAATCGATGCGCGAACGCTTCAAGTCGCTAAACGCGCTTTCCTCGCCAAGGGTCGCCGCCGCCGCGTCCTTCGCGATCCGCTGCGAGAGCATGAGCAACTGGTCCGACTGCTCGATGTACTTGGCATCGCGATTAGCCTGCTGCGCCTCCGAACCGAATAGGAACGCCACCCCGACCAGCGAAATCACCATGAGGAAAAGTAGGACCGAGACACCTGTCATACCACGCCCGGATCGCCCCTCCTTCTTGCCTCGTTCGCCCTTGGCACGCTTTTTCTTGGATGTCGGCTGCACGTCGACAAACTGCTCGCCCTGCGCGCCGCCCAACGATGCCAATTCTTCGGTCGGCTGATCCAAAACGACCCCCTTCTTTTTGGATAGTCTCGCCACCATATTCAGTATTCCTCGTAGTTGTTCTTGCGCGTTCAACGACTTCCCGTGCCGTTGTCAGGCCGCCACATGCTTGAAAGTCAGGCTTTCCGTCAGCGAACGCAGATCAAAGACGCCCCACAACGTATTGTCCTGGGCATATGCGGTCTGCACATGCATAAGGACCGCGCTGTCGAGCCCCGCGATGTCGCGCCGATCCCGCTCGGCATCGAAATGCTTCAACCCCAAAACCTCGTTTACCACTAATGCCGTGCTGAAATCGCCAACATGCATGACGAGCAGGCGCGCCTTGTCATCCACAGGGACGGGGGCCTTCCCGAAGTACTCGGCAAGATCGATGATGGTAAGCAGGGAGCCGCGCACATTGGCGACGCCCTTCACCCATCGTTTCGTGCCCGGAACCCGCGTTACCTCGGGCCGGACCAAAACCTCGGCTATTTGGTCGAGAGACACAAGAAGCGATAACCCTGCCAAACGAAACCCAAGCCCGCTCCATAGGGGGGTCGCCTCCACCTGCTCCGGCAAGCCGGGGGCGCAAGCACGCGCCTCAGCCTGCATCTTGACGAGCAGAGCAAAGGCGCTGTCTTGGGCGCGATCGCTCACAGCGCCCTGATCTTGTCGAGCAGCACGCTTTCCACAACGGGCTTCACAATGTAATCCTTGGCCCCTTGCCGCAATCCCCAGGCCTTGTCGGTTTCCTGACCCTTGGTTGTGCAGATGATAATGGGGATGCCGGCCGTGGCCGGGCTCTTCGATATGGTCCGCGTAGCCTCGAAACCGCTCATTCCAGGCATCACGACATCCATGAGGATCAAGTCCGGACGCATGGTCTTCAACTTCTCCAGGCTCTCCTCGCCACTTCTGGCCGTGGTGATCGTGAAGCCGTTGCGACCCAGCATCTCCTGCAGGAGATGAAGTTCCGTTGGCGAATCGTCGACCACCAAGATACTCTTAATCGCCATTATTGCGTCTCTCCTCTCTAATCAAAAACTGAAAAATCCGCAGTATCTTGCGACAACATCCCGATTAATGCACATACCGGGCGATGACCTCTACCAGTTCCTCCTGGGTAAAGGGCTTGTTGACGTGCTCCTCGGATCCCGCGATGCGTCCCCGGGCCTTATCGAACAGGCCGTCCTTACTGGATAGCATAATAACCGGTATGTTCTTGAAGTCCTTATTATTTTTTATCAGGAGGCAGGTCTGATACCCATCTAGCCTGGGCATCATGATATCCACGAAGATGATGTCCGGCCGGCGGTCAGTGATAACCGACATCGCCTCGAAGCCATCGCCCGCCGTGTAGACGTCATAGCCCGCCTTCTTCAAAAGGGCCTCCGCCGTACGCCGTATCGTATTGCTATCGTCGATTATCATAACCTTGATGCTCACGGGGTTCCTCGCCGCTGTGTTGGAGGCGGCCTCTTCGAGCCGTTCCTCCGCTTCTTTGTGCACCCATCTGATTTACTAGCATACGCCATAGACAAAATCCATTTAGCGCGCACATAAAATTCTAGGCTCTGAGCGCGCGGATCGCCAACCCAGCCGCCCAGGGGTCGGGATCAAGCGAACAACCGGTGCGCAAGCAAACTCAACCGGGCCCCCGCGCCGCCTTTCCTTTGGTCTGCTCATGGTGTCACTATTCGCTCTCTCTTGACTACACGAGGTTCGCTCATGGATTCTGGGCCCACCCATCAGGCCGTCCCCCACCTCACGACCGCTTTGACCGGTCCACTCTTGGCGCTCGAGGAGCGGTTTCTGGAGCGCGAAACGCGGATCGAGCAGTGGTTCCACGAGAGATGGCTGAGCGCCCCCACGCCCTTCTATGCGTCGGTGGACTTGCGCAACGCAGGATTCAAGCTGGCTCCCGTAGACACCAATCTGTTCCCGGCCGGCTTCAACAACCTCAATCCCGCCTTCCACCCCCTCTGCATCCAAGCCTTGCAGGCGGCGGTCGAGCGCCTCTGCCCCAAGGCCGCCCGTATCCTGCTTGTGCCCGAAAACCATACCCGCAACACATTCTACTGGGAAAATATTGGCGCGCTCGTCCTGCTGCTCGAACGCGCTGGCTACCACGTCCGCATCGGGTCCTTGCTGAGCGATGGGGAGACGCCCCCATCGATGACCCTGGCGAATGGACGCGCACTCCCCGTGGCCCGCATCATTCGGGACGGAGATCGCGTCACCGTGCCAGGCTTCAATCCTTGCCTCGTGCTTTTGAACAACGACCTGTCCGCGGGACCGCCGGAGATCCTGAAGGGGCTCGCGCAACCCGTCATGCCCCCGCTCTCCCTCGGCTGGTGGAATCGCCTCAAATCGGACCACTTCACCCAATATCGGCGACTCGCGGTCGAATTCGGCGAAGTCAACGACATAGACCCCTGGCTCATCGACCCGATCTTCCGCCGCTGCGGCCGCATCGACTTCCAGAAACGCGACGGTGAGGATTGCCTGGCCCACAATGTGGACGAAGTCCTAGGGCTGGTGCGCGAAAAATACCGGGAGTACGGCATCACTCAGGAGCCCTTCGTGATCGTCAAGGCCGATGCCGGCACCTACGGCATGGGGATCATGACGGTGCGCCACACCGATGAGGTGCGCCAGCTCAACCGCAAGCAACGCAATAAAATGTCAGTGATCAAGGAAGGTCAGACGGTCCGGGAGGTCATGGTCCAGGAGGGCGTCTATACCTTCGAGACACTGGGACCCCAACAGGCAGTGGCGGAACCGGTCGTTTACATGGTGGACCGCTTCGTGGTGGGCGGCTTTTACCGCGTACATGGCACACGCGGCATAGACGAGAACCTGAACGCGCCCGGCATGCACTTCCAATCGCTTGCGTTTGCCGACAGCTGCTCGAACCCGGACGGCACACAGGCCCCCGACGCGGGACCCAACCGCTTTTACGCCTACGGCGTCATAGCGCGCCTCGCGCTGCTCGCCGCCGCCCGCGAACTCCAAGGCACGGCAGGAGCCTCGGCATGACGCACAGCTTAGCCGTGATCATGGACCCGGTCGACCATATCAAGGCCTATAAAGATACGACCGTAGGCCTCCTGCGCGAGGCCGGGCGACGGGGCTATCGGATAGACTACCTCGAGGCACGCGATCTCGAGCTGCGCGGTGACCGCCTGATGGCGCAGGCACGCAGCATGGTAGTACGTGAAACCGATGAGGACTGGTGTGAGTTGGGCACAGCGCGCGCGCTGGATCTCTTGGACGTCGATATTTTGTTGATGCGCAAGGACCCGCCCTTCAATATGGACTACATCTACGCCACCTATCTCCTCGAGCACGCCCAACGGGCCGGGGTGCTCGTGGTCAACAACCCGGCGAGCATCAGGGATGCGAATGAAAAGCTCTTCGCCACCTGGTTTTCTGACTGTATGCCGCCTACGCTCGTCACAAGCCGCAAAGGCGCTTTGCGCGCCTTTTTGGAAGAGCATGGCGATATCATCATCAAGCCCTTGGACGGCATGGGCGGCAGCTCGGTCTTCCGCGTCGCCCAAGGCGATCCGAATATGAACGTAATCTTCGAGACGATGACCGACAATGAAGGGCGCTACACCATGGCGCAGCGCTACCTGCCCGCGATCGCCCAAGGGGACAAGCGCATCCTCATGATCGATGGCGACCCCGTGCCGTTTGCCCTGGCGCGCGTACCGGCACCGGGCGAGACGCGCGGCAATCTTGCCGCCGGGGGGACCGGCGTCGGACAGACACTCAGCGCCTCGGACCGGCGCATCTGCGATCGCGTGGGTCCGGTGCTGCGCAAGCTGGGGCTCGTGTTCGTGGGGCTTGATGTCATCGGCGAATCGCTCACCGAAATCAATGTCACGAGCCCCACCGGCCTGCGTGAACTCGATCGCATCTTTCACCTGAACATCGCGGGCGACCTTTTTGACGCGCTGGAACGCAAGCTGGCCGCGGGTGTCCGTCCTGCATGACGGCGGTCCGCCTCAAAGACGCCGATCGTTTGGGTATCGCGCTCTTCCTGGCGGGGCTTTTCCATCTCGCGCTCATCCTGGGCCTGCGCTTCGATATCCCGCACGGAGCGCGTGGTCGCGTCCTCGATGTGACGCTGGTCCAGAGCACAAGCCACGCGAAGCCCCGCCATGCGCGCAGGCTTGCACAGGTCAACGTCCAGGGCGGGGGCGGGGTCCACAAGAAACGGGCTGCCCACACACCCTTCGTTGCGACACCCAAAAACGGCGGTACGCCTCAACCGACACCTCGGAGGCGCGCGCGAGAATCCGCCATTAATCACCTGCGGCTTTTACGCACGCGACGAGGCCCACTCAGGCTGACATTCGCGAAGCCCGCATGGCAGTTGCATGCGGCGATCGCCGAAGAACTCGGTATCGCCAAACAACTGGCCGGCGAAGAGGCGCGCCTGAAGGCCGAGATTCGCCGGGACTCGCGCGCCGGACACATCGCGGGCGCAGGCCGTGGTGGAATCACGGCGCGGCGCTTCGCCTACGCAAACTACATCGCGCACTGGGTCCGCCGGATGGAGCGCGTCGGGAGCCAACAGTATCGTCGCCTGTTCGGGGCGCGCGGCCTTACGGGCTCGCTCGTCCTGGAAGTCGAAATCGAGAGAAACGGTGACTTGAGGCGCGTAAAGATCATGCGGCCCTCACCCTATCCGGCGCTCGATCATGCCGCCCTCACCATGGTGCGCAAAGCCGCCCCGTTCGCACCCCTTCCGGCCGTGCGGGGGCCTAAGCTCGCGACCCTGCCCATTATCGAGACATGGCATTTCCGGGGCGGGCATATGATCGAGGGGTCTCCCGCAACCACTGCGGTGCCCTGATCTTCGCTTCCCTTGAAACACCCGCAGGCATGCCGGATACTAAGTGCGTCTCAGACACTGCGTTTCGGTGCAGAAATGACGAGCAGGCCGGCTCAGAGACCGTTCCGCCCGGCGATGCGATGCTCGCGAGGGCTTAAAGTCAACCACCCCGGCCCAACAGACCCTGGGGCCTGCAATGAGGCCGGCACGGATTTACCGGAGACGGTGTGTTATGGGCCACGTGGCCCACAATGTGCAGCCCACAATGAACCGTCTCCTTACCTCCCCGTCCTGAACGTCGGGGTTTCGCGGAGATGCTGATGAACACGACCACACCGCTCGCCAATCAATTCCTGATCGCCATGCCGGGCCTTGGTGATCCGAACTTCTTCCGCACGGTGACCTTGGTCTGCGAACACAGCGCCGAGGGCGCCATGGGCATCATCATCAACCGGCCGGTCGACCTCACGCTCGGCGACGTATTCCAGCAACTCGACATTGAGAGCCCTGGGGGACTGACGACGGGCCAGGTCGTCTATCTTGGCGGCCCCAT
Organism: Pseudomonadota bacterium; assembly: GCA_021827145.1. Taxonomy (GTDB): domain Bacteria; phylum Pseudomonadota; class Gammaproteobacteria; order Acidiferrobacterales; family Acidiferrobacteraceae; genus Acidiferrobacter. The sequence goes on from JAKAXK010000057.1 coordinate 9,499, forward strand.
ACAAAATAATCGCGGATTCGTGCTTCACGAACCGCTTGGGACCTTTGAGTCGACCCTGGCCGTAAGCGAGACGCTCGGCGTATCGACCTCGCGCGACATCCTCACCGCTATTGCCCACGACAGCGGGCCCGAGCATTTCCTGCTCGCGCTCGGTTACGCGGGTTGGGGCCCCGGTCAGCTCGAAAAGGAGATCGCCGACAACGCCTGGCTCAGCGTCCCGGCGAGTTCCGAGATCCTCTTCAATACGCCCGTGGAGACGCGCTGGTCGGCAGCCGCCCATCTGCTCGGGGTCGACATGGCCCAACTGTGCGGGGATGCGGGCCACGCGTGAACGCGCAGACCTTCCTGGGGTTTGACTACGGCACAAAAAGCATAGGGGTCGCCGTCGGCCGCCTGCCGGCCGGGCGCGCCGAGGGGGCTGGGTGCGTCGCGGGCCTGAAGAGCGGGCCCGATTGGGACGCCATCGCGCGTATCGTACAGCTCTGGCAACCCGAGGGCTTGGTCGTAGGTCTGCCTCGTAACATGGATGGCACCGACAACCCCATGACGGCCTTGAGCTTGCGCTTCGGGCGACGCTTGGACGGCCGCTATCATCTGCCGGTATACTGGGTCGATGAACGGCTGACCACGGTCGCGGTGCGCGAGCACGTCAAGGAGACGGGCGCACGCAAGACCCGGCGCAAGGCCATGCTCGACACGCTGGCCGCCATCGCCATACTGCAGGCGTTCTTTGATGAGCCGCGGTTCAGGGCACGCTCACATGAGCTGGACAAAGGAATGGGGCATCCGTGATCGATGTGGAAGCAGCGCTAGCGCGCATGACCGACAGCGCGCAAGCCTTCATGGAGCGCCGGCCGGTCCTGATCGGAATCCATACGGGCGGCGTATGGGTCGCGGAACGCCTCCATGAGCGACTCGGACTCAAGGAACCGCTCGGAACGCTCGACATCTCCTTTTACCGGGATGACTTCAGCCAGATCGGCATACACCCGCAGGTCAAGACATCGCATCTCCCGATCACCCTCGATGGACGCCACATCATTCTCGTGGACGACGTCCTGCAGACGGGGCGCACCATCCGGGCGGCGCTGAACGAGATCTTCGATTTCGCGCGCCCGGCATCGATCGCGCTGGCGGTACTGATTGTACGGGATGGCCGCGAGTTGCCCGTGCAACCCGATATCGTCGGGGCGACGATCACGCTCACACCGCAACAACACATCAAACTGACCGGCCCCCACCCTCTCGGCATTAAGATATTGGAGAAGACCGAGTGACGCCCGCGCGACCCGACAATAGCCACAGACTCAGGCACTTCCTCACGACCGAGGACCTGAGCGCCCAGGCGATGACCGAGATCCTGGATACGGCGGAATCGTTCATCAGCGTAGGTGAGCGCGAAATCAAAAAAGTACCGCTCTTGCGCGGCAAAACGATCGTCAACCTGTTCTTCGAATCCAGCACACGCACCCGCACGACCTTCGAGATCGCCGGCAAGCGCCTGTCAGCCGACATCATCAACATCAACACGAGCGTGTCGGCGACCCAGAAGGGCGAAAGCCTGCTCGATACGGTCCGCAATCTCGAAGCCATGCACACCGACCTTTTTGTGATCCGCCACCCGGTGAGCGGGGCGGCGGACCTCGTCGCCCGATCCGTGCCCAACCATGTGCACGTCATCAACGCGGGCGATGGGCGCCACGCGCACCCCACTCAGGGCCTGCTCGACATGTTCACCATCCGCCGCTACAAAGGGGATTTCCGGCGCCTGACCGTGGCGATCGTAGGCGACGTGCTCCACTCGCGCGTCGCCCGTTCACAAATACACGCCCTGACGGCCTTGGGCGCGAAGGAAGTGCGGGTGGTCGCCCCCCGATCACTGCTGCCGACGGCAGTGGAAAGCCTGGGCGTCACAGCCTACACGGACATGGCCCGGGGGCTTAAAGGCGCCGACGTCATCATTATGTTGCGGCTCCAGCTCGAGCGCATGAGTGGCGCGCTCATTCCGAGCGCGCGTGAGTACTTCGACCTGTACGGGCTCACCCGCGAACGCCTGAAGCTTGCCGACCCCGACGCCATCGTCATGCACCCCGGGCCCATGAATCGCGGGCTTGAGATCGCGTCGGAGGTGGCCGACGGTCCTCAGTCGGTCATCCTCCCCCAAGTCACAAACGGCATCGCGGTGCGCATGGCCATACTCGCGCGTCTGGCTGGCGCCTCTGCCGGGGAGGGCAAAACACCGTGAATATAGCCATAATCGGCGGACGGGTGATCGATCCCGCACAAGACCTCGACGCGGTATGTTCGCTTTTTGTGCGCGACGGGGTGATCGTGGGCATAGGCGCGACCCCCTCGGGCTTCGAGGCCGATCACACGATCGAGGCCCAAGGGCTCGTCGTCTGCCCGGGGCTCATCGACCTGCGCGCGCGGGTGCGCGAGCCCGGGCTTGAACACAAAGGCACGATCGAGAGCGAGACGCGCGCGGCGCTCGCCGGCGGCATCACGCGTCTATGCTGCCCACCGGACACGGATCCCGTCATCGATACCCCCGTCACCGCCCAATGGTTGATCGATCGGGCCCGGCAATGCGGGGGCGCGGAGATCCTGCCAATCGGCGCCCTCACCCGCGGCTTGAACGGGACCCATCTCGCCGATATGCATGCCCTGGGTCGGGCCGGCTGCGTGGGCGTCGGTAATGCCGCACTGCCGATAAAAGATACCGCGGTCCTGCGCCACGCCCTGGAATATGCCTCAGGACTCGGGCTGCTCGTCTTTCTGACGCCCGAGGATCCGTGGCTCGCCGGCACAGGCGTCGTGCATGAGGGGCGGGTCGCGACCCGCCTGGGGCTCACCGGCATACCGGAAAGCGCCGAAACCATAGAAATCGCACGCACTCTCATGCTGATCGAAGAGACCGGGGCACGCGCGCATTTTTGTGGGATATCGACGGCGCGGGGCGTAGCGCTGATCGCCGAAGCCAAGCGGCGGGGTCTTGCCGTAAGCGCCGACACACCCATACACCAGCTGTACTTCACGGAAGACGACGTCGGCATCTTCGACACCAACTATCGCCTGCGCCCGCCAGCGCGCACCGCCGCCGACCGCGACGCCCTGCGTGACGCCGTGGCTCGCGGCGTGATCGATGCGCTCTGCTCCGACCACCTCCCGCACGAGGAAGACGCCAAGGAGCGGCCCTTCAGTGACGCGGAACCCGGCATCGCCGGGCTCGAGACCCTCCTGCCCCTGACCGTGCGGCTGGCAGAACTGAAGGCCCTCACCCTCAAGGACGCCTTGGCGACAATCACGACCCGTCCGGCGACACTCCTGGGTCTCGCCGCCGGCACGCTGGCGGTCGGTCGAGCTGCCGACATCTGCCTCTACGATCCGGTGGCGGAATGGACGCCGACCGCAAACTCGGTCCGGACCCGTGGCCGCAACAGCCCCTTCTATGGAACCTCGATGCGCGGGCAGGTCGTGACCACGATCCAAGGCGGCCGCATCGCGTACGAGCGGCCCGATCCCACATAGCCCGGGAAGACAACCGATGGTCTGCGTATTCGCGCGGACCTGTAGACCCTCGGGCTCGCAGCCTCCGATAAAGATACCGGAATCCCGACTCGTTCCCTGGGGTCGTCATCGACTAGACTATCCGGGTCACAAGGGAGGCGCTCCATGAGCAACGGTTTGGTTCGGAGTTCCGCCAAACGCCTCGGCGAGACGATCGACGCGTGGTGCGCCGAAGCTGCATCCCGCCTCGACCCCCGCGAAAGGTCAGGCCTCGGACAATTCATGCTGCCTTGACACGCACCGCTGGCGCGTTTTCTGCTCTCCTCTTCAAGCCGATTGATCAATGCCAGAAACCGGCGATTCTGACGCTAGGCATCCAGGTCCCGCAATCTAGCGTTGAAACTCATCAGTTAGTCGCTCGTTGGTGCGCTCGGTTGAGTGTGAGGCGAGATTCGAGGGCTTCTCGATGAGGCGGCCAGAAGCGTATTTATGCAACACGCTGGCGATAAATGTCTGGTATGGGATACCTTCTTCCATCGCGCGCGCCTGGATATCCATCAGGTCGGGCGAGGACAGCCGAATATTGATTCGTTTGTCTTTGATGAAAGTTGCGGTAGCCGCCGCCTTGAATTTGGCCAAGTCGGTTTTTGACGGAGAAGTCGACTTAAGCTCCCCTTTTTCATAAGCGGTCAGGATCTCTTCCTCATACCCATCAAGTTTTTTCATTGGGCATATTCCTCAATAAATAGTCTCGGGTAGCCTTTCTGCTGGGAATGACTGTTTTCAGGAAGAAGCCATTCGGCTCTTCCACATAAGGCACCAAGTAAACATAACCATCAAGCGCTACGACAAAAACGGATTGATTAGGATATTTCGTCAGGTTTGGGGGGCGCAAATTATCCAGCAAGCCATTCGCTTCAATCGCGAGAACGACTTCCTCGAAAGAAACTCGGCGCTCGACCTTTAGCGTCTCGTTTTTTTCGTGACTCCAGCGAAACGGCTTCATGCCCCATTTTATATCAGTGTGTGCCTATTGTCACCTCGCGGCAGAAAACGTCTCCTATGCTCCGGCGCGCGCCGGGTCTGCAACATTTCGGGGGCGCGCGTGGCGGCAACTGGCGAGATGATGCGCGGATATTCCTGCCATCCGCCCCGAGACGTCCTTACAGACGGCGTGAGGCCTCGGTAAACCAGGAGACGAACGGGCCCGGGCATCGACCTGCAGGACCAGCCATCGAGACAAGGCCTGCGCCATGGCCGTGCGCCCGGGCCCGTCGGCGAGCCATGCCGCGCAGAGGCGCCCAAGATCCGCGACTTCCTTCACACGCTTGCGGAATTGGGCCTCGCGGTCTCGACGGGACCCGTTGTGGATTTCCGCCTGCGCGCGCATACCCTGCCAAGCCCAAGGGAGGATTCGGCCCCACTCCTCTATGCCCACCACTTTCGGGACGGTCATCTCGTATGGCCGATCACCCATAAGAAACCGAACGCCTTGGCGCTGACCCCAGAAACGCGCAAGGCGCTGCTGCCGAGCGGCTTCTATACTCTGACCCGGCGCTTTTCATCCAAGGAGGAGCGCCGGCGTCTCGTGGCCTTCGTCGTCGACCCGGCGGAGCTGCCTCACCCGCTCTATGGATTCGAGAATCATCTCAACATCTTCCACGCGGACAAGGCGGGTCTCCCCGAAGATCTGGCCCGCGGGCTCGCCGTGTACCTCAACTCGAGCGTCGCCGACCAGGCCTTTCGTGTCTTCAGCGGCCACGCGCAGGTCAACGCCGGCGACCTGCGGGCCTTGCGTTATCCCGACCGCGCGACGCTTACGGCCTACGGGCGGCGGGCCAAGGACTCCGGGCTTCCCTTGACCCGGTGCGCGGCAAGCCCCGGCCTTTAGGTCGGGGAAGGAGGATCCCAAAGGAACTTCCTTCGGTCGTAGTACGGATGGCGTAGCCGTCCTGGGTTTTCAATGCGGCGTCTGCTGTTGCTCGACATTGTGGGCCGCAGGGCCCATGTACTGGCGCACGATGGAGATTGGAGCGCCACCACAGGACGCCTTTCCAGTAGCGCTTCTGGAGGTCGGGCCGTTCTTTGCGCAGCAGGCGGCTGGATACGCCCTTGAGACTGTTCACGAGGGGGACCTACGCTGTGTAGGGGTCCAAAAGATCTTTAGCGCCGAGTGACGAGTGGTGGTTGCCGAAGCGAGTCCAGTGGGGAACGGTCATTTGCACGGAGCGCTAGCGGACCTCTTGCGCGCGTGGGGTTACGGCGATGCCGACATCGTGACTGAATGGTAACCGCAGCGATGGCGTCAGCCACCTACGCCCGCACGCAAGCCGACCCGGGCGAAGATGCCCATCCAGCCCTGTCATGCTCACTATCGGATGGCGCCGGGTCGATGACTTGGGGGAGGGTCAGCGTGCCCCGGGAGCGGGTTTATACCCAGATCTTAGGCCCACAACGCTATTTTTGGGCGTTGTTCGGACCAATATCCCGAAAATCCGCAGATACCCCTTTGAAATCCTGACTAAATAAATCAACAACTCTTGACTGCGGTCAAGTTAAACAATATTAGCGATTTCTCATAATGCCACCCCGTATCCCGATGCGCCTGCCCGGGATCATGAGACGTCCCATTTGAGGAGGCACCATGAGGAGTTCGCGCACGCTGTCAGGCCTGGGAGATGATGGGACGCATGACGTTGTCATCCGTAATCTCAAAATCGCCCTTCTGCTGACGCTCGTCCTCACGGTCGGCATACTGATCTACGAGACCTTCACTACCTATACCGGGGCGTTTCCTGGACCCACAGGGGCAGGTCTTCATGACGCGCCATGATGTGGTGGCCGGTAAGGCCGCGTTCCAGGAGGCCGATCTCATGGATTACGGCAGCATCTATGGGTCGGTGCCCTGCACCACCATCTCGGTCTCGAGCCCTCCTGGGTCGCAAGCGCCTATGTCCTCAAGTGGTGTCATTGGCGAAAAGTATTCCAGGAACAGGTTCCCGAGAGCGACCGGAATTTGCTGCGGGACGGCTTGTTCCGCCTGCTGGTCGGCGACCTCATGATCCAGATCGACGGCTACGCTAACGCCTCCCGCGAGACCGACGTCGAGAGACTGGTCTTATTTGATGTCCTGCTGGGCGTGCTCGCGGTTCCCCGCGGCGACAAGGCCCCACACCCGGAGGAGTTGCTGCAGCATATCTGCGAAGCTTTGCCGCGCAAGAGCGCCAACGTGCGTCTGGCCGGTTATATGGTGCGCGATGCCATGGAGGAGAAATTAACCATGAAATGCCTGGCCGGGCTCCAGTTGCCG
>JAKAXK010000197.1 GCA_021827145.1 Pseudomonadota bacterium
GAAGAAATCGACCAGGACCGGCTTGCCGGCCCCCAGGCGCGGGGCGCGCCCGTTCAGGGATGCCTGGGGGAGGGCAGGGGCGCGGCCCCCGGAGGCGCCGCGCGTGAGATAGGCGTTGCCGGCCAGGATGAGGGCAGCCGCCGCGAGCAACTCGAGCGCGAGGGCCGCGATCCGCTTCCTCATGGGGTGCGGAAGGCCCCGGTATCGAGGCCGGGGCGGGATGGCGCCTGGTTCTGCTTCTCCTGGGTGGGTCGGCGAACTTTAGCCTGATTACCCACCACATGCAGCGCGGCGGCCCGCGTCTTTATGTGGGCGGGCAAGCGGTTGATCGCGGGACGGGCAGGGCGCGTCTGGGGCAAGGCGCTAAGTCCTGCGTGGCTGTAAGGCGGCATGGGCCGGTTTCCGCGCAGCAGGAACCGAATCCGCGAGGACAGGCATTCCCGGGGGGCTGTCACGTCAGGAGCACGCGACCGAGATGGTGGAGCGGGTGCACGACGAGTATGGCGACGAGCTCGAGCCCTATGACCACGAGCACGGGCGAAAGGTCTATCCCCGAGATCAGAGGCAGCAGGCGCCGGGCCGGGCGCATGAATGGTTCGGTCAGATGCGCGGCGAGGTCTGTGAAGGGATGATCGCCATACGGGCTGACCCAGCTCATGAGTACCCGCACGAAAACTGCGCCGATCAGGACATAGAGGATGAGCTGGATCAGGTCAGCGAAGCTCAGGATCAGGATGCCCGCGAATCGAGGGGTTTGATCGCCTAGAAGCGCCATCAAGGTGATGCGCACGGCCTCGAGCATGATCAGCAGCACAGCCGATGCGAAATCAATCCCATAGACGCCCGGTATCAGCCGCCTAAGCGGCATGAGCGGGCCGTTGGTCACGCGCACGATGAACTGACTGAAGGGGTTGTAGAAGTCGGCATGGGTGAGCTGCAGCAGGAAACGCAGTAACACCAAGAGGATATACATCCCAAACAGGGTGTCGACTAGAAAGGCCAGGGCCTGACTTAGGTAGCTCATGTGGCCCCCAGCTGTTCGCCGAGTGTCCGTGAGCGGTCGCAGGCTGCCTGTATGGCGCGTGCGAACATCTCCATGAAGCCGTCGTCGAGTAGGCGCTTGATGGCCTGCTCGGTGGTACCTCCGGGCGAGGTCACCCGTGCGCGCAGCAGGGCGGCATCCCCTGGGGCGTTCTGCGCCATGCGCGCGGCACCCGCCGCAGTCCCCGCTGCCAGGGCGGCGCAGAGCTCGCGGGGGAGGCCGGCTCTAACGCCGGCCGCGGTGAGCGCCTCGATTAACAGGAAGAGGTAGGCGGGCCCGCTGCCGGAGACCGCCGTGGCCGCGTCCATGAGCCCCTCGTCTGCCACCCAGAACACCTCGGATACGGCGGCGAGCACGGCGGTCGCCGCATCCCGCTGCGCCTGGGTTACGCGATCGTTTGCCCATAGCACGCTTACGCCGGCGTTGATCAAGGCCGGCGTGTTGGGCATAGCGCGGACGGTGGCGACCCCGCCCCCAAGCCAACGGTCTATATCGGCCGTGCGCACGCCCGCCGCCACCGAGATTATCAGCGGCTGCCGGCGCTGGACTGCCGGCGCGATCGCCACGCAGAGCGCCCGCAGCCCCTGGGGTTTGACCGCGAGCACGAGGAGGTCGGCATTCGTCACCAGGGCGTCGTTGTCGGCGTGGACGGTAAGCCCCATCTCTTGGATTTTCTGCCGTTTGTCGGGATGTGGATCGGAGACCGCAAGCCGCCCCGGCGTCACTTTCGCCCTGAGCCCCGACGCCAGCGCGAGGCCCATATTGCCTGCGCCTATGATACCTATCGAGAGGTTGTGCATGAGCTCAGTGTAAGGGGACTCGTCGTCCAGGAAAAGCCCGCCTTGTCTCTGCGTTTCTGCCCGTTATACTTCAAAGACCTTCTCCATCCTGGTGGCTTACGACTCATGGATATCGCGGAACTCCTGGCCTTCGCCTACAAACAGAACGCGTCGGATTTGCATCTTTCGGCCGGACTGCCACCCCTTATCCGCGTCGATGGAGACGTCAGGCGCATCAACGTAGACCCCTTGGATGAGCGCGCCGTGCACAATATGGTCTACGATATCATGAACGACAAGCAGCAAAAGGAGTACGAGGAACGGCTCGAATGTGATTTCTCGTTCGAGCTGCCGAACCTTGCGCGCTTTCGCGTCAATGCCTTCAATCAGAACCGCGGCCCAGGCGCGGTGTTCCGGACCATCCCGTCCAAGGTGCTGACCCTCGAGCAATTGAACGCGCCCGGAATTTTCAAGCAGATCGCCGACCAGCCGCGCGGTATCGTTCTCGTGACCGGGCCCACGGGATCAGGCAAGTCGACCACTCTCGCGGCCATGATAGACCACGTCAACGAGAGTCGGCGCGAACACATCCTGACGATCGAGGACCCGATCGAGTTCGTGCATACGAGCAAGAACTGCCTCATCAATCAGCGCGAGGTCCATCGCGACACACTTGGTTTCGAAAACGCCTTGCGTTCGGCGCTGCGTGAAGATCCGGATGTGATCCTGGTGGGTGAATTGCGCGATCTGGAGACCATCCGCCTGGCGCTCACCGCGGCTGAGACCGGTCACCTCGTGTTCGCCACCTTGCACACGAGTTCCGCCGCCAAGACCATAGATCGCGTGGTCGACGTGTTCCCGGCCGCCGAGAAGGAGATGGTGCGTTCGATGCTGTCGGAATCCCTGCGCGCCGTGATCTCGCAGACGCTTCTGAAAAAGGTCGGCGGTGGCCGTGTGGCCGCCCACGAGATCATGATCGGCACGCCGGCGATCCGCAACCTCATACGCGAAAACAAGATCGCACAGATGTATTCGGCGATTCAAACCAGCCAGTCGGCGGGTATGCAGACCCTCGATCAGTGTCTCACGGAGTTGGTGCGGTCGCGTCAGGTGTCGATCGAGGAGGCGCGCAGCAAGGCGGCCAACAAAGACTCGTTCACGAATAACAACGCGGCGCCCGCCGCCGCGCGGAGGTAGGATGGGCTTCCTCGATCTCCTACGGCTTATGGTCGAGAAGCGGGCCTCGGACCTGTATATCACAGCCGGGGTCGCGCCGAGTTTGCGCGTGGATGGAAGTCTCACGCCGGTGACGCGCCAGCCGCTCAGCGCCGAGCAGGCCCGTCAGTTCGTTTATAGCATCATGAACGAGGAGCAGCGCGCCGAGTTCGAGGAAACGAACGAGTGCAATTTCGCGATCAGTCCGCAAGGTGTGGGGCGGTTTCGCGTCAACGTCTTTCGTCAGCAGCAGCGGGTGGGGATGGTGTTGCGCAAGATCGAGACCCGCATCCCGCACTTCGAGGAATTG
>JAKAXK010000058.1 GCA_021827145.1 Pseudomonadota bacterium
TCATGCCCAATGCAATACCCGATACATCTGCCATTTTCGGAATCTCCTTCAACTCAACGCTATTAAAAGCCCGGACCACGACGCCTATGAGGCGTTCGGGGCCTTAGGCAGGATGTGTTCCACTTCGGAGTGGACACGCGCGATGATGTGGGCGGCCACCAGGCCATCTCCCACGCGCTCGCAGGCGTCGGCACCGGCACGCACTGCCGCGTTTACGGCACCCGTCTCACCACGCACCAACACCGTCACGTAGCCGCCGCCCACGAACTGGCGTCCGATGAGACGCACTTCCGCCGCCTTACTCATGGCGTCCGCCGCCTCGATCGCCGGCACCAAGCCACGCGTCTCGATCATGCCCAATGCAATACCCGTCACCTCTGCCATTTCCATCCCTCCATACAAACCCAAGCCAAAAACCCGCCTTACGGCTCCCAAAAATCGATAATCCCACCGATGGTCAGGTCGGTATGGACCTCGAAATCCCCTTGCGCGTACCGCGCCGCCGACCCCGACACCGTAAACACCCATTTCCCGGGCGGCGCCCCCACGGGATCGGTGGCCACGTTCAACTTGCCCAAACTGTCCTCAAGCACACGCAAGGAGCTCTGCTTGAGGCCGGGCCCGCGCCGGGTCACCACTAAATCCGAGACCACGCGCATGATCTCCATGTCACTCGGGGCTCCAGTTGTCGATGATCCCGACGATGGTGAGATCCGAGGGGTATTCCTTGCTGCCGGCCGCCTCGCGCGCCGCCGATGACCCCACGCAAATCACCCAGTCCCCCGGGATACACCCCACCGCGTCCACGGCCACCGAGCGCGGGCCCCCTTCCTTTTCCTGTACGACCAACAATGGCCTATGCCCCATCTCACCGATGCGGTTGGTGGACACCAATGTCTTCTCCACCCGCATGATCTTCATGTAAGTGCAACCTCCTCCAAAGCGCTTCCCGGCGGCAGATCCTGTATGCTTCCATGCAAATACAAAAGCCCCTCCTCCGCCAATCGCGCGTAACGCGCGCGTATCGCCTCAGCCACACGCCGGATCTTGCCCTCCACGCGCCTGCGGCTCCCCGGGACCTTCGCATCGAAGTGGTAGTGCAGCGCGACCGGGATCGGCAAACCGCGTTCCACGTTCAAGCGCCGGAAGATCTTGACCCCGACATCCAGATCCGCCACGCCCTCCTCGACCGTATCGAGGCGTGCGTAGTAGGCGATATTCCGCACTTGTACCTCCGGAAACCCATCCCCTACGCTCACGAAACGTTCTCCGTGACCGTTATCCCCATACCAGCCGCCGTGATACTCGGCGACATATTCGATCTGGCTCATATTATTCATAAGCAAAGTCGCTATGAGCCTGCGCATACCGTCATGCGGCATCCCGAAGCCCTTGCCCCAGCCCTCGGTCGCACTCGCCGCCGCGATCGCTTCATACACCGCAAGTCGCGCCCGATCCGCGTCCAGCCCTAAAGTCCGCCGGTACAACTCCGCATTGTCGATGGAGCGATAGGCACTCAAATCGCCATTCGCATCCGGGATATGGATGCGAATCGCATCCGTATCCGTATCGACTCCAATAAGCAGGATGTCGGTCCCCGCCCCGCAACAAAACTCGTTCTCTATCGCGCCTCGAAACTCGTTCAGCCGCTCCAAGGCCGCCTCGGTCGCCGTGCGTTCGTTGCTCCCGTGCGCCGCGCAGCCCTCGCGCGTCGGATCGAGCGAACTGCCGTGATACACCGCTACCTTAAGATAGCGGGTCTGGGCATCGGCCGTGGTCGGAAAACCCTCCCGGAACCGGCGCAGCTCGCTATGCTCCCAATGCCGCACATCCTCTTCCACGTCGAACAACGTGCCAGCAAAGGCGCTGCGGCGTACCAAAGTCGACGCGGGCATGCGCAGAATGTAGGGAAAGAGCCCCTTCAAACGCCCATCCGCGCAGGCCGACACGTTCATGGCGTGGAAGCCGCAATCCACCAACAGCCCATCCCATCCCTGACCGGCAGCGAGCTCCTCGCGGATCCGATCCGAAAACCGCGCCACCGCCGAAGACAGTGCCTGGAACACCGCGTGCGCATACAAACTGCCCATATCCGCGCCGCGCACCCAGGCACGATCCAGCACCGACATCGGTAACTCGAAGCCAAGTCGCTCGCGCGCCATGGCCTGCGCGGCCTGCGCGAAATCCGTCCCGCGCCCCAGCGCCGCAACCTCCTGCAGCGTTGGCACGATGCCGTCGAACCGCGCCTTGATGCCCTGCTCACACTCGAAGAGCCGGGCGTTCTCCGTCCGATCCACGAGCGCATGGCGGCATGACCGGTCCGGCAAGCTATCGCAGGCCGGGTGCGCAACCCCTAAGGCCTCCGCCCGCATCGCGCCGGACCGTGGCCACGTCATCCGCGACCGGGCCCGCGCCATGCCCCCCATGGCGGCGGCGCTTGCGCCCGCGCCGGCATGCCGCGCGCGGCGCCATGTGGCGGATTTGCGCGTGTCCATGGCGCTAGCCTCCGTGGCCGCCAGGCGCACGTGTCGCCCGTCCCGGCGCCATCATCCCCGCGCTCCGCCCGAATAGGTCACGAGCGAACCCTTACCCGTGTTGCCGCTGCTGCCCGTGACTCTGCCCTCCGGCACCGGCACCGCCAAAGGCCGTTCCCGGTTGCCGGCCGCCGACATGACGCAGGTCCGCGCGGCGCCGCGCTGTGTCGGATTGCGGCCCTGCGCCCAATGGCCCTCGGTACCCGTGACGCGGCCACCACGGCTCCAATCGTCGCCGGTGATGCGCCAGGCGCCGGCGGCCGGGGGTGTGGCTTCCGCGCCCGCCTCACTCGCCGCCACCGGAGGGGCCACCTGCCCACTCGCGGCCAGCCCGTCACGCACCCGGAACTCCGGGGTCCCTGTGACCAGTCCACGCGCCAGGTTGATAGGTCCGGTGATGCGCGCACTCGGGTCTGCGGCGTTGCCGGTGATACGGGAACGGCCTTCCTGCGCCGGGGCCGACACGCTGAAGCCGCCGATGCTCGGTGCCTCCTGCGCGCCCCGTGCCTCCGCGACGCCCGCGGCCACAAAACGGCCACTCGGCATCACGCTCCCACCGGCCGTGGACCCCAGTTCGGCCTGCAAGCTGCGCACGCGGTTCTCAAGCTCCTCGAACCGACGCTTGCAACCGCAGCTCCCGCCGCACCCTCCGGACGCCGCCCCGTTTTCGGCTTTTCCTGTCATGGCCGCCGCCTCATATCCGCTCATTGCCGATTCTTCACGCCCCGCATAGGGCGTACCGGTCACGGACAGATGCACGCCTGCCTCGTTTCCGGTCACGGCCTCATCGGCGCCCAACAAGGGGCCGCTCACCTGCTGGCCCCTGTCCGTCCGCGTCAGACCGACCTTACGCGCTCCCGCCTGCGGGGTGCTTGCGCATTGGGCGTAGTGCTCACGCCCGTGATATACCGTTCCGGTGACGGGCCAGCACCCTCCGTGCTCGTCACCTGTGGTTTTTGGGAGTCGGTCCATCCCCGTGCCGGTCACCGTCCCACCCGCGAGACTCGTCATGCGCTGCACCTTGTCGGCGCCGCCGCCGCAGAGTTGCGGGCCGTTGTAACCCGTGCCGGTCAAACGCTGGCACGAACCGGGTTCGTTCCCCGTCACCTTTTCCGATCGATCGACGAGGTTACCGGTGATGCGTTGCCGCTTCTCCGTATAGCTCTCCTCGACCTTCGGCGGCTCGGTGGGCTGAGGCCGCGTCCCGCAAACCGACGTAAAGCTCTCGTGACTCAGATACTCGGTACCGGTAAGCGTACGGCAGGTGCCGGCATCGAGCCCCGTGATCTTCGTGGTTTGATCCACCGCGGTCCCCGAGACAGGCCTTCCGCTGATCGTATGCGTCAAGGCCACCTTCTTAGGCGCACCGTTGATCGTCATGCGCGCCGCGCCACCATCGGCATACTGCGAGCCGGTGACTTTTGCGGCCGCGCCGGGCTCCGCGCCCGTCACCTGATTGGCCCGCGCCTCGTCGCTGCCGCTCACAGGAAGCGCGCGACGTGCCGTGCGGCCCACTGCGACCTTCGCGGGTCGCGCTGGCGCCTCGGTCTTGCACACCGCCTGGAAGTCATCGCTACCGACATACTCGGTTCCGGTAACGGGGCGGCACGCCCCCGCCTCATCACCCGTGACCGATCCGACCCGCCCCATATGGGTGCCGGTCACATCCAAGTCGCGCCCCGTACGACCGACGCGCACCTTGGCCGGCCGCGGTGCCGGCCGCGCCTCGCAGAACCCCGCATAGTGCTCCGACCCGAGATACTCGGTACCGGTAATCGTCCGACACGATCCGGGCTCGATGCCCGTAATGACCCGCGTGCGATCCACCTGAGTCCCGGTCACGGGGCTCCCGGATAGAGTCGTGCCGACCTCCACCTTGGGCGGCGCTTCGTGCTTGCGGCGCTTCCCGGTGGGCCGCGCCGGCTGTGCCGCGCCACGGCCATGGGCGGCCAGCTCTCGACGATGCAGGCGAGCAAACTCGCGCGCATTGCCGGTCTCGAGATAGTGCTGCCGGGCGGCCGCCGACATAAGGCCATTACGGATCGGGATCGCCACCTTGCCACGCTCCGCGACCGACCGCCGCCGGGCCTTGCACAAGGCGCGCACACCCGTCTCACGCCAGCCGAGCGCCTCCGGATTCGCCTCCGCGACCTCGCAGATCGAATCCATCAACATCGCTTCCGGGCTCGACGCCCCCACCTCGGCCTCTAGCGGCTTTTCGGACACCGTGCCCGGCGCCGCAGGCGCCGCAGCGGTACCAGCCCCCCGCTCCTTGGGATCCGACCAACACTGGGCCCCCGCGCAGCGCGCCGCGCGGCGTGCCCGCGCCACCTCGCGCCCACGGGGCTCCGCCGCCTGCGCCGCGGGCGCAACCGTCGTGCCAGCGGCCACCGGCGCGGCCCTCCGGGTCACGTCCGGCTTCGCCTGCTGCGTCCGGACCGCCGCCTTTCCTTGTCCGCGCGCCTTCTGCGCGGCCTGGCGGCGGCGCATCTCCTGCGCCAACGCCCGGCCATGCAGCGCCCCGGATGAGGATAAATCAGACATAGTGTCCCCCTATGCGGCCCAGAGTCCGGCTCACGCGCGGACCCGGCCCGTTGATCTCATCGCGTCTCAGGAACCCCTGTGCACCACGAACGACAATCCTTGACTCTGGGTATAGTTGTCGTACCCAATCAAGCGGATCGAATGATTCGGGTACTCCCGGCGACACGCTTCGACCTCCGCGAGCACCACATCGGCATTCCGCTCACCGAACATCGGCAGTTTCCACATGTACCAGTAGTACGTGAAAGCGCGATCCGGCTCTACGTGCTCGACCGCCGGATTCCACCCCTGCGCGATCATGTACTGGATCTGCGCGCGGGTCTGCTCCGCGGAGAGCGGGGGAAGATACGAGAACGTTTCGTATCGGCGAGCCTGCTTGTAATCTTGTACATCGGCCATAGCGACCTCCTTACTGAATAGCGTGTCTGATCCCGAAATTTAGCGGTTCTGGACGTCGAGCTTGTCGACCGTATCGAACTCGAACTTGATCTCCTTCCAGGTTTCCAAGGCGATCTTGAGCTCGGGCGAGTGACGCGCCGCGTTCGTCAATATGGTCTTTCCTTCCTTCTCGATCTCGACGCCACGGTTACGGGCCTCAACGCAGGCCTCGAGGGCCACACGATTGGCCGCCGCACCCGCCGCGTTGCCCCACGGATGCCCCAAGGTGCCACCGCCGAACTGCAGGACCGAATCGTCACCGAAGATCTTCACCAGAGACGGCATGTGCCAAACATGGATACCGCCCGAGGCAACCGCGAAGGCGCCCGGCATGGAACCCCAGTCCTGATCGAAGAAAATACCGCGACTGCGATCTTCCGGAACGTAGGATTCGCGCAAGAGATCGATCCATCCGAGCGTCGAGGCGCGATCGCCTTCGAGCTTGCCGACCACGGTACCGGTATGCAGGTGGTCGCCGCCGGACAGGCGCAAGGCCTTCGTCAGCACCCGGAAGTGGATACCGTGGTGCGGATTACGGTCGATCACCGCATGCATCGCGCGGTGGATGTGCAAGAGCAGGCCGTTCTTACGGCACCAGCGCGCAAGCCCGGTGTTCGCGCAGAAGCCGCCCGTGAGGAAGTCGTGCATGACGATCGGCATGCGCAGTTCCTTCGCGAACTCGGCGCGCTCGTACATCTCCTCCGGCGAGGGCGCGGTGACGTTCAGGTAATGCCCCTTACGTTCGCCGGTCTGCGCCTCGGCGTTATGAATGGCGTCGGCGACAAACAGGAAACGATCACGCCAGCGCATGAACGGCTGCGAGTTGACGTTCTCGTCGTCCTTGGTGAAATCCAGACCACCGCGCAAGCCCTCATAGACCGCGCGCCCGTAGTTCTTGGCCGACAGCCCGAGTTTGGGCTTGATCGTGCAACCCAGCATTGGACGCCCGTACTTGTCCATCTTGTCGCGCTCGACCTGGATACCGTGCGGCGGACCGTTGCAGGTCATGACAAAGTGGAGGGGGAAGCGTACGTCTTCCAGGCGCAGTGCGCGCACGGCCTTGAAGCCAAACACGTTACCGACGAGAGAGGTGAAGACGTTCACCACCGAGCCTTCCTCGAACAAATCGATCGGGTAAGCGATGAAGGCATAGAAAGCGGTATCGTCGCCCGGAACGTCTTCGATCCGGTACGCGCGCCCCTTGTAGTAATCGAGATCGGTCAGCAGGTCCGTCCACACGGTCGTCCACGTACCCGTGGAAGACTCGGCCGCCACCGCTGCCGCCGCCTCTTCCCGGTCAACGCCCGGCTGCGGCACGATCTTGAAACACGCTAAAATGTCCGAGTCCAACGGCACGTAGTCCGGAGCCCAATACGTCTGGCGGTACTCCTTGACGCCGGCTTCATACTTTCCAGCCATAATCCCTCCTCAAGTAACGATCAACCCGACCTGCAATGCGGTATTGGGCGCCCAATGTACAAAGGTCGAGCCATAAGGCCAAGTAAAAAAAACTTAATGTTTCCTTTTACTAATCCATATGCCTGACCACAGGGGCATTGCACCTTGCAGGTACCCACCGGCGGCGACCGCCGTCATCGCACCGCAGCCTTTAGGTCCAGCCGTACGGGCAGGAGACACACCGAAGGGGGCCCTGGCGGCGCCTTGTGCATTGGCTTTCCTGACAATCCCCTGTGCCGTGGCCGCTGACGCGATAGGGGGGTGGCGAATGACGGGACAGGGGCCTACGGGCGTCGCCGGCGGTCGGTCTGTGAGTCACCTTTACGGGACAGCGAGTATTTAGTTATATTAAAGGCTCACTCAAATACGTTAAGACTTTCTATAGACATGCAGCTGCGTCGGGTCACACTACACCAACTGAAGATCTTCCTGTCGCTCGCGCGCCATTTGAATATGACGCGCGCCGCGGAAGAACTGCATATGACCCCCGCGGCCTTGTCCATCCAGATCAAACAGCTGTCGGGCACGGTCGGGGCACCCCTGCACGAACAGATCGGCAAACGGCTCTTTCTGACCGAAACCGGACGACTCGTCTACGCGGCAGCGCTCGATGTCTACGATCGCCTCGAGCGTCTCGCGACCGAAGTCACCGCCGATCGCGCCCTCGAACGAGGGAGTTTGAGACTGTCCATCATCACCACCGCCCAGTACTTCGCCCCACACTTCCTCGGCGCGTTTTGTAAAATGTATGCCGGGATCGAGGCCACTCTGGAGGTGGCGAACCGCGACCAACTGATAGAGCGCCTGAAACAGAACCTGGACGATCTCTACATCATGGGCCAGGCCCCCGAACATATGAGGGTGGTCGCGCGGCCCTTCATGGAAAACCCCCTCGTACTCATCGCGCCCGCCGATCACCCGCTCGCCGCGCAGCGCGACATAGAGCCCGAGCGCCTGGCCCAAGAGCCCTTCATCATGCGCGAACCGGGCTCTGGCACACGGCTTGCGGCCGAACGATTTTTCGAAAAACACAACATACGCCTCAAAATCCGCATGACGCTCGGCAGTAACGAGGCCGTCAAGCAGGCCGTGGCCGGAGGCCTTGGGGTGTCGGTCTTGTCCGGACATACCCTCACCCTCGACGCCGCCTCAGGCGCGTTTGCGGTCCTCGATGTGCGCGGCTTCCCGCTGCGCCGCCAGTGGTATGTCATCTACCCGGCCGCCAAACAGATCTCGCCCGTGGCGCGGGCCTTCCTGGACTACATCACCAAGGAAGGCGCCTCGCGCAGCCCCGCGGGCGGCGAGTAAGGGGCATCCCTCAAGAGTTCGCTTTTGATAAGCCCCGCGCGCGGCCCATCCTTATAACTGGGAAGGCGGTGAGACGACCCCGGGGACATGAGGTCGGGCAACCGCCTCCAGGTGGGCTTGCGGCGCACTTGCAGACCCCCTCAAAACGCACACCCGATACAGAGTGAACTGCGGTCAGCCCCGAGGCGCACGTCAACGCCCGGCATGCGGAGGTATAACAACAATGCATGCTCACGCCGCTTGGTTTATGGCCCTGGGCGCAGCCTGCGGCATGACGGTGGCGCTCATCCTGGGCCGTGAAACACGCATGGCTCCCCCATGGAATTCTTGTTGATGGTGCTGCCGTTACACGGCGGCCCCGTTCACCTTGGTTTCGAGGTCGGCACATGCCTCCAACAGTTTGTCGAAGGATAAGGCGTTGCCAACCATCACTTTGTCGGCCAGCATAGCCGCATAGTCCTTTGCGAGTGCGGCCTTGGCCTCGCCTTCGGGAACGATTTTCAGATATCCCGTGGTCGCTGCTGCATAGTCGATGACTTGGCCATTGGTGTCCTTCTCGATGAAAAAATGCGACTTGTGACGGGCGACGGCCGCTGCCACCGTGCGATCGGTCATGACCGCAGCGAAGTGGGTGCTTTGTGCGATCGCGGCCAGGTCGTGCCAGTGTCTCGCGTAGCGTTCGCTGCGGATGCGGCCCTGGGCGCAGAACACGTGCGCGGCCGTGGCCTTCTCCCAGAAGGTCCGCGCAACGCTCATGACCAACGGCGAAGCCGTCGGGAATGACACCTCGGACAAGTGTTCGGCGATATCGCAGACTACCTGAAATACCTCGTGCGGCTCGCCGGTGGCGCGACCGCCGAACTCCAGGGTAACGACTGGCGCCACATACCCGGTGCCTTGTGCCAAGGCAGGGTAGTGCAGGAACAGCTTGTCGTTCTCCTGACCACCGAGTTCGAGCCGGGCGTCCAAACGCTCGCGCGTCAGGGCCGCCTGAATCACCGGCTGCACGTTCCGCGCGATCCACCCGGGTAGCCGACGCCGCACGGCCTGCGTCCATTTGCCGGCTTGGCTGCGACTGGCCGGCAACTCTCCGCCTTGGCCTGTCAGGTCCGGGATCAGCTTGCGGATGTCGTAGGTCAGGTCGAGGTCTTCGGAGAAGCGGTCGATGACCTTGTAGACCTTTGACAGCGACGTGCCCCCCCTTGAAGGTCAGGTCGGCCGACAGCGGCGACTCGAACAGGGCGCGCAACGTCCACACCACCCACACGTCCTTTTCGAACAGATGGGCCGGGCGGCCCGTTTCAGCACGCCCGTGTTCCAGCGCTTCGCGTTGATCCGTCTTGCTCAGGGCAAAGAAGTATTCAGCCACGCGCGGCTTCCTTGCCGATGGCTTGCGCCATCCAGCCGGGTAGCGTCGCGCGCGCCAAGGTCAGTACCCTCCATTCCGAACGAGGCAGGGTGCGACGCAACCATGCCAGCGACTCATCGGCGTGAGTTGGTCCGATCCAGGCTAAAGCGCGCACGGCCGCGCCTGCCGGCCGCGTGCCCAGCGCCAACATCCAGCGCGGTGCGTGCTTCACCAGTACTTCCGAGCGCCCGAGCTTCAGCTCTCGGGTCCGGCCGGAAGTCAGGTAGACCTCACGGATGGGAACCTGCTGCGTCAGTCCCAGGGCATTGGCGGCACTGGCACCGTGCGGCACGACGATTTCGCCGCTTTGCGCGGCCAGCGCCTTGACGATCTTTTCGGGAGCGGGGGCGCGCGAGCCGAACCGGCTGGAAACCGGGGCGGAGTAGGCGCCGCGCGCTACGCGCAGTAGCTTGCCGACCTTGGCCAACCGAGAGAACGCCTGATCTACCGCCGACCGGCTTCCCAAGTGCAGGAACTCCTTGGGCGACAGGATGCCCCCCTCGGGGAGGGATCGCGCTAGTCGCAGGATGGTTTTGGGGAGCGTGTTCATGGGGCACCTCTTGAATATGAGAAACTGTACATCAGTTTCTGACATATTGACAGCAGCACGACCCCGCTGATCTGGTGACGCATTGGCGGGCTGGGGTGTGGACCTTGGCCGCTACACTGCGCTGCATCCGCGAAAGCGCAGGTCGGTGGCCTGCGCTTTCGCGTCTTGAGCTTAGGTTCTGGGGAGCCTTGTCATATCAGTCGGAGGTAAAATAACAATGCACGCTCACGCTGCTTGGTTTATGGCCCTGGGCGCGGCCTGCGGCACGACGGCGGCGCTCATCCTGGGCCTGAACAGACGCGCGGGACTCGCCCACAAAAACGCGATGCGCGCACCCGTACTCCTGTGTGCGGCCTTCACGGAGTTCGATGCCGCAGCCGCACTCCTGGGTGGCACGGACAGTATCGTCACCCACTTCGCGTTCGGCGCGAGCCTGGGGTACGGTGTATTCTTTGGATGGCGCATGCGGGTGCAGCCATTCGGCGGCAAAACCGCTGAGAAGATCGCTCACACCCTCGGCGCCCCGCGGGCGCTGTTCAGCACGGTGGCCCCACTCGGGATCCTCAGGCTCTTGATCATGACGCCTTAGGAGGCTCACCCAGTCGCAGCCTCACGGACGTCCTCGAGGGCGCGGCGTCCCGGACAGACCGGTCACCCGTGTGACGATCCCGCCCGTGCCGCCGTGGCTTTGGTCTCTTCCGTAGCCCCCTGCCGTACACTAACGTAGAGCGAGTCATGGAGGACCGCTATGTCGAACGCCAAACGATTACTCGCGGGGCTCGCCACCTCCGCGCTGCTCCTCGATCCCATAAGCGCAAGCGGTGCCCTGGTCCCGGGCCTCGGGCATGGCCCGTATGCGCGGGTCTTCTTTCCCAAGAACCTGCCGCCCGCGGGCGACCGCGTGGGCTTCCCGCGGAACTGGACACACGCCTACGGCAATCCCCGTCACAATGCCGCCTACCCGGTCCCGACCGACGCGCCCGCCTGGCTCAAAAACGGTGTCACATGGCGCTATGCGGAGGCCAGGGCCTGGCCCTTGTCCCGCCGCCACCCGTACGATGCCAAGGTCTACGGCGAGCGGCTCGCGCTTGCCACTATGACCCAGTTCTACGGAAACGCCCTCGGCGTCTCGGCGGTCGATGGCATCATCTACGCCGAAAGCGATGACCAGTTCCTCTATGCGCTGAACGCCCGCACCGGTCACTTGATATGGCGTAGCAGTCCGGTCGGCAATACCTTCATGGGCAATCCGCTGATATCCGGGCCGATCGTCTACTCGACCGTCGGCAATGTCGGTTTCAACTTCTCGAATGTCCAGCGCTACTCCCAAAAAACTGCGGCGCGCGGCGCGGGGGTCAGCTATAACGGCGTCTACGCCCTCGACAAGACCACCGGAAAGCTGCTCTGGCACTTTGGAACCATGGGCGCGACCATGCCCACACCCGCCATCGCACACAATAGGCTCTTCATCACCACGGGTTCAGGCGACATCTACGCCATCAACGCAAAGACGGGCCGCCAAATCTGGATCAAACGCGCCGGGGGCATCGCCAACATGTCGGACCCGGCCATCTATCACGGGCATGTCTACGTTGCCCTGTCGGTCATACCCTATCTGTATTGCCTGTCCGCCCAGAACGGGCATATCGTCTGGAAGGCCACGATCCGCCACGCCACCAAGCCTGGTCTTGGCGACGTATCGCCGGCGGTCGCCCGCGGCGTGGTCGTCATGGACGCCGTGGGGGTGGTCCCGTCGCACGGCGGTCACACCACGCTTACGACCATAGTGCGGGCATATAACGCCGAGGACGGTCATGTGCTGTGGACCCATGCAATGGGTCCGGGTCCCAAGCCTCCAGCCTTCAAGGGCGGGGTGCCTATGATTCACAAGAACGTCGTTTACGTCGGCACGCCTGTCAACAATATCTATCAGGCCTACAATCTGCACACGGGCCACATCCTCTGGACATGGCATGTTCCCAAGGCCGGCGCCGCCGGGGCCGGACGCGGGCCCGCGACCTATTATGACCACAAACTCTTCATCAGTACGGGCCCACGCCTCTTCGTCCTGAACCCGCGCACCGGCCGCCTGATCGGTGAAAAATATCTGGGCGGCCGCTTTGGCATCGTCAATCCGGTCATTGTCGGCGGCACCCTCTATCTGGACAATTCCTGGGACTGGGTCATGGCGCTCCCGGTCGCGTCGGTGGTCGGCCACAAACCCCTGCATCGGCAACTGTCACCCTGACCTTAAGGTGCAACGCGCCATGGCAAAAAAAGGGCTATGATTTGAGGACTTGCCACGCACAGAGAGAGGCATGTGATGACTCACGAGATATTGGAGCACGACCACGAGATACCGAGCCGAAGCCCGCTTGCCAACGCCGTGAGCTGGTCGCTCTTTCGCAGGCGGAAGGAGGCTGAGGATTACCTGGCGCGCGTCCGCCTCAATGCCGGTCATGAGCTGATCGGCGGGCATAGCCAAGACAGCATAGGGGATTACTGGTGGGTGGGGGTGCGCGTCCCCTCGATCTCCGCATGGGGCCATCCGCAGGCGGTCAACAAACATGGCCGTCATGGCGACTGAGGCACGGACCTACTAAAAGTCGCGCCGCGCACGCCGGCTCGCAGGGGTGCCTGTCGCGGGATATTCGATGGGTCGGCCAAGGCCTGAAGCCGACCGGTTTTAGGCGCGGGCGCGCGCACTCAAGCGTGTCCCGCGTGCGCGGGCTCGCCCTCCTCCCCGACCACCGGCATATACGTCACTTCGGCACCCTGCTCGGCGGCGATCCAACGTCCCGCCTCACGCGACATCTCGAGCGTCACGACCAGGGTGTCGCCATCGACCACCTCGCTCAATACCGTTCCGGTGCCATACAGCCGGGACCGCAGGCGACCCTCGGACAGCGGAATCCGGACCTGGGCGCGCACGCGGTGCGGACCGAGCCTTTCGCGAATGGCTTCCAGCAGGAGATCGAGCCCGGCCCCCGTGCGCGCCGAGACGAACACACGCGCGGTCTGCCCGAATCCGTCGCGCTCCCAGCGCGGCGTATCGCCCACGACATCGACCTTATTCATGACGATGAGTCTCGGTACGTTCTCCGCGCCGATCTCGGCCAATACACGATCGACCTGCTCCACATAGGCGCGATGCTCCGGATGGCTCGCGTCCACCACATGCAGCAACAGGTCGGCAAACTGCACCTCCTCCAAGGTCGAACGGAAGGCGGCGACCAGACCGTGAGGGAGGTGACGAATGAAGCCCACGGTATCGGCGAGGATCATGGCGCCCGCCGCCGGGAGCTCCACGCGTCGCATGGTGGGATCCAAGGTCGCGAACAAGCGATCGGCGGCGTACACATCCGCGCCGGTCAAGATATTGAAGAGAGAGGACTTTCCGGCGTTGGTGTAGCCCACCAGCGAGACCGTTGGGACTACCGAACGTTGACGGGCGCGACGCCGCATGAGGCGTTGCCTGCGTACCTTATCGAGCCGTTTGTGGAGCACGCGGATGCGCTCGCCGATCATACGCCGATCGCTTTCGAGCTGGGTCTCGCCCGGACCCCGCAGGCCGATACCGCCCTTTTGGCGTTCAAGGTGCGTCCAGCCGCGCACCAGCCGCGTCGCGAGATGTTCGAGCTGGGCAAGCTGCACCTGCAGCTTACCTTCGTGGGAATGGGCGCGCTGCGCGAAGATGTCGAGTATGAGCCCGGTGCGGTCGAGCACGCGCGCCCCCACCACCTTCTCCAAGTTGCGTTCCTGGCCGGGTGACAGCGCCGCGTTCACCAACACCAGATCGGCCCCGGTGACGGCGACTAGCTGGCGCACCTCTTCGGCCTTGCCCGACCCCACATAGGTGGCGCTGTCGGGCTGTTGGCGCGCCCCTTCCACGATCCCTACGATCTCCGCGCCCGCCGAGATCGCAAGCAACCTCAGCTCCTCGAGGTCTTCCTGTTCCTCGGCGTCCGGCAAGCGCAAATGCACCAAAACAGCACGTTCGCGGCCTCCGGCCTCGCCGAGGCGGTCGAGATTACTCGTTGCCTACCCCCTTGTCCGCCGCCACCTCGTCCATATCAAAACTGAACTTGACCGGTCGGCTGGGCACCACGGTGGAGATCGCATGCTTGTAAATCATCTGGCTCACGGTGTTCTTCAACAACACCACGAACTGATCAAAAGATTCAATTTGTCCCTGCAGCTTGATGCCGTTCACCAAAAAGATCGAAACGGGCACATGCTCCTTCCGTAGAACATTCAAATAAGGGTCTTGTAAAGCCTGCCCTCTATGCTGACTCATGACAGTTCTCCTGTTCTTCTGTAGTACCGTTACTGAGACATTGGCAGGCCCCCTACGGGGTCGCCGCGCACCTTATCCACCGCATCTCGGATCGCCATCGCACAGATCTCGGGCCCCCGGGGCCCGTCTCCGTCTAGCCACTGCACCGCCGCATCCGCTCGCAACCATGTCAGTTGACGCTTAGCGAGCTGCCGGGTCGCGGCACTGCCCTGCTCGATCAATCCATTATACGGGATTTTATCTCGGAGGTATTCTCCGACCTGGCGATAACCCACGAGTCGCAGCGCTGGGGCCCCGGAGGGTAGATTGAGTCCAAAAAGCCACATCGCCTCCTCTATCAAACCCCGTGCAAGCATGCGACGAAAACGCGTCGCGATACGCTTGTGTAAAAGCGCGCGATCCCGCGGACTGATGGCGAACTTAAGAAGGGAAGCGGGCCACGGGGTAGAGGCTGCCTTCTCCGGCACCCGCCCCACCGTGCGCACGATCTCAAGCGCCCGCACGATACGCTGAGGGTCGGTCGGGGCGAGGGCCGCGGCCCGGCGCGGATCGCGCGCGACAAGCTCCGCATATAGCGCCGCCAAGCCCTGGTCCGCAAGCTCCGCCATGAGTGCTGCCCGCAAGCCTTCGTCGGCGGGCGGCATCTCGGGAAGCCCGTGCTCCAGGGCCCGAAAATAGAAACTGCTACCCCCCACTAAGACCGGCACACGGCCACGTCGCCAAGCGGCGTGTATCAACCGACGGGCATCATCACAAAACGCCGCCGCCGAGTAGCTCTCGGCCACCGAGCGGATGTCGACCAGATGGTGCGGCACGGCGCGCCGTTCGGCGAGCGATGGTTTGGCGGTGCCGACATCGAGGCCCCGATAGATCTGCGCCGCATCCACGCTCACGACATCGATCGCCAGGAGACGACTCAAGGCAAACACCGTGGCCGTCTTCCCCGCCCCTGTCGGCCCCATGAGGAACACGACAGGGCCCTCTCTCATGAACTTTGGGGCCGCATGTGCGGAAACAGAATCACATCGCGTATGCTCGGGGCGTCCGTAAAGAGCATGACCAGGCGGTCGATACCTATCCCTTCGCCGGCCGTGGGCGGCATCCCGTATTCCAGGGCCTCGACGTAATCGGCGTCATAGTGCATAGCCTACTCGTCGCCGTCTCCGCGCCGCTCGACCTGGGCCCTGA
>JAKAXK010000198.1 GCA_021827145.1 Pseudomonadota bacterium
TCAATGTCGAGATGGTAAACCTCAAGAACCGGCTCTTTATCAAGTCGACCAATCAGTGGCGCTTTGAGCCCAGCGAACAGGCACAGAACAAGGCCGACTTCCAGAAGGTACTAAGTGACCTCTTCCCGAAGCTAGTCTCCGCGCCCAAGGGCCTGAGTTATTTCGGCAATCGCCGTATCGCCAAAGCGTATAGCTATTTCCGCGAACGCCTGCAGCCGCTGAGTATCGAGCAAACATTGGCGCTGCTGGATAAGCTGAAGGCGGCAATCCTGGTCAAGATCGAGGTGCCCAGCCACTCGGATGCCTTCGTGCTTTTCGAGACGATCAACAACCGTGGCATTCCGCTCTCGGCCATCGACATCATTAAGAACAACCTGCTGGCCGAATTGGACAAGCGCCCTGACTATGGCATCGACCGGGCGTTTGATGAGTGGAAAGACCTGATCGACCTGTTGCCCGACCCGGCGGTGCAGGAGCGCTTCCTGCGCCAGCTTTACAATATGTTCAAGTACCTCAAGCGGGTCGAGGTCAAAGGCTGCACGCGCGCCACGCGCTCGAACCTGATCACCATCTACGACACCCTGCTGCGCAAGCGCCCGGTGTGGCTGTTCGGCGCGCTGCAAGCCAAGGGCAAGACCTACTCGGCACTGCTCAATCCCGCCGTGGCACGAGGGGAATGGGGAGACGCCGCCGCAGCCGCCTTGCAGGACCTCCAGCGCCTGGGGGCCGCGCCGGCTTACGCATTCTTGCTGTGGGCCAGCCAGGTCGCGCAGAGCCAGAAGTGGAATGAGGGCGACACATTGAGCCGTTTGGCCGCCTTGCTCACCAAGTGGTTCTTCTGGCGCAACCTCACCGATATGCCGCCCACCCGCGAACTCGACCCGATGTTCATGGAGCTGGTCGGCCACGTGCTGACGCAGATTCGCAATGGCAAGATCACGACGCTGGACGGCTTCGTCCAGCAAACCAAAGATTGGTTGCTAGGACGGGCAGCACCACAGGATGTTTGCGAGTCGCGCCTCAAGGGGGATGTGTACCTCGAAAACTACGAGGCCACGCGGTTCATGCTGTGCAAGCTGGAAGAGGCCCACCAAACACGGGAAAACAAACGCGACCTGTGGGCGCATGACGCCAATGATCGCCCCGTATTCACCGTCGAACACATCCTGCCGAAGACCGAGAACTTGGGACCAGGCTGGGTGACGATGCTCGAAGGGGATCAGAAAGGCACTGCGGCTGCCATTCGCGAGCGCTGTGCTCACCAGCTCGGCAACCTGACCCTGAGTGGCTACAACTCCAAGCTCGGTACGATGGAATTCTTGAAGAAGCGAGATCGCAAGAACGACCAGGGTGATTTCATTGGCTATCGCAACGGTTTGTACCTGAATTCGGACTTGGCCAGCCGAGATGATTGGAACGAGGCCGCCATTACGGCGAGAACAGACAAGATGCTCAAGGAGGTGATGTCCATCCTGAGCCTGCGGGGGGGACAATAGATCATGCTCGTATACGTCAACAGTTTCCTGTTTAAACCGGCGCTGGGTCCGGAACAGATCGTTCAGCTCGTGGCCAAGTGGGTGAGTCAGCGCGCAGAGAGTTATGTCGATGCCGCACGACTTGCCGAGGGCATCAGAGAGCTGAAACTCAAGGATGGCAGTACATTGATCTCGCGCGTTACTTGGTCCACCGACAAAGGGAGAACCTATCCCTTCTGGTTCTGCGCGCAGCTTAGCCACCGGGACAAAAAAATTTCGGGTAGGCGCTGGATCACCGAAATCGGTATTCGCCAAGAGGCCGAGGGGCAGTCAATCGAGTGCTCTTTGCTTCTGAAGACAGACGAGGTGAGCGCACGGGTTAATGCGCCGATTCAGGTGACTCGTCCGAAACTGGTCGAACAACTCATCCAGTCATGCAACCCGCTCGGGCAAACCCCTGGATTGAAGGTCAAACAACTGACGCTGGAGAGTGCATCCGCTTTCTTGAGTGAGGTGGAGCGCGATGAGCGGAACTATCCGGTTGTAATACTGAGCCCCAATCGCGATAACAAGTTCCCGGTTGATCCAGAGCGCTTACGGTCAATATTAGTGGGGTTGGCCGACGTCGTTCGCGTGCCGGTAGAAGAAGACACTTTTGCGATTGAGGAGATTGTTGGGCGACGCTTCATGGCTTTTGGTGGGGCAATCAACATCGTGTTTCCTGGCCGCCAAGGCGATCGCGGGCTCTTTTATGAAACGGTGCTGTTGCGCCCTGATGAGATTACCGATCTTCTAGACAGCGGGCACTCCATCGAGTCCGAGGTCTTATCCGCGATAACGCATCGCACCAACCTGCCATTTTCATGGCGGCATATTTCGCTGGAGAAGGTGGGGCAGGCTGTATTGCGCGCTCAGTTGGCACAGATGATTGAACGGGCCAAGGCAGGCGATCATTCAGAGGAGCTGACGGAATACGTCGCTCTGCTGGAGTCAGCGGATCAGGAACTTCAGTCCAAGGACAAAGAGCTTGCATGCATTCGTTCCAACTACGAAGAAAAGGAACAAGAGGTTCGAGCGCTTCAGGCGGATATTGCCAACCTCAAACACGCGTTGAGTGGCTTGCAATCAAGCGACGATGGCGGTGATGAGGTTGCGGAGGTTATGGTGCCCTTGCGCGACGCTGTTGCCGCTGTTTTCAAGGGAAATCCCAGTCTCCAACAGTCTGTGGCTTTGATCGCCACGCTCTATCCGGATCGGCTTGTTTTCCTGGAAACGGCCAAGGATTCAGCGAAAGAGTCTGATCGTGGCGGGTTCCGTTTAGGGGGTAAGGCATTCGATTTGTTGCAAAAACTCGCTACCGAATATTGGCGGCAGCTTGCTGACGGTAACGGCGACCAACAGGCCAAAGCAGTATTTGGACAAAACGCATATGCAGCCAATGAGGCTAGCGCACTAAGTAACGACGGTAAGCGTCGACGCACCTTTAGCTACCGTGGGCGCGAATTCCTTATGGAGAAGCACCTAAAGCACGGTGTGAAAGATAGCTTGGCCGAGACCCTGCGTGTGCATTTCGAGTGGCTGGCTCGCGAGAAGAAGATCATCGTTGGCCATTGTGGCAAGCATCTGGATTTCTAAGGGGGTGGCTTTGAGCATTGCAGAATTTATTCGAGAAAGCGTGCTGCGGCCGCGCCTGAAGCAAGCTGGCGCCTTGGTGGTCTACGACCCCGACCAGCGCTACCGCGAGCAGTGTTTCGATCTGGCCACCGACAAGGTGCGGGTGGTGGATGCGTCGATCAGCAGCATCGAA
>JAKAXK010000199.1 GCA_021827145.1 Pseudomonadota bacterium
ACTGGCAATCTGTGTAATTGCGTGATCTGAGTAGCTCGCAATTGACGTCGGGGCTCGAACACCGGCAGCTTGTTCTGCTGAAAGTTGCATATTTAATCGAGCAGCTTGCGTAGAATTTGCAGCATCCGCCGCAACAGCGCTATCTGCCCCCGCCCCTGCGGCAAGGCTAGCCGCAGCCCCAACCTCCGCCCCCAGGCTCATAGCCGCATCGGTCCAGGCGGCGGTAGTCGGGCTTAGGCCGAGATCCGTGAGCACCTGTTGGCCCAGGGTGGGCGTGTATGAGCCGCTCACCATTTGGCGATAGCCCGCTTGGAAATAGTCGGCACTGGTTGCGGCCAGGATGAAACCGGCGACACAGGCAACTCCTGTCTCGCAACCGGCAGCCATGATCCCACTGCCTGTCACGGCCCCGGCCGCGCCGACGACGCCTTCGATGGCGCCCATCGCGCGCGTGCCGACTTGATCCCGGCTTGCCCAGTCGCTCACCTCGTTTTGGAGCGTATAGCCAAACAGGCCGCTCTTCGTCAACAGCGCTGCTCGGTGGGGTAATGCTGGCCGGCGGCCTGGAGGGCCTCTAAGGCGGCCTTATAGAGGCTATTGGCTACGCCTGCGGCACAGCGCGTCAGGGCGCAGGCGGCGGCCGCGAGACGGTATTGTTCCTGGGGCGTCGGCTGGCGCGAAAGCGAGGGTTGCCCGCCGATGCCACGCGGACGGCACGCCTGTCCACAGCTTCCCGACGCTCCTCACAGAGCTTGCCACCATTGTGCGCAACACGTGCCGCACCTCCGTCGAAGCCGATGCGCCGACCTTCACAGTCACGACCCAATCGAACCCACTCCAGCGGCGCGCGCTGGATCTGATCGACCAGTTGGCGGTGTAGTCAGAACGCGGCCAGCGGCTGCAAGACCAGGGCCCGACCCGTGATGCGGGCGGCCTGCGCCGTGGTCTGCGAAGACTAGCTCGTGCCGTGGCTCTTGCGGCCAAAGCCCCCGCCATCATGGCGCGAACTGCTGCTTGCCGTGGCGCTCACGGCGGCGGCCTGGATCGTCATCGCCCCGCCGGCCATGAGGTCGACTGCGCCCGTGCCCGGAGCGGACCCGGTGCCGGTGGGGCCCGAGCCCGTGACGGTAAGATCATGACCGGCGGTCAGGGCCACACTCTCGCCGAGGCCGCGAATCGCTGCCGTACCGAAATCGTCCCGCAAAAGAAAAACGCAGAGCGCGAATCCCGGCGCGTCAACGGACTCATCCATGTGCTCGGTCCCCTTGCCCCGCGGTTTCTGGCGGGCATCCGAGGAAAAGACATTATGTTCTTTGGCGACCGTGAGCGTCTTAGATCAGCTCCCCAGGCGTCAGGACGGACGCGTGCGTGTGGGGCATGCGCCCCGATTCGATCTCCCAGCCCTTCGAACGGGCCTGCATGGCGGCCGGTATTGGGGGCCTGACCTTCCACGACCTGTCAGTCCGCCTCCCTGCCAGATCCTCAATTCGCTTCATGTGTCCGGCGCCTCTCCGCCGCCGGACCAAGCAGTGCGAACCAGACCAATCCGCCGAGATTTATTAAAACGAATAGAGGTATCGCCCCAGAGAGCGCCGTACCTGTAACATCCCTCAAACTGAGCCCCTGAACCATCAAAGCCCCCGTTGCCGCCAAACCGCCTACCAATGCACCAAATTGCCGGGTTATGATGATAAGCGCGGACGCGGCTCCTGCAACATCGTCAGTAGCGATTCGTAAAGCCATGGCCGTTAAGGTGGGTATCAGAAGGCCGTTCGCCATACCAAAGATAGATGCCGAAACAGCCACCAACCAAATGTCGTTCGCCACGACGGCCTGTTGCAGTAACAGAAATGCTCCGATCGCATAGGCCATTCCGAGAAACACGGAAACCCGCCCGCGCCCTCGATCCATCGCGTGACCTGCCCGTGGTGAGGTTAGGACAGAAACTAGGGACGCCGGAAGAACACACATTCCAGCCACAAACGCTGTCAGCCCCGCAACGTCCTGCGCGTACGCGGATATGATAAACGTAATTGCGAATACGCCGGCGCTTGCGACCGCCCCTACTCCGCATAAACACAGGAAAGACGCACTAAATATCAACGACCGCGGAACTACCGCTGCGGCCGCAGACAGATGTTTCTCGTGCCGTATAAGCCCAACCAATAGAATAATTCCGCCGAACATCAACGCGCTTCCTGGCGTCACGTTCCCATCGCCGAGCACGAGTAGTCCGGAACCGATAAGGGCCGCTACTGCGCTTAATAGAATGGCTCCCAGCAAGTCCACATCCTGGATGCGAGAAGGGTGCGGATCGGCGGGGACCCACAGTAGAGTGGAGATCATAACAATCAGCGCGGCCGGTACATTTACCAGGAATATAGCGTGCCAACCCAGCCAGGTCACCAGGGCTCCGCCAACTAGAGGACCTGTGATGGATGCTGTGCCACCAATCGACCCCCAAACGCCAAGCGCCCATCCTCGTCTTTCAGAAGGGAAACCGGCTCGAATTAACGTGAGCGTCTGCGGCAACATGAGCCCTGCGCAAAAACCGAGACCAATTCGACTCAGGAGAATGAGCGAGAGCGCGGATGAGCTTCCCCCTACAATACCGAAGACACCTAACCCCCCAACAGCGAGTAGGAAAAGGCGTCTCCGGCCGATTAGATCCCCCGAGCGACCCCCTATTGGTAATGCGATCACCAAAGCCCAGGTATACGCATTCGCCACCATTGAAAGCTGAAATGGATCAAGGCGCAGTCGCGCGCTGATTACCGGGAGGGCCACGTTAATGAGCGTAATATCGAGTAGGGCTATGAAGTATCCAAGCCCAACACAGATCAACAAAAGGGATGCGGCTCTATCCGATTTTAAAATCCCATTATCCGACGTCATCATCCTTCACTCTTAGTATTACAGGCGTCTTCCCTGTTCTCTCTATCGTGGAAAGCTTCTAGACTATGCGAATCCGCAGTACATCGTTATAGCCGCGGACGACCGCGCCCATATGGACAAGGCCAGATATCAGCTGGCCCCTGACCGCCTCCGTAATTGACTTTATGATCCCTGGCATTCGCGCCCACCATCAAGGCAATGCCTATCCATGGCACTCCAGCGCCCTCCACGTGCTCCTTAATCGGTATGGCGAATTGAACCCCCTTGATGCCAGGTACGCGATCAATTGCGGACATGAGCTCGGCAATCGTGAAACTCGCGCCCCCCCCCAGCTTCACAACTTCGCTCG
>JAKAXK010000200.1 GCA_021827145.1 Pseudomonadota bacterium
TGAGGCAAATATATGGATAACAGGGTATTCCCGCACCCGCAGGTCCTCCGGCCATTCCGCCATATCGGCGCCAGCCCGGTGGCGCAGTCTCAAGGTGAACCGTCCATCGTTGAAAGCGGCGCCCATCTGCTTCATGAAGAAAGGCACGTCGGCGGCGCGGCATTGCTGCAGGATTTCGCGGGCCCACTCCGCGCGGAACACGCGGGCGCCGGGTCCGGATTCCCCACCACACACGACCCATGCGATCTTTGCCGTCAGATTCGGGCCCAACCACTTCTCCAGGTCGACGGGACCCATGAGCGGTTCGAGGCTCACCCACCGGACCGCCGCGGGCGTCTCGAGCAGGACAGGGATGCGCGCATCGGCGGTCTCCTGGTTTTCCGCGGAGACCCCCCACCAGATATGGCGCGCAAACCAGGTCGTTGGATTATCGACCGGAACCTCATCAAGTCGCATCTTGGGATGCGCGCGACGGATATTATTGGCCGCCTCCAGTACCCGATCGTAGAGCCCGGGGTCCGCCAGATAAGCGCGCATCCGCTCGGGGCGCTTGGTCAACACCTGGAAGGTGTGCTGTGGACTCAACATCATGATCGCCAGGAGCTGATCGATGAAGAGGTCCGGCACGCGATCATGAAAGAGGTCCGACATCGAGTTGACGAAAATCCGCCGCGGGCGCCGCCAGCGTAGCGGCTGGTCTAAACGATGGGCGTGCGTCTGCACATCGGTGAATGCGCGCCCAAAGTAGTCGGCGGCCTTCGGGTTCACGCTGAGCCGCGCCCATTCGCGTTCAGCGTAGCAATGCTTGCAGCCTGCCGAAACCTTTGTGCAACCCGTGACCGGATTCCATGTGGCATTGGTCCAGGCAATGCCAGATTTGTCGCTCATAGCTGTTCCTCTGTTGGTTATGGCGGTCCCAGTACCGCGAGGATGCCTCCCATGATGTCTCGAACATGGTGGATACACGCCTCCAGACGCTTGGCGCTCTGGGCTAGATCCCCTGCGGCCCGCGCATCCCCGTAAGCCTTAATGGCCTCGACGAGGGCTGTTGGTACGACCGGCCTGCCATCCTGATCCTGTTCGCTCATCCCGCGTCCTCCTCGCGCCTCTCTTGTGGCGCCGTTGGCTTGCGGATCTCTTTGGGCCAGGGTCGCGGAAATGGCACACCACCTCGAGTCGCCCCCATAAAGAGGCCATTTTGAATCGGAACGGCCGCGAGAAGCGTCGACAAAAATTCGTCCTGACTACGCAACCAGCCCTCCACCCACGGATAGCGGTCTAAAAAACCGTCGTGTTGCAGCAGTTCCATCAGCTCCCGGTTTTCATCGATCCGCTTGTGAATGCCGCCGCCCGTCCATCCTAAAATCGCACAAACGGAATCCACGATCTTTTTAGTTTTTCTGAACATTCCTGTTTCCTCTACTGTACGGTTATAGAGAACCGGTGTTCTTATCCGTTTTTGGCCCGCAAGGCTATGAGTGCTTGCAATCCCGGCCGCGACCCCAAGCAGGCCACAGACTGGGCTTTCTCCAAAAACATCAACAGATCCTCGAGCAGCACGCCGTTCTCCCGACGCACGGCGTTCTGAAAGTCAGAAAAACCTGCCAAGTTTGTGATGTGGGAAATCCGTGCCAATTCGGCAAGATGGTCGTCACGAACCATAAGTGGACGCAGAGTGGCCGCGCTCCAGAGGTGCCGAATAAATGTATGAGACCGCACGGCGCGCTGGCATATCGCGGCGAGCGCTTCCAAGGCCGCATTCGCATCCGAGTCAAAAACGCTACTCAACTCTACAGTGCTCTCCAAATCAGGCCGGGCGTGCGTGATAGCCGAAACGCCAGGCGCACACTCGTGCCCACTAATGTCTTGTGTTTTCATGAACGCTCATCCTCGAGTCTCTTACGGCCTGCCTGCATAATAGCGCTCCCGACGAGATAGGCGATGAAGGCGACCCACACGACGGCGCTTGCCCGCGCGGTCCACACCCACCAGAGAGGCGCCCCATGAAGGGGAGTGGTCAACCAGTACCCCCAAAAGAGACCGGAGCCAGCCGCCCATAAGGCCGCCAGCATCGCGAAGGCCGTGAGAATGTGCCCCACCTCAACCAGAGTCTTCCGGATCTCTGTGACGACGACCGG
The DNA here is from genome assembly GCA_021827145.1 of Pseudomonadota bacterium. Taxonomy (GTDB): domain Bacteria; phylum Pseudomonadota; class Gammaproteobacteria; order Acidiferrobacterales; family Acidiferrobacteraceae; genus Acidiferrobacter. The sequence continues at coordinate 2,139 of JAKAXK010000200.1, forward strand.
TAATCCCGCCTTAAAGGCATTCCACTTGGTGATGGTCATGGGCATCCCTCCTGGTCTTGCCGTGTCCCCGCCTGTAGTTTTTTCTGGCCTGCCTCGATCGCGTGGTTCACGAAAAGAAGAATGATGACGTAGAGGATGCCGAGGATCACGGCCAGAATACCTGCTCGTGTTACCCAGACGAGCCACAGGGGTGTAACCTTCGGAGGGGCAGTCAGCCAAAACCCGCGAAAGAACCCCAACATCATCGCAAATAAGGCCGCCAGGACCGCTATGGGCAGGAGGATCCGGTATGCAATTGTGGTTGCAACGGACCAGATCGCCGTGAGGCCGTCTTGAACGGCTGTGGGCCATCCGGCTTTAAAGGCAGACCATTTTGTGCTGTTCATCTGTGCCTCCGTGAAACATCGCCATTTTTAGGTTTTCCGGCGGCCGTGGTCTCACCAACGCCCGTCGTCGATAAGGCCTCCCGCACCACCTGCGACGCTCTCTGCAAGTTGTCCGCCAAGGTGCCCAGGAACGCGAATCCGGTATCGGGACCGTTGTCCGCAAACTGGAACCGCAGACGTTCCAAATGTTGCGCCAGCTGAATGGTCGTGATCGCGGGGCCGCCGTAACGACCGAACGTGAGCCCTGTCGCCGCCTCCCACTTCTCCACGGCCTTTTTCAGGTCTTCGTATCGATGGGTGCGTCGTTCCACCTCAGCGGTAATCTGTGCCTCAATCTGCGCCCGCATGTCGGCGATCGTCTGGCGTTGCCGCAATTCCACGAGATTGTCGATCTGCGCGAACCCGCGGCGCATAAGGGACGCCACAAACGGACGATCTAGTGGATCCGGATTGAGCGCGGGGGCCTTGACGATCTCGACGAGCCGTCCACGCTGGACCTCCGTGAATCCCCAGGTCACCGGCACTTCGCTGGTCTCAACGACACCGGGAAGAGCGACGACTGTCCATGTGTTGCAGTAGCGGAACACATCTTCGGCCTTGGCGGGCTTCTTCAACTCTCGCAGCCAGTCGCCACGGTGGACCTTGATCTCCATACCGCAGACGGCGTATCCCCGGCTCTTCCAGAGATTCATGGCCACCGCA
>JAKAXK010000201.1 GCA_021827145.1 Pseudomonadota bacterium
TCGCCGGCCTTAAAGGCATGCCGGGCCGGGGTGGCGGAATTGGTAGACGCGCTAGCTTCAGGTGCTAGTGGGGGTAACCCCGTGGAGGTTCAAGTCCTCTCCTCGGTACCAAGTCCGGTGTGCTTTTGGAGCCATTATTCCTGAAACGGATCGCGGACTATGATTGTTTCTTCGCGGTCCGCGCCGGTCGATATGATCTCTATGGGCGTTCCCGTAAGTTCGCATAGTTTCTCCAGGTAACGCTGGGCGGCCGTTGGCAGCTGTTCCAGGTGCCGCACCCCGACCGTCGATTCCTTCCATCCAGACATTTCCTCATAGACCGGACGACACCGCGCCAAGGCCTCCGCCGTTGCCGGGGGCGTCGCCTGCCGCTGGCCATCGATATCGTAGGCCACACAGATCTTCACGGTGTCGAAGCCGTCCAGGACGTCGAGCTTGGTGATGCAAAGCCCGGAAAAGCCATTGATTTGACGCGCCCGGCGTACCGCCACCGCGTCGAACCACCCGCAGCGGCGCTTGCGCCCCGTGGTGGCCCCAAATTCCTGACCACGCTCGCCCAGGCGCTCGCCTACGGCATCGAAGAGCTCCGTCGGGAAAGGCCCCGCCCCCACGCGGGTTGCGTAGGCCTTAGTGATGCCAAGCACATAATGGAGCGCGCGCGGACCGACACCAGTTCCGGTGGCCGCCGCCCCGGCGCTGGTGTTCGACGACGTCACGAATGGGTAGGTCCCGTGGTCGATGTCGAGGAAGGTGCCCTGCGCACCCTCGAACAGCAGCGCCTCACCTCGTGCTTGATGGCGGTCGAGCGCCTCTGGGACGTCGCAGCAGACCTTCGCGAGCCTGTCACGATAGGCCATGACTTCAGCAAGTGTATCCTCATAGCTGACCGTAGGCGCCCGGAAAAAGTGCTCGAGCGTGAAGTTATGATACTCCATGACGTCTTTCAGTTTAGCCCTGAATGACGCCTCATCGAAGATGTCGCCGAGCCTAAGGCCGCGCCGCGAGACCTTGTCTTCATAGGCCGGCCCTATCCCGCGCCCGGTAGTTCCGATCGCGGCGGCCCCGCGGGCGCGCTCACGGGCGATGTCGAGCGCGATATGGTGCGGCAGAATGAGCGGACAGGCATCACTGATCTTCAGGCGGTCAACCACCGGCACACCGGCCTTCTCCAGGGCCTCGATCTCCTCGAACAGAGGGGCTATGGCGAGGACTACGCCGTTGCCGATATAGCAGGTGACATCGGGTCTGAGGATGCCGGACGGGATCAAATGCAGTACCGTCTTGCGCCCCGCTATGACCAAGGTGTGGCCAGCGTTGTGGCCCCCCTGGAAGCGCACAACCGCGGCGGCACGGTCCGTCAGCAGGTCGACGATCTTGCCCTTCCCTTCATCTCCCCACTGGGTCCCAATGACTACGATATTCTTTGCCATAATCCTCTCAACGCCTCACGACGACCGTCCACCGGCCCTCTTGTAGTACGAGTTCGCGATCGCAGCCCATGTCCCGACCGTGTTCCGCCCCTTCACTCAAAGCCTCGACCACCCGTGCGCCGCTCGCCCGCAACGCGCGCACCGCATCGTGCAATCCCTCATGGTCGCCACACGGCGCAAGGATGGCGCCTGGGAGACGTGCCGTCTCGTCTCTGAGCTTCAGAAGGAGCCGCAGATCCGCACTGAATCCGACCGCCGGACGGGAGCGTCCAAACGCCCGCCCGATCTCGTCGTAGCGTCCGCCCTGCGCAATCGCCTGACCGTAACCGGCCACGAAGGCCGAGAACACGACGCCCGTATGATAGCCGTAGCCACTCAGCTCGGCGAGATCGAAGTGCCATTCGAGGCCCCGGTGCGCCCGGTCGACCGCCTGCCAAATGGCCTTGAGGTCGGCAAGCGCGGCGTTCACATCGGGATTGGCATCTGCCAGGGCGGCCTCCGCCGCCTCGAACTCCTTGGCCCCGCCGTGCAGGTCTACCAAGGCCTTCAAGTGGCGCACGAGACTCGCCGGCAGGTTCAGGCCCGCGAGGATGGTATCCACCTCCGCGCGGGCGCGCCGACCGAGAGCATCGTGTAATTCCTGCTCGGTGCTCGCGTCCATCCGCGCCTCACGCGCCAACGCACGATACACACCTACGTGCCCAATATCCACATGAAGGCCGGAAAAGCCCGCTGATTCGAGAAGCGCCAGCATAAGCCGAAGGACTTCCGTATCAGCCCGCCGCCCTGATTGCCCGAAGAGCTCCGCACCGATCTGCCAGGGCTCGCGGGCCCCCCCGAACTCATCGGGCCGCGTACGCACGACAGGTCCGACATAGCAAAGCCGGACTGGTGTCTCGCGGCGCAGATAATGGGCGTCGATACGCGCGGCTTGCGGCGTTATATCGGCACGCAAGCCCATGAGGCGCCCTGTCAGCTGGTCGGTGAGTTTGAACGTCTTCAGGTCGAGCTCGTGCCCCACACCCGTGAGCAACGACTCCAAGTACTCCACGAGCGGCGGCATCACGAGGTCATAGCCCCAGGTGTCGAGCAGATCCAGGAGACGGCGGCGCACCTGTTCGGCGTGGCGTGCGGCCGGCGGCAAGATCTCTTCAAACCCGATCGGCAAAAGCCAGTGGTCGCGCCTCATGTCCGCGCCTCCGCAGGGATTCCAAAGGGTGTCATCGACGATGGGGTCCTTGATTTTTCAGAAAACGCAGGAATCCGCTATCGGGCCCGATGACGAGTGTCGTCCGAGGATCGGCAAAACTTCGCACATAGGCACGCAGACTCTTATAAAATACGAAGAAGCGCGGATCGCGCCCATAGGCTGTCGCATAGAGGGCGCCAGCGCGGGCCTGTCCTTGCCCGCGAATGATGCCCGCCTTTTCGTAGGCCGCAGCAAGGATCTTGGCGCGTTTGCGATCGGCCTCCCCCCGCAGCTTGGCGGCCTGCGCCATGCCGCGCGCCTCGAGCTGCGCGGCATGCGCGAGTTGATCCGCGGCCATCCGTTTGTCAATCGTGTCGATGATCCGGTCGTCGAGTCCGAGGCGCTGAATCCGCACATCGGCGACGCCAAGCCCGTAACGCGCCAGCTGCACCGACAGACCTGCCCGCAGGGACTTGAGACCCCGACCCGCAAGGATCTCGGCCAGCGTGCGCCCGCCGAAGAGTCGCCTAAACCCCGTGACCGCCGCCTCACGGATGCGCTCTTCGGCCTTGTGCGTTGAGCCGCCGGTGGTGGCGAGATAGCGC
>JAKAXK010000202.1 GCA_021827145.1 Pseudomonadota bacterium
AACATCGCCCCCCAAGGCGCGGTTGGCATTCTGTGATCCCTACGACATGCCGGTCTATCGTTGCGCGCGCTGGCTTGCGGACCGGTTTCATGCGAATGTCATCACAGATGACATGAACGCCTGGCCCATATTTTGGGCGCCATCGCCTAAAACTCTAGGATATCGCAAGATCATTAAAGACCATCCCAACCTCCTCTTTGTGATCGGCAGCGGCAACTTTGGCGGCGGCTATTATGAAGGACGATGGGTGCCGATTCCCTGGACGTGGAGGGGACGTCGCTACGAAGCGCAAGATTTCGGGCGGTCAGTGGGAGAAGCAAGCACGCCTTATGATAGCTTCGTCGTCCCGGCGCACCGCAGCGTCGAAATTTTACTCGGTCTCGACACAAAGCCGTCGAGCGATGGCCTCCATTGCCCGCAGACGAATCCGACATTTCGTCTTATCCTCTTCGGTCGCCATGGCACCGTCGTGGCATCGCGGACCCAATCCTGCCCTCTGTTTCACCTGATTTATCACAATCAGCGCACGACTTCCCGGTCGCTCCGGGTGGCGGTTGTGGCTGAAGGGTCGTTCGCTGCGCATCTGCGCCTGAAGCTTGCCGCCGTAGCTGCGCATCAACGGGCCACCGTGGCGATGCCGTTGCGCTTTCACACGCAGGGGGCGACTGCCAACACGGGCTTGGATCCTCATGTCCTGATCGTCGCTGGGGTGGATCCTAATACTCTTATCGGCCACCATTGCGTCGTAGAGCATTACGCGAGCGCCGGCCCGCTACGGCTGGCCTACCGCAAGACCCGCGATGGAACGGGAAGACTCGTCCGGTCCTTCTCGGCAAGGAAAGTGCCAGATATCGTGGTTCCGGATCGCTTTGTGGTGGCGATGCCCACGCGTAATGGCATCGGTTATGCGTGGCAACCGTTCATCGGGGATTCGGGCGCGGGTCCTGCAGCAGCGGGTGTTGTAGCGCTGTTGTTGTCAGCCCACATCGCAGCCGCACGCATCAAAACCCTCTTGGAAGCCACGGCACATCCGCATGGCCACGCCGGCCGTTGGAACCCGCGCTACGGCTACGGGTTTATTGACGCCGATCGTGCGGCGGTACGTGCGGGTGTCGTGCAGAGTTTGAGGCGAACTCACGGGGGGCCTGCGGTGCCCTTAAGTCTTTTAGAGATGCCAGATCCGTTTCATCCGTCCCCGCGCTTTTTACGCGATGATGGGCGCGCGCAGCAGGCGCTGCAAGGAAACGCGCGGGTGCTTGCGAGATTACAAACGGCCGCGCGCGACGGGCATACAAGTGGCGCGTTTTGGCTTGCCTATTACGACTTCAAGACACGACACCTACCGAGTGCCGCATGGCGATTTTGGGTTCTTGCGCAGGGGTCGCGTTTTGCACCCGCCGAAAACTGGCTTGCTATGCTTTTTGAAAACGGTGCTGGGCTGGAGCGCGACTACCGTGCAGCGTACGTATGGTCTGTGCGTGCGGCACGCGCTGGCATGGGGGTGGCGATGGCGCGCCTTGCGCCGCTGCTATTTTATGGGCTTGGGGTCTCCTCAAACTGGCCAGAGGCCTTTGGTTTGCTCCGTGCCGCCCGTCTGCGCGGGATACACTTTACAAAGGCGGAATCCAGTTTGTATCGAAGGCTTGCGCGTCGTCTTCCGGCTTTCGAGAAGTCCCAGGCGAAACATTGGGCGGTTCGTGTCGCAAGCAGGCCTTGGCTAATACCGCGGCCGTACACTTCGCCGCGCGGCAGGACGCCTTATTAGGCAAGTAAAGAGTTTTATTTCTTAAGTGGAAGCAGAGGCATCCAATGCACTTGCATTTTATCAGCGGGTTACCGCGGTCAGGATCAACTCTTTTGGCCGCAATCTTACGTCAAAATCCCCGATTCCACGCCGCCATGAGTGGGCCCATGGCAGGTTTGGTGGACGGGTGCCTGGAGCTCATGAGCGGCAGAAATGAATTCTCGGTTTTCATCAAAAACGAGCAGAGACAGCGCATGCTGGCGGGACTTTTTGAAGGCTATTACCGGGAGAACGCGGGGCAGGTGATCTTTGATACGAACAGGGCGTGGTGTGCCAAGATGGATCTCATCGCGGCTCTTTTTCCAAAGGCCAAGGTTGTGGCGTGTGTGCGACATGTGCCGTGGATTTTAGATAGCGTGGAGCGTTACGCTAGGAAAAACTGCCTTCAGCCGTCGATGATGTTCGAGTACAAGTCGGGAGGTACAGTGTACATGCACATCAATGCGCTGACATCGCCGACCGGGCTTTTCGGTTATGCCTATGACGCTTTACGTCAGGCGGTGTATGGGTGCAATGGCGCCCGGCTTTTGATAGTGCAATATGAAAGCTTGTCGGCCGATCCGCAGAAGACCATGGACTCGATATACGCGTTCTTAGAAGAGCGGCCTTTCGTGCATGATTTTACGGATATACAGTACGATGCACCAGAATACGACGGGAAAGTGGGTGCTCCTGGGTTGCACACCGTTCGAAGAGAATTGCGCGCCGAAGATCGCGCGACAATCCTGCCTGCAGATTTATTCAAACGATTCGCGAATCACTCATTTTGGCGTAATCCTCATATGTTTCCGGCGGGTGTCAGGGTTGTGTAGAGCGCACGCGAGCAGTGTGTGCAGAGAGTTATGGAGGTACAAATGATGCAAATAAGGTGCAATGAGTAGGGAAGTCCGGAATGTGGGGAGAAAAAAGCGGGCGCCAAGGGCGATGGCGCTTTGAAGTGTTGGCGAGATCATGACGGGGCGACGTGTCCGCAATTGGAATACGGATGGGTGACGGATGGGTATTGGTGCGAGGTCTAGGGGAAGGGATTGCGGCGGGGGGGTGAGGGGTAAGTCTGGCGTATCAGGTGCACCCAGACGAGGGGGCATAAGCAGTTCAATGGGACTATTCTTGTTGGGGATAGGTCTTGGTTCTTGCGCGTATGGCAATAGCGTAGCAAGGGCGGTGGGCGGGAACACCGTGCTGACCTTCGCCACGGCGCTTCGCCTCAGCGTCGAAAAGGCCCTCGCCATTCAAGAGGCCGAAGGCACACTCGCGCAGGCTCATGGTCAACGTCTGAGCGCACTCGCGGCCTTCCTGCCGACCTTGTCGGTCAGCGACGGTGAACAGCTCTATGCCCCCTTGGGCCCTCAGTCCTCGACCTTCATTGCGGGAACGCTGGTCTCGACGCGTGGACGCTTCTATGACAACG
>JAKAXK010000203.1 GCA_021827145.1 Pseudomonadota bacterium
GTGGCCATAGCGAGCGGGAACCACCCGATCCCATTCCGAACTCGGAAGTGAAAACGCTTAGCGCCGATGATAGTATGGGGTCTCCCTATGCGAAAGTAGGACACTGCCAGGCTTTTAATGCTAAACCCCGATCAGTTTTCTGGTCGGGGTTTTTTTTCGTCCACGGCCACTCTTTGCTAGACTCCCGCAATGAGCTTGATCCATCAGATCCTCCAACTGCTGGGCGACGGTGAGCGGCACTCGGGCGTGACGCTTGCGGGTCGTCTCGGCGTAAGCCGTGCGGCGGTATCGAAGGCGGTCGCGCTGTGCGCGGATGTGCCAATCGAGGTGAGCCACCAGGGCTATAGTCTGCCGGCTCCCTTTCGTCCTCTGGACGAGGGACGTATCCGCGCCTTGCTGCAAGAGGCGGGCTGCCGTTTGGATGGTTTGGCCATCCACGAGGAAGTGGGTTCCACGAACCAGGTCTTGCTCGTGGCGGGCGGGGACGGGGTATGCGCCTGCCTTGCCGAGCGCCAAAGCGCCGGGCGCGGCCGGCGCGGCCGTGTGTGGCAGGCCACACCCTATGGCAGTGTGCTGTTGTCGGTGGCGTGGACTATCTCCGGCACCGGAAGGCCGCTTGGGGTTTTGAGCCTAGCGGCTGGGGTTGCGGTGTTAAGGGCCTTGGAGCGCGTGGGTGTCCAAGAGGCTGCGCTTAAGTGGCCGAACGACGTGCTCTGGCAGGCCCGCAAGCTTGCCGGGATACTGATCGAGATGCGCGGCGAGGCCGATGCCGTGCGTATCGTGATCGGTGTGGGCGTGAATGCCGCGCTTTGCGCGGGCACTGCGGCGGCTATCGATCAAGAATGGGTGGATCTCCGGAGCATCATTCCGCTCGTGGACCGTGATCGGGTCGCGGCGCTTTTGATTGCGGAGCTCGACCGCGTCATGCGGGAGTACCTGGAAGGACGCGAGGCGGCGCTCCTCGATGCGTGGCGGGCGCGGCATGCCTTCACCGGCATGCGCGTGCGCATCCATGAAGGGCAAGACGCCTGCGAGGCGCGGGTGATCGATATCGACGCCGACGGGGCGCTGCTCGTGGAAACGGGCGAGGGGCGCCGGCGCGTGCAGTCCGGAGAAGTGAGTATGCGCCCGCTATGAAGCTGCTCTGCGACCTGGGACACACCCGCATCAAATGGGCGTGGGCGGACGGACAGGTTTTATCAGGCGCGGGATCGGCCCCTTATGAGGGCGAGGACGGATACGCCGCGCGGCTTTCGGTCGCTGACGCGCCCTCCGCGGTGCTCGCGATCTCGGTGGCGCATGATCGCAATGCGGCCTTCGTGGGGTTCTGCGAGGCGCGTTGGGGCCTCACGCCTCTGTGGCACGGATCGCGGCGGGAAGGCTTTGGGGTGTCAAGCCTGTATGCGCCGGCCGACAGCCTCGGCGCGGATCGTTTCGCCGCTCTTGTGGCGGTCCGCGCCCGCCATCCGGACACGCCCGCGTGCGTGGTGGATTGCGGTACGGCGATCACCGTGGACGCGCTCGACGCCCAGGGTGTCTTTCGTGGGGGCGCGATCTTGCCCGGGCTTAAGGTCGCGGCGCAAGCCCTGCGGGGGGTTGCACCCGTCCTTGCGGCCTCGCCAAGCGAGAGGCGTTTTGGGCCTTGTGGCGGCACGACGGGGGACGCGGTCGGCGCGGGCCTCGTATTGGGCGCGGCCGGTGCTATTGAACGGATAGTCCATGATCAGGAGGCGATAGTGGGCACGGGCGTTTTAGTGATATTGACCGGCGGGGATGCGCCACGCATCAGCCCCTATTTGACTCGCCCTCATGAGCACCGGCCGCATCTCACGCTTGAGGGCCTTGCGGTGATGACGGCATGAGGATACTGGCGGCGCTCTTGCTGTTTGCGAATCTCGCGCTCGGCCTCTGGAACTACACGCACCGCCCCGTGCCGCCGACCGTTCCCCGACCCGTCCACCCCGAGCGACTGCAGGTGGTGTCGGCGGGATCCTCGCAAGCCATGCCCGCGCCACCGCTTATAAAGCCGGTCCCCGAGGCCCCACCAGTCAAGGTGGTGCCCAAGGCAGCGACCGCGCCGCCGGCCCCCCAGAAGCCCGCCCCTGCGCCCTTCAAGAAAACCGCATTCACAGCGGCCGTGGCCGCGGCTCCTGGCTCGAGCGGGCGGTGTTGGAATTTGGGACCCATGGGGCCGCAGGCCGCCGCTGCGCTTCTTAAGCGGCTGCATCGGCCGGGGCGTATCGTGCAACACCCCGGACCGCCCGCCTACCGCCTCTACCTGCCCGCCGGCGCGCCCTGGCCTGCGGCGGCGGCCCTGCATAAGCTTGGGATCGTGGGGGCCTATGTTACGCACGGGCCTTCGGGGGGCGCGGTCTTGTCGCTCGGCGTCTTTCTGCGCAAGACGGCTGCTTTGCGCGAGCGCCAAGCCCTGCATGCCCATCATGTGGAGGCCCGCCTAGGGCCCTTTGGCGCGCCCGCCCGCTATTACGTCGAGATGAATCTGTCGTCCGTGTCTCCGGCCTTCTGGAGGCGATTGGGATCTGTCGGGCATGCGCCCTGCGGAGTGGGGCATTAGACGGGCCCGTGCCGGGGGTTTGAGTGGCGGCTATTGACTCTGTCTGCGGTCTAGCTGCAGTTCCTGCGGCCAGGCCCCTCCCGGGGTGCGGGTCTTCCAGTCGTTTCACGTTTTCTGAGACCGCGTCTCGCGCGGCGTCCATAGGAACCGATCCGTCGCGGGCTCCCCTTAGACGTGCGCCCTGTGCCACGTTTCGAAGCTTTGGAAGTCGCCAAGCCCGCTCTCGATGAACGCTCGGTTTGTGTTCCGCCGTTTCTCGAAAATGGCAATCGCCCGCTCGATGAGTGGGGGTGGGAAAAACAGAGGATCTCCCTCGCGCAGCCGTGCCAGGATCCACGTATAGGCCTGTTCCGCGCGATCGGCGGAAGCGGCGGAGCGGGACAGGGAGCCCGGTCGTATCCAGTATTCGTGCAGCGATTGGGCGCACAAGTACGCCCCCTCATTGCGGGCGATCAGGGAAAGGTTGAAAACCGCCTCCTCGGCGAAGCGCAGCGGCTCCTGAAAGCGCGTGCCGCCAACGAGGTCGCGCCGATAAACGGGCCAGAGGCTCTCGCTCACCCGTCCATAGAAATCGAGATCGTGCCAGCCCTCGGCGGGGTCCTTCCAGTAGCTCCCGCAA
>JAKAXK010000059.1 GCA_021827145.1 Pseudomonadota bacterium
GGGGCCGGTCTCGATGAGGACCAGCGTCCAGACTATTTGTTAAAACGAGGAAGCGCTGTCCTATGGACCAAGCACCCAGATTCGTAAGCCAGCTCACCCGCAACACCCTCGCGCTCATTCTTGCCGGCGGTCGCGGCTCGCGGCTCAAGCACTTGACGATGTGGCGCGCGAAACCGGCGGTGCCGTTCGGTGGTAAGTTTCGGGTGATCGATTTCCCGTTGTCCAACTGCGTGAACTCCGGCATCCGCCGCATCGGGGTGCTTACGCAGTACAAGGCCCACTCGCTGATCCATCATATCCAGAAGGGGTGGGGGAGCATGCGTGGCGATTTCGGAGAATTCGTGGAGCTCCTGCCGGCCCAGCAGCGGATCGAATCCTCCTGGTATGCGGGCACGGCGGACGCCGTTTATCAAAACCTCGATATAGTCCGCAATCACAATCCCGAATATGTCCTGATCCTGGCCGGGGATCATGTCTACAAAATGGACTACGGGCCCATGATTGCCTATCACGTCCGTAAGGGCGCGGACCTGACCGTGGGATGTGTCCATGTGCCGCTCGAGCAGGCAAGCGACTTTGGGGTCATGGCGACCGATGAGGAAGGCCGTATCGTGCGCTTCGACGAAAAGCCCAAGGATCCGGTGCCAACCGTGCCGGGCGGTCATGCGGCACTCGGCTCCATGGGCATCTATGTGTTCAGCGCGCGTTTTCTCTACGAACAGCTGATCAAGGACGCCGACACCAAGAACTCGCGGCACGATTTTGGGCACAACATCATACCGGAGGCCATGGCGCGCTATCGGGTCATGGCCTATGCCTTCGCGAACGATGGTGGTGGGGAGTCGGCCTATTGGCGCGACGTCGGGACCTTGGATGCCTATTGGGAGGCCAATATGGAATTGGTCGGCGTGACTCCGGAGCTCAATCTCTATGACACCGCATGGCCGATCTGGACATATCAAGAGCAGCATCCGCCGGCCAAGTTCATTTTTGATGACGATGGGCGCCGGGGCATGGCGGTGGATTCCATGGTGTCGGGCGGCTGCGTGATCTCGGGCGCGGTCGTGCGCCATTCTCTGCTCTTTTCCGCTGTGCGCGCACACTCCTATGCCGAGGTCGTGGATTCCGTGGTCATGGGCAATGTCGATATTGGCCGGCACAGTCGTATCCGCAGGGCGATCATCGACAAGGGGTGCCGTATACCCGAAGGCACGACCGTGGGATGGGATCATGAAGAAGACGCGCGCCGCTATCATGTCACTCCCGCGGGTGTGGTGGTGGTGACGCCGGAGATGTTGGGTCAGGATCTGCACCATGCGCGATAAAGGGCGCCTCAAGCTGGTCTTGTGTTGGCATATGCATCAGCCGCAGTACCGGCGCCTGTCCGACGGCCAGTACCAGCAGCCGTGGACCTACCTGCATGCCATCAAGGACTACGTTGATATGGCCGCGCACATCGAGGCCGTCCCAGGGGCCCGCGCGGTGGTGAATTTTTCACCCGTGCTGCTCGATCAGCTCGCCGACTATGTCGTCCAGGTTCAGGCCCATCTCCAGGATGGCACGCCGCTTCGAGACCCCCTGCTTGCGGCACTGGCCGGACATTGGCCTTTGCCGGGGTCTGCGCGAGCGGCGCTCATAGAGTCCTGCCTCAGGGCCAATAAGTCGCGCGTCATTGAGAGGTTTCCCGCCTTCAAGAGACTGACCGCGCTTGCCGAGCCCGTGATCGCGGACCCGGAGCTGTCCGGGTATCTCGAGGATCGCTATTTGCGGGATCTGGTCGTGTGGTACCACCTAAGCTGGCTTGGGGAAACCGTGCGCCGCAGCGATGCGCGCGTGGGGCAACTCATGGACAGGGCCCGAGACTTCGACGAGGAGGCGGTCCAGACCTTGTTTACCGTCATTGCGGAGATCCTCGCCAGTATCGTGCCTCGCTTTCGCAAGCTCGCGGAAGATGGCCAGGTCGAGTTGTCGTTTACCCCGTATGCCCATCCCATGGTGCCGCTCTTGCTGGACTTTGCGGTGGCCCGCGAGGCGCAGCCGGATGTGAAGCTTCCCGCGGTCGCGCACTATCCGGGAGGCGAAGAGCGGGCACGTTGGCAGATCAAGGCCGGCCGGGACGCCTTTATCCGACACTTTGGGCTCGTCCCGGCGGGCTGTTGGCCGGCCGAGGGAGGCATCAGTGCCCAGACGCTTGCGCTCCTGGACGAGGCGGGTGTGAAGTGGACGGCCTCGGGCGAGCGCGTCCTGCGCCATAGCATGCACGCGAGCGCGATGGAGGCGGGCCATACGAACCGGTATTGCGCCTATGGCGTGCCGGGCCGGGCCATACGTTGTTTCTTTCGGGATGACGGGCTCTCGGATCTCATTGGATTTTCCTACGCTGATTGGCACGCCGATGATGCAGTCGGTAACCTGATCTCTCACCTCGAGACCATGGCCCACGCGACCGATACCGATCATGCACCGCTCGTGCCCATCATTTTGGATGGCGAAAACGCCTGGGAATATTACCCCGAGAACGCCTACTACTTTTTGCGGGCGCTCTACGAGAGGCTTGCAAATCATCCTGTGATCGCGCTTACGACCTTCTCAGACTATTTGCAGGAAGAGCCAGCCCATGCCGCGTTGCCACCACTCGTGGCGGGAAGCTGGGTCAATGGGAGCTTCGCGACCTGGATAGGCAGCCCCGACAAGAACCGTGGTTGGGAGATGCTCGTGCAGGCCAAGAAGGACTACGATCGGGTCATGGGTCTGGGGCGTCTCTCGATAGAGGATGCCGAACGCGCTACGGAGGCCCTGGCCGTGTGCGAGGGTTCCGATTGGTGCTGGTGGTTTGGCGATTACAACCCCCGCGAATCGGTGCGTGATTTTGAGCGCCTCTATCGTTGCCATATCAACGATCTGTACCGCCTCTTGGGCGAGCCGCCACCTCTCATGGTGGCGGAGGCCTTCGTCCAGCACGGCGGCGACCGCTGCGAACGTGGCGGGGCCATGCGTAGTTCGGGAGCGGTATGACGGGTGGGGCATCGCGCCGTGCGCCCGTTCTGGATCGTCGACGCCTGGGCGTCCTGCTGCACCCGAGCTCCTTGCCCGGCGAGGGCCCCAAAGGGACGCTGGGCGCCGAGGCGCGGCGCTTCGTGGATGTGCTGCGCGCGGCCGGGGTGACGGTGTGGCAGGTGCTGCCGCTTGGACCTCCGGGCGGCGGCTCCCCCTATAACAGCCCCTCGGCGCACGCCGGCGACCCCGGCCTCATCGATCTTGCGGATCTTGTCGAGCAGGGCTGGTTGGGCGCGTCCGAGGCTTCCATGGGTGCGCACGACGCGTCGGCGCGCCGGATGGCGCTGTGGGGCGCGCGTCTCCGTCTGGCGGAGCGTGGAGAGGCCGCGACCATGGCGGCGTTCGAGGATTTCAAGCGCGACCACAAGGCCTGGTTGCCCGATTACTGCGCCTACGAATGCCTCAAGGCTGAGCGGGGCGGGGCACCATGGTGGGAATGGCCCGCCGCCCTCAAGGATCGCGATCCGGCTACCATCGCGGCCCTGCTGGGCTCGGATGTCTGCGAGGCGGTGGCTTTCGAGCAGTTCGTGTTCTTCCGCCAGTGGCGCGCGCTTAGGGACTATGCACGCGCACGCGGCCTGCGTTTCTTCGGAGATGTGCCCATATTCGTCGCCGAGGATAGCGCCGATGTCTGGGCGCATCGCGAGCTTTTTGTGCTGGATGCGCACGGACGGCCCGAGATCGTGACCGGTGTGCCGCCCGATTATTTCTCGGCGCATGGCCAGCGGTGGGGCAATCCGCATTATCGATGGGCACGCATGGCCGCCGACGGTTTTTCCTGGTGGCGTGAGCGGATTCGTACCCAGCGTGAACTCTTCGATTGGATAAGAATCGATCACTTTCGTGGGTTCGTGGCGTCTTGGGCGATCCCGGCGCAGGCCCCCACGGCGGCTGGCGGCGAGTGGATGCCGGTTCCCGGTGATGCCCTGCTCACGGCGCTGGCGGACGCCTTCGGGGAGCTGCCTCTGATCGCCGAAGATCTCGGTCTGATCACGGATGACGTCTATAGTCTGCGGGATCGCTACGGTCTTCCGGGCATGCGTGTCTTACAGTTCGCGTTCGATGGCGATCCGAAGAACCCCCACCTCCCCCATAACTATGTCGCTCATTGTGTCGCCTATACGGGGACGCATGACAACGATACGAGCGCGGGGTGGAGCGCGGCCTTGCCGGAAACGCAACGGGAGATCGTGCGCGCCTACCTCCCGGACACCGATGAGGCGCCGGCCTGGGCGGCCATGCACGCCGTGATCGCCTCCGTTGCCCGCCTCGCGGTGGTGCCGTGGCAGGATGTGTTGGGCCTCGGAAGCGGCGCGCGTATGAATACGCCAGGGCTGTCGAGCGGCAATTGGGGTTTTCGGTTTCAGTGGAGTGACGTCCTCGACTCTGCAGTCGCGCGGCTCGCGCGCTTGGCCTTTCTGTATGCGCGCGTCGAGACCTAAGATGGTCGTGTGTCGGGCGCCCGGGTTTGCGTGATTCATGAAGCCCATGAGGCATCCTCGATCGCAGGTCTGTAGCCGTCTCCGCCTTGGAATCGGAGGTGGCGCAAGCCCCTGGCGCGCCACAAAGAGATTCCTGCGCCAAGGAGTTCGGGCGCTATGATGCGCGCCAGGGCGCATTCCGACTGGAAGCGGGCTGCGCCGAGCAGGACTGGTGCCGTAAGGGGACCCGATCCCTCCTGAGGGGCCCTTGCGCGATGCAAGGGCGCACGGGGATCCCATCAGTCGCTGATGGCGCTTGTAAAGGCAAGGAGCCGCATCCTTCCGCTTGATCGTGGAAACCCGCATCCATTCGTAAGGACAGGCCGCAGGCGGTTTCTTTGGTCTTGAATCCATGAGATGGGGAACTGCTTAGGGGCGAGGCCATCTACAGAGGGAGGAGGCGTCGGCATTGGGCGGGCGTGGGCTCGTGATCGTGGGAGGACACCGTGGCGGATGGGCGCATAAGATCTTTGGATGCGATGCGCGGTCTGGCCGCGGTCTCGGTGGTCCTATCGCATTATGTGCTGGTCGTGGCGCATGCCGGGCGGCCGCGCTACGAGCGCGTCTACCACTGGTTTCACTGGCTCTCCCTGTCGCCGCTGGGACTGCTTTGGGCGGGGCGCGCCGCCGTCCTGCTGTTTTTCGTTTTGAGCGGCTATGTGCTTTTTCTCATGCTAGAGCGTCCCGATCTGGGGTACTTCAGCTATCTCAAAAAGAGAATCACGCGTCTCTATATCCCCTATTTGGCCGCCATTGGTCTCGGCATAGCGGGTGCCGCGTTTCTCTATGCGAGGCCCATGCAGGGGCTCGGCCCCTGGATCAACAAATTCTGGTCGTGGCCCCCTAGTACAGGCGCGGTGGTGGACCATGTCGGTTTCATCGATGCCTTCAATTCGGATCGTTACGACTTTACGATCTGGACGCTTGTGCAGGAGATGCGAATTTCCCTGATCTTTCCCTTGATGGTCTTATGGGTTCGTCGCGCAAGTTGGCAGATGGCCTGGTTGCCTTTCGCATTCGCCGCCGCCGCGGTGGTGTTTGTGCGCGGTGTCGCGCAAGGCCTGGGCGGGACCTGGTTTGCGCTGGTCATGGGTGGCGGGCTTACCGCCTATAGCGCGACGATCTATTATCTAGCACCGTTCGCGCTCGGCGCGCTCCTCGCTTGTCATCGAGATGCTGTCCGGAGGCGCTACTGCGCCCTTCCACCGCGCGCCCGTTTCGGGATCGCTTTGTTGGCGTTTGCGCTCTATTTTTACTTGCCACGCGGACTGGCGGCCTTGGGTGATCATCGCATGCTGGTCCACGACTGGCCGGTCATGATCGGGGCGGCCCTGGGTCTTGTGGTCGTGTCCTACGAGGGAGCCATAAAGCGGTTCTGTGAGCACGGGGTTTTTCAGTACCTCGGCCGCATCTCTTACAGTCTGTATCTTTTTCATCCGCTCGTCTTATTGGCAGCGCTTCATCTCCTTTATGGTCGCATGGCCCTTGCATCCGTGCTCGCTGTCTCGTTCGCGGCGACCATCCTGATTTCCGATCTCGCTTATCGATGGATCGAAAGGCCGGCGGCCCAGGTCGCGCGGCGGCTTGGGGAGGGGTGGGTGGCGCGCGAGGTGCGCACGACGTCCGCGAAGTAGATAGGAGCCTGCCTGTCATAGGCATGGGCTCGTCCTAGGTGCGGGCTGTTGGTCCGTCGCCCGCAGCCATGATGAGAGGGAGGAGAAGGGAGTGGCGTTATAAGGTGTACGACAAAGCCGCGGTGTGTGTATATCACCGGGACAGGGGACGCGTCGGTCCCCATTCCGGTAAAGGCGGTCCCGCGGGCGGGGTGGCGCCCCGAAGGGCGTCACACTCCGCCGTTTTTCAGCGATGCAGCATGTGCAGGACGCGTGCCTTAAGCGCGGGATCCACATCGACCTCGTGCACAAGATTGTTGTATTGCGGCACGGTCAGGTGCTGCGATTTAATGGCGGAAATCATAGAGTGCTGGGCTTTTGCCTGAATAGCGTGCATCGCGGCAGGATGCGTCTTCATGGCCTGCAATTTTTTCATGTACGCGGCGCGAATTCGCGAGACGTGCTGAATCGCGACCACGAAGTGGCGTAAGGTTACATGGTTGATCTGTGGCATTGGCGCTTGCGCGGCGGGCGGCGGAGGCGCCATGCCTGGAGGCGCCATACCGCCGTGCAGGTGGGCGTAGGCGTTCACGGATGCGAGTCCGATCGTGGTGGTAAGCGCAAAACGAATCGTGGTTCTGGCAAGCTCCATCGCTATGTTGTTCCTCGGTTGTGTGATGATCGGCAATAAGCTAGCAATGCTCATGCCAGCTACGCGCCGATGCCGTGATCGACACAAAGGCCCGTAAAGCGGCCGAGAAGAACGGGTTTGCATGCGGGTCTGCGCAAGGATCCCGCAGCGCCGCCCTGTGTCGATATGTCACATGGGGCAAAAGCGTCGTGGCGAGACGACACCGGGCGCGCACGCTCGGAAAAGGGGGGATTATGGAAGGATGGCGGATTTTGCTTGTGGACGATAGCCGGATGTCGCGGGCGCAATGGAGGGAGAGCCTGGCGAGGGCCGGGGCGGTGGTTCGGACCGCGGAAAGCGCACATGAGGCTTTGACGCTGCTGCCGGACTGGCAGGCGGATATGGTGGTGAGCGGCTTACACTGGGAGCGGGGTGGTATGGTCTTGTGCGCGTGGGTACGGGAGGCGCCGCGACCGCCGGTATTCATGATGCTGCCATCCGGGGCGGACGCCCTTGCCACGAGTGTGGCCAGGGGCGCGGGCGCGTCGCTGATGCCGGGATCCCTTGTACCCGCGACCTTGTCGGCGGCCCT
Organism: Pseudomonadota bacterium; assembly: GCA_021827145.1. GTDB lineage: Bacteria > Pseudomonadota > Gammaproteobacteria > Acidiferrobacterales > Acidiferrobacteraceae > Acidiferrobacter. The sequence goes on from JAKAXK010000059.1 coordinate 7,375, forward strand.
GTCTTGCGCGCAGCCGTCGGATCCACCCCCCGCGGTCGACGCGGATAGCGGTCCGGGGCACGTCGTGGATTTTCACGGATTGCTGGGCTGTGGTCCGGACATGCATAGGCTCTGTCATAGGCTCGACAAGGCAGCGACTACGGACGCGCCGGTGCTCCTCACGGGGCCTAGCGGCAGTGGCAAGGAGCTGGCCGCGCGGGCGATTCATAAGCAGGGGGCCCGGCGTGACCGGCCCTTTGTGGCAGTGAATTGCGGTGGCGTTCCCGAGTCCTTGTGGGAAAGCGAATTCTTTGGCTACAAGGCAGGGGCATTTAGCGGTGCCGGCAAGGATCGCGACGGCCTCTTCGCCGCGGCCCATGGCGGCACCCTATTTTTGGATGAGGTGGGGGAGATGTCATTGGCGGGTCAGGCCAAGCTTTTGCGTGTCCTCGAGGGCGGATGGATGCGGCCGGTCGGCGCGCTGCGCGAGCGCCGTGTCGATGCGCGCATCGTGGCGGCCACGAACCAGGACTTGTCGCGGGCGGCCGAGCAAGGGCGGTTTCGGCATGACCTCCTTTTTCGTCTCGATGTCCTGAGGGTTTCCCTGCCCGGCCTCGCCGGCCGCTTGGATGACATCGCGGTTCTCGCCAGGCACTTCCTGCGCGAGTGTCGGTCCGATGGGGATCGTCCGCCACCGCGGCTTCTCCCTGATGCGTTGCATGCGATGCAGAACTACGGGTTTCCGGGAAATGCACGTGAGTTGCGGAACATTGTCCAGTCGGCCGCGGCGTTTGCGCGCGAGACTGATATCGCTGTAGAGGATCTGCCGGCACGTGTCCGGTGCCGGTATCCCCAGGCGGCCGATCGGCATGGTGGGGGCGCAAGAGAGGAGGGGGTAGGCACGGCAGACCTCGTTACCCTGGAGGAGTCGAAACATGCCTATGTGCGTGAGGTGTTGCGGCGCGTGGGAGGCAATAAGCGCGCTGCGGCCAGGATCTTAGGGGTAGAGCGCAGGACCCTCTATCGTTGGCTCGCGGAGGAGTGAGGCGCCCGAGACGGCTCGCGGTGCCTTATGCGAGGCGCATGCCCATCGCATCGCACCAACGGGAAGGTGGGGCTAGGTACGCGCGGCATCGTGCGCCCCCTTCGCTGCCGGTGGGCGCATCCGTTGGGGGCGAGCTTGGGCGCTCGGCCCCTAGAGCCAGACCATGCAGCCCATCTCGAAGCGGTGCGCGAGCAGAGCATGGTAAGGGTAAGCCCGCACGCGCAACGTCTGGAAGCCCGAAGTCTCCGGCCTGTGATCAAGATGGAAAATGAGACGCCCTTCGTCATCCACTCCTGCTGGCGCGAGTTGCACGTGCGTACGATCAATATAGTCACCAGTATCGTCCTGGGATTCGAACAGACACTCGACCGCGAGATCCTCCGGGCGCAGGCCATTGGCATGCACGAGGATCGTCAGACGCAGGATTTCACCGACCTTGAGCGATTCCGGTGTATCGTTGCCGCGCTCGAGCCACACCCCGGGCCAGGCGCCCCCCACGGCGCGCTTCCATTGCGCCAGCGTTCGGCCGCCCACAGTTTCGTCCCGCGTCAGGAGGCGAGCATGGTGCGCCGCCTTGCGGTAGTAATCGCGCGCGTACTCGAGGACCATACGTTCGGCGTTGAAGACGGGCATGGCGCGACGCATGGCGGCCTTCGATATCGCGATCCACGGACGTGAATAGCCGTGCTCGGCCGTATCGAAGTAGAGGGGCAGGACCTGTTGTTCAAGGATGTCCAGCAGTTCCGCGCTCTCCTCGCGCGTGCGCTGGGCATTGTCGATGAGTCCTTTGTGGGGGCAGATGCCCCAGCCGTTGTCACCGGCATAGCCTTCACCCCACCAGCCATCGAGAACGCTCAAATTGACGACGCCATTTATGGCGGCCTTCTGGCCCGACGTGCCGCTGGCTTCGAGTGGGTATTCCGGTGTATTCAGCCATACGTCGACTCCAGTCACGAGGCGTCGCGCAAGCGCAAGGTCGTAGCCCTCGATCAGGATAATTTTTCCTTCGAACTCCGGGCGCCTGGAGAATTCATGAATCAGCCGGATGAGGCCCTGGCCCGGATGATCATGGGGATGGGCCTTGCCGGCGAACAGCAAGAGGACCGGCCGCTCCGGGTCGTTCAGGAGGCGCGCAAGACGCGCCGGGTCCTCGAATAGCAGTCCGGCGCGTTTGTACGTTGCGAAGCGTCGCGCGAAGCCTATGACGAGCGGGCCCTTGGCGTCCACCTCGAGCTGGCGGGTGAGCCTGTGGATCACGCCCTCGCCCACGCTATTGCGACGGTGCTGGCGAGTGACCCGCTTTTTGACCGCCTCCAGCATGGTGGCCTTCAAGGACTGATGAACACTCCAGTAGCTGTGGTCTGGGATGGTGTTGATCCGTTCCCAATAGCTGGCTTCGGTGAGTTTGTTGCGCCATTCGCTGCCGAATCGCACATCGAAGAGGCTGCTCCATTCCTGGGCAAGGAAGGTGGCTACATGGATGCCGTTGGTCACATAGCCCACTGGGTTCTCGGCCCACGGGATCTGCGGCCAGACATAGGCCTCCATGCGCGACGCCACCTCTCCGTGGATGCGACTGACGCCGTTGTGCAGGCGGGATCCGCGCAGTGCAAGCGCCGTCATGTTGAATCCCCCCTGACTTATGGGACTTGATCCGAGTTCTTTCAGTTCGGCGATACCGATCCCAAGATCCGCCATATAAGGCTCCAGGTAGTGGCCGAACAGCTCCTGGTCGAAAATATCGTGACCGGCGGGCACCGGGGTGTGTGTCGTAAAGACCGTCCCCGCCGCCACGACCTCCAGGGCCGTATCGAAATCAAGACCCTGCTGGGTCAGCTCCCGACACCGTTCCAGGATCTGGAAGGCGGGATGGCCTTCGTTGATGTGCCAGACAGTGGGCTCGAGGCCTGCGGCGCGAAGGGCGCGCACGCCGCCGATGCCGAGCACAATCTCCTGTCTCAGTCTGGTCTCGCGGTCGCCGCCATAGAGTTGGCAGGTAATGGCCCGGTCGGCTGCCGTGTTTTCGGGGATGTCGCTGTCAAGAAGATAGAGCGAGATGCGGCCCGCCACCACGCGCCAGATCTTGAGGGTCACGCTACGCCCCGGAAGGGTGACCGAGACACGGAGTTCGTGACCCACGCTATCACAGGCCGGTGTCACCGGGAGGTCCGCAAGCAGCGCGGGGGTCGTTCCGACGATCTGATTACCCTGGGCGTCGATCGTTTGTGTGAAATACCCCTGGCGATAGAGTAGTCCCACGGCCACGAAGGGCAGACCGAGGTCGCTGGCCGCCTTGCAGTGGTCGCCGGCCAGGATCCCGAGGCCGCCGGAGTAGATCTGAAGGCTCTCGTGCAGGCCAAACTCGGCACAGAAGTAGGCCACCAAGTCGGTCTTGGGATCGAGCGGCATGAGTCGCGAGGTGATGTGCACCGTGTGGTAGGTGTCGTGCAGCGACAGCGCGCGTTGATATTCTTCGAGGAACAGGGGGTCTTGCGCCGCTTCGTCAAGGCGCTCCTGTGCCACGCGCCGCAGCATGAGTTTGGGGTTGCGGCCGCACCGCTCCCACAGCGCTGGGTCGAGCCGCACGAATAGCAGGCGGATCGGGCGGTTCCAGCTGTAGAGGAGATCCACGGCAAGCTCGGGCAGGCGCGCAAGCCGTTCGGGGATGTGGGGCTGGACTTCCAGGGGATAGCGGGTACCGGGCACGGGATGACCTTTCGTGATCGTGGGTTTGGGGCTTGCGCCCTGCTGATGGCGCTCAGTGGCTATTATGCCACAGGCCACGCGGTCGCCCTTATTCTTACCACAAATGGTCTCCGGTAGGGCCCGTTCTTTCGACGGAAGGGCGCCCCTTTGCGTTTATCGAGCGCGGATTTGAGGCGCGGGCGCTTCGATCGGTGCAGCCTTTGTCACGCCCGTGTGCCGACCACCGACTATCGCGCGCGAATGGTCTCACGGCTATCGAAGGAATCGATGTGCGCTCGCGCCATTCCGAACGTTTCGCTACTTGTCATGCCGCGGCATGGTCCGTAACATGGTGCAACAGTATCGTATCGGCTCGGGGGCGCTCGCCTAGGGCGCGACCGAGTGCGGGAGGGCAGTGGATGCCGGATGGGGGAGGAGCGAAGCGCGAGGTGCCGTTTGGAGATGCTGACTCATGGTTCAGTCTGGAGGATATCTACCTCTTCCGTGAAGGCCGGCACACCAAACTCTACGACAAGCTCGGGGCCCACTTGGTGCGCTTGCCCGATGGCATGGGGGTGCACTTCGCGGTATGGGCGCCTAACGCGCGGTCCGTCTCGGTCATAGGGGACTTCAACGGCTGGCGGAAGGAGGCCCACCCGCTCCGTATCCGCGAGGATGGCTCGGGCCTTTGGGCGGGCGTCATTGCGGGGATCGGTCCCGGGGCGCCCTATAAGTACCACATCACCTCGCGCGAGACAGGCTATGAGGTCGAGAAGGCCGATCCCTTTGCCTTTTGTGCGGAGCAACCCCCACGGACCGCGTCTCTCGTGTGCGATACCCCCTATGCATGGGGGGATGAGGTCTGGATGCGGTCGCGCATGGAGACGCTGGGGCGATCCGCCCCGGTAAGCATCTATGAGATGCACGCGGGGTCATGGCGTCGGGTCCCCGAGGCGGGCGGGCGTTGGCTCAGCTATCGGGAACTGGCCGCCGTGTTGCCCGCCTATGTCGCTGATCTGGGATTTACCCATGTCGAGTTTATGCCGCTTACGGAGCACCCGTTCTATGGTTCGTGGGGTTATCAGACCACAGGCTATTTCGCGCCCACCGCGCGTTTTGGCACGCCCGAAGACCTGATGTTTCTGATCGATACCCTCCACCGTCAAGGCATCGGGGTCATACTAGACTGGGTGCCGTCCCACTTTCCGACTGATCGGCACGGCCTCGGGTTCTTTGACGGCACACACCTTTTCGAACATGCCGATCCCCGCCGTGGCTACCACCCGGAATGGCATTCGAGCATTTTCAATTATGGGCGGCACGAGGTGCGGTCGGTGCTGGTCTCGAGCGCGCTTTTTTGGCTCGAGAGATTCCATGTCGATGGGTTGCGGGTCGATGGTGTCGCCTCCATGTTGTACCGGGACTATGCGCGACCGGCGGGTGAGTGGGTCCCGAATGCGCATGGCGGCCGCGAGAGCGAGGAAGCGATTCAGTTTCTGCAGGAGCTGAACGAGGCCGTCTATCGCCATCATCCCGACGTTCAGACCATAGCCGAAGAATCGACTGCCTGGCCGCAGGTCTCGCGGCCGGTCTCCATGGGAGGTCTCGGGTTTGGCTACAAATGGAATATGGGCTGGATGCACGACACGCTCGATTACATGGAGCGGGAGCCCATCTATCGCAAATACCATCAAGGGCAGCTGACCTTTAGTCTTTGGTACGCCTTCCAGGAAAACTTCGTGTTGCCGCTTTCGCACGACGAGGTGGTCTATGGCAAGGGGTCTCTCATCGGCAAAATGCCTGGCGATGACTGGCAGAAGTTCGCGAACCTGCGTCTGCTGCTCGGTTATATGTTCTGTCATCCCGGCAAGAAGTTGCTGTTCATGGGCGCCGAGATCGCCCAATGGCGTGAATGGAATCACGATGGTAGCCTCGATTGGCACTTGTTGGACTATGCGCCGCATCAGGGCATCCAGAGACTGGTGCGCGATTTGAACTGCCTCTATCGCAAGGAACCCTCGCTACACGTCGCCGATACCGAACCCGAAGGATTCCGCTGGGCGGACAATGGGGATTGGGAGCAGAGCGTCATCAGTTTCTATCGGTTCTCCGGGCCGGGATGCGATCCGGTCCTCGTAGTCTGCAATTTCACACCCATGCCGCGCCACAATTATCGTCTGGGTGTCGTGCGTGAGGGATATTGGAAGGAGGTCATGAATACCGATGCCACGATCTATGGAGGGAGTGGCCAGGGCAATCTCGGGGGTCTGGAGACGACACCGGTAGGTGCCCACGGACAGCTTCAGTCGCTCAATCTCGTATTGCCGCCGCTGTCGCTCGTGGTCTTCCAGGCGCCACCTGGGCAGGGAGGCTAGGCGGTGCCACACGCTTGGGCGAGGGGTGGGGCGATGCCGCCGGACGGGCGCCAGCGGGCCGTCATCGACGCGGTGAGTCCGGTGGTGGATGGCGGACGCTTTCCGATCAAGCGGGTCATAGGCGACCACGTTACGGTCGATGCCGACGTCTTTGCCGATGGCCACGATGCGCTGGTCTGCACCTTGTGGGTGCGCAAGCCGAACGGAAAGACCTGGAGTCGCACACGCATGGCGCCCGTCGGCAATGACCGCTATCGGGCATCCTTCGTGGTCGGTGAACTGGGCGTCTACCACTACACCGTGCGCGCCGCCATCGACCCGTTTGGCTCGCTCTGCCACGAGCTTGCGCGCAGGCCTACGGATGACCCCGATCTGGCGCTGGTGTTTCAGCAGGCGGCTGCCATGATAGGGGGGGTGGCGGCGCGCGCGAGCGCGCGGGAAGGACGACCCTTGCGTGCAGTTCAGGTGCTTCTGGAGGGAGAGGCCGCGCCCGCGGACAAGCGCGCCGCGCTGCTCGATCGGGCGCTCGCGGAACGCATGGGCCGCTTGGCGTCGCACCCCCATGAGACGGTGCTCGAGACGGAGTTCGCGGTGCGCGTGGATCCGGAGCGGGCCCGCTTCAGTGCGTGGTACGAGTTTTTTCCGCGCTCGGTCGGGAGCGGCCGCCTGCGTGATGCCGGTCCCATGCTGGCCTATGTGGCGAGTATGGGCTTTGATGTCGTGTATCTGCCGCCGGTTTCGCCGATCGGGGAGTGTTTGCGTAAGGGGCCCAACAACACCCTGAGTCGGAATCCCGCCGATGTCGGTAGTCCTTGGGCGATCGGGAGTGCGCGGGGTGGCCACAAGGCGCTGGCGCCCGAACTCGGCACGTTCGCGGACTTTCGGGTGTTTTGCGATGAGGCGGCCAAGCTGGGCATAGCCGTGGCGCTCGATCTCGCCTTTCAATGCGCCCCGGACCATCCGTACGTAACCGAGCATCCACAGTGGTTTCGCCACAGGCCCGACGGCACGATCCAGTATGCGGAGAATCCGCCGAAGAAGTATCAGGACATCTATCCCCTGGATTTCGAGACAGAGGATTGGCGGGCCCTATGGCAGGAATTGAAGGGCGTGGTCCTGTTCTGGATAGGGGAGGGGATACGCATCTTTCGTGTCGACAACCCGCACACCAAGGCTTTCCCGTTCTGGGAATGGCTCATACGAGAGGTCCGTTCGCCCTACCCGGAGGTCTTGTTTCTGGCGGAGGCGTTCACGCGCCCCAAGGTGATGCACGGGCTCGCGAAGCTCGGTTTTACACACTCCTACACCTATTTCACGTGGCGGAACACCAAGCACGAGCTGACCGAATACTTTACGGAGCTCACCCAGGGGCCGGGACGGGAGTATTTCAGGCCGCATGTATGGCCTAATACGCCGGATATCCTTCCCGTATTTCTTCAGCACGCCCCGCGCGCGGCTTTTATCATCCGGCTCGTGCTCGCCGCTACCCTGAGTGCCAACTATGGGATCTACGGGCCCGCTTTCGAGCTTCTGGAATCCGAACCGCGCGAACCCGGCAGCGAGGAGTATCGGGACTCAGAGAAGTATCAAAAACGCGTGTGGGATCTGGCCCGGGCTGACAGC
>JAKAXK010000204.1 GCA_021827145.1 Pseudomonadota bacterium
CACACCCGGGCCCGCTGACCGGTGAGCAACAACAAGAGCGCCCGGCGCGACCGGGCTGGACAAACATTCCAATCGACAAGCCACTCAAGTGAGGTGACAAATGAAAAAGCTAATTCTCGGACATGGTGACAAGGGCGGCGTCGGCAAATCGACCCTGATCGGACTATGTGTGGACCACGCGCTGACCCGCGGCCCCGTGTGTGTGATTGAGGGCGACGCCACGATCGATGATGTAGCGGCGCGGTTTGTGGGCGTCGCGGGCGTAACCGGGTTTGGGGTGGATCTGTCCCGTCCAGACGCGAGTGAGGAAGCGGTGATTGGCGTCTTTGAGGCCCTGGAACGTGTGAGCCTGCCCGATATCGTGGTTATCAATACCCCGGCGTCGGCAAGCGCGACGCTTGACCGCCAAGCGTCTGTGTTTGTGGACGCGGCTCACGAGCTTGGGTACAGCGTTCATGTCGGCTGGATGGTCGGTCCTGATGAAAACAGCGCCGCGCTCTCTGCATCAAGCGCGCTGTGCGGCCTCGCAGACCGCAAGGTCGCCATTCTGAACGCGCGGTTCGGCGATCCCCAAAAGTTCCTGTGGGCTCGCCACAAGGCTCGCGCCGCTTGGTTGGAGTCCGGTGGCCTTGAAGCGGTCCTGCCGCCCCTCACCGACACCGCCATGCACGCGGTTCGAGAGCACATGGGGCGCTACACCACCCTTGCCCAGCCGGGCTCGCCCCTCTCCACCATCACCCGTAAGTATCTCGGGGACTGGGCCCGCCGCGCCTTCGAGGGCCCGGTAGCCGCGCTCTTCTCTGATGACTAGCCCACAAGCCCGGCGGTCACCCCGTCGGGCCTTCCATCGAGGATAGATTGATGAATGACGCTACCCCACAAACACTGCGCGACCTGGCACTGAACAGCGTACCGGTCACGCTCCGCGAATCGCTGCTGATGCTGGCCGCGCAGCACCACATCCTGGCCCCCGACGATCCTTTTTGGACGATAGCCGCCGCAACCGCCAATGCCCTGGCCGCCGCCCAGGCCGCCGGTGAAGCGGCTGCCAACGTCCGGACGGCCGTCGCAGGGATACAGCAACAGGTCTATGACGGAGCGTCTAAGGCCTCCGCCGATGTAAAATCCGTCATCGAAACGTCGATCGCTGGCACGGTAAATGCGAGCGTTGCTACCGCCGCCCAAGCGGGCGCTGATGCCCTGCGGCAGGCGGCCGCAGACCTTCCCAAGGTGGCCCAGGTGGAGCAAGGGCGGATCGTTCAGGAATGGAAGTCGGCACTGGCCCAAGCGGCGCGTGAGCATGCGTTTTCCGGGTTCCTGCAAAAATTGTCCGTCAATATCACCGTCCTGGCTGTCCTGGTGGTGGGCCTCTTGATCGGCGGCGCGGTGGCCGGGGCGGGTGGTATGGAATATTTTCTGAACACACAGCATTACCTCACCCCACCCACGTGGCGCCTACTGGTCGATCAGAAAGGCAAACCGCTCTGCGGCCCGTTTGCAGGCCGCCATGTCTGCCTGGTCCGCAAAGCGCCGCGGCCTTGATGCCCCGGGCCCGGATTTCCCCCGAGACCGATACCTATAGGAGGCGGGCATGAAGACGAGAATTAGTTTTCGTATGGATGAAGCGGACTACGACCGAATACGGTCCGACGCCCGCGAGGCGGGCATGTCGGTCTCGGACTATATCCGTGCGGCCCTTACGCGCCGCCCGCAAAACAATATCGCCGACGCGCAGATAGCCGCGCAGTTGATGCGCATCGAAACCCTGGCGCTGGCGGCCGCCGTAAGCGCTTATGAGTCGCAGATCGTCGCGCGCGCGGGACTGACGAGCGAGCAAGCAGCAAAGCTCAAAGACCATCGCGTGGCCACAATTGCCGCCTGGCGCGCGTGGGGCGTAAAAGCCGCGTTTCTGGGCCTCGACATGCGCCCCAAGTCACACAAGGAGCACACAGATGAATAGGGGAATAAAAGGCGTCTTGGCGGTCAGCGGGGCAGCGGCCGTAAGTTGGCACTTCTCGGGTGGATCGCCTTTGGTCACGGCCGTGGCAGCGGCCATGGCGGGCCTTGTGGTGATCTCCGGCCCCGGAAAAAAGAACGACGCGGACTTTGGCACGGTGGCGCGGGGAACCGAGGTCGCCACCGCCAAAAAGCGGCGCGGGCGATCATCATCCAACCAAATCCAGATCGGTGGAATCCCCATCCCCCCTGACGCCGAGCCACAGCACCTCCTGCTGACCGGCGCGCCCGGGACGGGGAAGAGCGTGGCCTGTGAGGGCGTCATGGATGTGGCTCGCGCGCGCGGTCAGCGCGCGGTCGTTTATGACAGTACGGGCGAATTCGTGGCCCACTACTACCGTCCCGATCGCGACGTGATCCTCTCCCCGATTGACCAGCGGTCCGCACTTTGGTCTCCGTGGGGCGAAGGGCGCGACGCGTTTGCCTATGAAAACCTGGCACAGGCGCTTGTGCCCGACGGCACGGGCGACAACCAATTTTGGGCCCAGGCGGCGCGCGCCATCCTGCGCGCGGTCCTCGCGGCCACCAACGACCTGCCGAGCCTTATTGATCTCATTTTTGCCCAGGACCAAGAAGTGCTGTTGGCCTGCCTGCAAGCGCAAGGACTGGCAGGCCTCGCCGGGCCGCAGCAAATGTTGGCGTCAAGCCGTGGTGAGGCGGCGACCTACGTGCAGCCCCTGGCGTACCTCCCCCCACCCGGCGCCTCGCCATTCTCGATCCGCGACTGGATCAGGGATGAGCATAAAGACAGCTGGCTGTTTATCACCAGCCGCGCCGATGTGCACAAAAGTATCCGGCCGCTCATTTCCATGTGGCTGGGTCTGGCTACGCAGGCGATCATGTCCCTCCCGGCAAGCCGCACGCGGCGCATCTGGACGATTTTGGATGAACTGCCGACGCTCCAAAGACTCCCGAGTTTGGATGTCGCGCTGGCCGGCGGACGCAAATACGGGATCGCCGCCGTGCTCGGCGTGCAGTCCATAGCGCAAATTCGCGACACGTACGGCCGGGACGCCGCAGCCGCGATCTTGTCCCACCCGTCGACCCGCCTCACGCTGCGCGTGGGCGACAGCGAGACGGCCGACTATCTCTCAAAATCTTTGGGAGACCGACACACGATCCGCAAGGTCTCGTCGGAAGGGAAGGACGGTAGC
>JAKAXK010000205.1 GCA_021827145.1 Pseudomonadota bacterium
CCGATGGCTTGCAGCCAGGCTAGCAATGCCGCCACCTCGCCGGGAGGCACTTTCCCCTCCCGCAAAAAAGACCCTAGGATCGAGACAGAATCGGAAAAGGCCGTTTCTTTGGCAACTTCGCCGTCACGGCGGACCAACTCGGCGTCCCAGGCGCTGTGTCGAATCGTCCACTGCGCTACCAGCAAACACGCCAGGGCGCAGGTCTCCGGGCAGAAGAGTAGGTCGGCGAGCAGGCGTGCGTCTGCGCGAGCTTGGTCAACAAGGGCAAGCAGGAGCTCGGGCCGATCAAGGGCCAGATCGACAACATGGCGCACGAGGGGATGAGGGGCTGGCGCGTTGTCGGCGGCCGCGACATCCGCGAGCAGAAGATGTACTAGGCTCGATAGGGCCTCAACGGCGAATCGTGCCGACCACGTAGCATCCTGTAAGGTATGATGTTCTAGCCAGAGGATCCGGTCAACGAGAGTCTCCGGAACAGGGGCGACAAACCCCTCGTAGCTTGATTGAGGTTGCCTTCTTGCCATTGCTAACTCGCGGACAAACCGATCCCGACAGGCGTTCCATCCCGGTGGGCAGGCCGTCTCAAGGATGCTTGAGGCGGCATCGCGAAATCTTTGAGCTGCGGTATCGTCCCAAATTTGGCTTGGTATCAGCGAGCGATAGGTCAGAAGTGCCCGTCGATCCACCCATGTCCGCAAAGCGCGAGGCGCATCGGAAAGTTCCGGCAGCGCGCGATCCCAAAGACGGGCGGCCACCCATTCTGGTGATTGGCAGAGAACATCGCGTGGTTGAAGGGTCCCTGCGTTAACGGCTGCAATGGTCCCGCGGAGTTCGCGGCTCCCACCTGTCGCAAGGGCTACGTGATAACGGTCCTCATAACGCTGTTCCAAGAACGACTTGAACCAAGCGGGGACATCGTCGGCTCCTTGTGCGGCACGTTCTGTGTCAAAGGAGATAAAAATGCGTTCCCATACAACACGGCACCATCCCGCAGTGAGGAGAGCATCGATTTCGGGGACGTCAGCTGTTTCTGTAGCCGCCTCTACATAAACGCGCCGAGCGTGGGCCACGTCACTGGCGCTTTCGATTGTGAGACTCAGGAAAATCTGAAGGACGTCCTCGTCCGGAAGGGCGCCTGATTGTCCGGGTTGATATGGGGCATCGTGTGGGGACGGCAGGAACCGCGCGAACCGTGTTCGTAGAAGGCGACGTGTTTCAGCGGGAGCGGTCGTCAAACTAGCAAAGCGCGTCATGGTGCCGATTCCCCGTTGCCGGCATGAAGTTCACGGCGATGAGCAAGACAGTTTCTCTGTATCCAAAAGGATCCCGCCGCCTTTCTACCCCGCCTCCGAAACTCGAAGTATACAGGCGCAATCGTGGTTGAGAGAAATTTTTGGCATCACGTAGCGCGTCTCTGTGTCCCGTGGTGATATGTCGTTGGATTATGCCGGATTTTACTGTAAATTGCAGTGCATCTCCAGCGACCTATTTGGGAAGTGTGTTATGGCGACTGCCAAAACCACCACGTTGACCTTTCGTATTGAGCCACGACCGAAAGAAGCGCTGCGTACGGCGGCAACCCGCGAGCACCATTCCATCGCCAACATGGTGGAGGTGTTGATTTGGGGCTATCGTGGGCGGAACAGTGTTTCCATCCCCGAGCAGGACGCACATGCCGTCACAGGTAAGTTGGTGGCCGGCCTGTCGTACCCGGAACCGATAACCGCAGGACTACTCATGACCGGCGCGAACAAGACCATCTCCGAATCGCCCAGCCGCGCAAGTGCCGTCATTATGTAAACCGTTCAGGACATCGACAAGATTCTTACCGGAGAGAACCTTAAAAATAGCGGGCCCCAAGCGAGAAGCTATGAGACAAAAGATACAAGGCTGCCCTTACCAAGTCCTCGCGCTCCTGGTACAAGAAGGGCTTCAATCGGGGCCACAAGGTGGCGTTTAGAGCCCACAAAACGGATAACCTAGTGCCGACAATACTGACAGTTGATGTAGAACGCGAGTTCGTGCCCAATGCAACGCGCACGGTCACATTGACGTCAACGCTCAGTATGGCGTTCTGTGAGAAACCCTGACAGGAGAGGATCCGATGGCAACGTCTGTGGCGTCTGACAGGTTTAGGAATTGACGAATGCAGTTTGTTAAAGGCGGGCCGCGCGTCCCTAATTCTTTACTTGATGCGCATGAGGAGGGGCGCGTCATATTGTTTTGTGGCGCGGGCATTTCATGTGCGGCCGGGCTTCCGGGGTTTGGTGGTTTGGTTAATGAGATTTACACCGCGCTCGGCATAGACCAAACGTCGATTGAGGAAAGCGCGTACAAAAGTGGGCGGTACGATAGCGTGCTCCATCTCTTGGAGCAGCGTTACCATGATGGTCGGCTGGGCGTACGGACGCCGTTAGTGGAGATCCTCAAACCCAGACTCCGGCGTAAAGAAGCCACGAGAACTCACCAAGCCTTACTGCAGCTGGGCCGCACGCGCGAGGGCGTGTTGCGTCTCGTGACAACTAATTTCGATCGGATTTTCGAGCGACTTAAGACCCGAGAAAAAATCGCAGCCCCTACCTATTCCGCGCCCCTCTTGCCGATTCCCAAGGACAGCAGGTGGGATGGCATAGTCTACCTCCATGGCCTGCTACCCGATCGCGTCGACAAAGCAGCGCTTAAGAGGCTCGTTCTGACCAGCGGGGATTTCGGCCTCGCATATCTGACCGAACGCTGGGCGGCCCGTTTCGTCAGCGAATTATTTCGCAATTACATCATCTGTTTTGTGGGCTACGGCATTAATGATCCCGTTATGCGTTACATGATGGACGCCCTCGCTGCGGATCGTCATTTGGGCGAACCCGGATCTCAGGCGTATGCCTTCGGAGTTTGCGAGACAGGACAGGAAGCGAACCAGGCCGCCGCAGCATGGGAAGCGAAGGGCGTAACGCCCATTCTCTATCATGCAGGGCCGGATGGGGCGGGCAAGCATTCTAGTCTGCATGATACTCTCGAGAACTGGGCCGCAGCTTATCGGTATGGCATTCAGGGTAAGGAGCGCATCGTGGCCGAGCATGCCATGACGCGGCCGACAGCGAGTACGGCTGAGGATGACTTTGTGGGCCGTATGCTCTGGGCGTTATCGGATAAGTCAG
>JAKAXK010000206.1 GCA_021827145.1 Pseudomonadota bacterium
CATACATCTCCGCCAAGGCGGCCACGAACGCCTTCTCCGAGCGCTGGTAGCGCTCAAAGAGGGCGGTCTGGAATTGCCCATTGCGGTCCCGGGGTACCCGCAGTTCGAGCTTGCCAATGCGGGTCACAAGACCCCGTTCATAGTGGCCGGCCCGGGTGCCCTGACGCCCGTCCTGACGTTGGTGGGGGCCGGCCCCCAAGAGCTCTGTCATCTCGGCCTCCAGGACCTCCTGCAGGGCTTCTTTCATCAAGGATTTCATCAAATCCTTATCTTCTGCCATCAAGGCTTTAAGGTCGATGGTGTTGGCGCTATGCTTCTTCACGGTCATGGTGTGAATCCTCCTACAGGACACGGGGTTGATCTCGTTAACCCCCCTCATACCATGACCGCTTCAGCAGTCCAAGAATTTGCACATAAGTCCGTATACTACCGCCTAGGCTGCGAACAGATTCCACATGCGCCACCCAAAACCCAACACGGCCCCGCCTATCGCCCCACTCCGCAAGGCGTATGCCCGACAGACCCGAGTCGCTTCCAAAAACCCGCGGGCACGGACGACAACTTCACCTCGACGTAATAGCGGGCGGGCGCCCCAAAGGGCCCTACACGGGCATCCACATGATGGGTACGCAAGACCTGGCGCTCGCGCTGGGCGGCGGTCTGGCGCAGAAAAACGCCGAGCGACAAGACCGCACCCCCCGAAGGCCCGTGCGTGACATAAGCCCCCGCGATCCCGAGCTTATGCAGGGCCGCCGCCGCGGGCCAGGGCGTACCGGCGGGCAGGTAGAGACGGTAGGCCGGTGGCCCGGGGTGACGCACGACGCGCCCCGGCCGATGCAGCCGCGCCAGAAGCGTGGCCGCGGCCTGCTGCCCGATGGGCCCCAAGTCCCAGCACTGTCCGCGCGCGCCAGACGCCGCGGCCACGGGCGCCGTGAATGTGGTCTTCTTGAGGGGCGCGGGGGCGGGCTTGGACAAAGGGGCCGGTGGCGCCCCCTTGGCCGCCGAGGCCTCGGGGGCTGGCTTCGCAAGCCGGGGTGCGGGCGCGCCCTTCAGGGCTCCCGCCGACACGACCTGCAGTCGTTCAGGATGGACGGGGCGAGGAGTGGTCGGCGCTGCGGGTCGGTGTGTGTAATTCCAGAGGCCGAGTGCGAGGTTCGCAAACAGCAGGAGTGCGGCCAGGGCCCTCATGCGGCCATCACCGCCAGGCCCTCGAGTGTGAGATGGGGCCGGTGCTCGTAAGGGCAGGTCAGATAGGGACTGATGCGTAGCGCATCCCCGCCGGTCAATATCAATAAAGCGCCCACCCCCACTATCACCTCCTGATCATGGACTAACCGTTCGATGGCGCCCGCCGTACCCACCATGAGGCCTGCACCGACCGCCTCCCCCGTCGTGCGCCCGCAGGGCCCAAAACACCTATCGTCTACCGGGACCGTCAGCATGGGCGCTACCCCCTGCAGGGCCCGCGCGGCGACCGCGAGCCCGGGGAGGATGGCGCCCCCTCGAAACACGCCGTGCGCGTCCAACACGTCCACGGTAATCGCCGTGCCACAATCCACCACGCACACCGATCGGTCCGGATGGCGGACGTGAACCCCCACGAGAGCCGCAAAGCGATCCGCTCCCAAGCTCTCGGCCGGCGCATACAGGCTCGACACTCCAAAGCCCTCACGCACCGATCCGTGCCACTGAGGCATGAGGCCCCAGCGCTCCTGGCAGAACCCCGCGAAGGCCGCATTGCGATCACGCGCCACCGAGATCGCCTGCACGGCGGAGGGCGCTTCGCCCCCGGCAATCTGCGCGGCATATCCGTCTTCGCCGCCATAAGGTGCGGACCCACAGTCCGCCAAGGCCCGTCCATCGGCCCATGCCCACTTGATGTGCGTATGGCCAAGGTCGCAGAGCAGCTTCATAGCGAGCGCACACTCACTTCTCCGGACTGCACGCGTCGGCGCCCCTCGCCCGTTTCCACGAGCAGCGCCCCGTCGGCGTCGATATCGATCACCCGCGCCTCGTAGGCGCCCTGCGCTTCCTGGATGCGCACACGCACGCCGGTAAAGGCATGCCGCGCCCGCCACGCATCGAGTAGCTCCGCCTCGCGCCCTTCCTGGTACGCCCGCATGACGATATCGAACTCCGCAATCAAAAGCGCCGCCACTCGATCACGGTCCACCTGGGGAATGATGCTCCGGAGATCCACCCAATCCTGATCGATAGCCGCCGCGGTGTCCGCGCTCAGCGCGGCATTCACGCCCACCCCAATCACCACGCGCATGGCATCGGCCTCGCCGCGCATCTCGATCAGGATCCCCGCGAGCTTGCGGGCCTGCCAAAGCACATCATTCGGCCACTTCAGTGCGGCATCATGGACCCCCACGCGCTCCAAGGCCCTCAGCACCGCCACCCCCGCCGCCAGGCTCAAGACCCCAAGGGGTCGCCCGGTCCCCGAGAGCGTCCACGCCACCGACAACAGCAGACTGCCATAGGGCGTAGCCTGCCACACGCGCCCGCGCCGTCCGCGCCCGGCGCTTTGGCGCTCGGCAAGACAAGCGCATACCCCGTCCCCGGCGGCCGCGAGCAGCACCTGGTTCGTGGATCCGACCTCCTCGTGGATCGCGAGAGAGTCCAGGTGGCAATCCGCCTCTTGCAACAAGACGCGGATCCGCCTTTCGTCCAGAGGCCGAAACGGCGCCGGAAGACGATAGCCCTGGCGGTTTACCTCGATCGGCAGTTCGGGACACAGCGCCACCGCCTTCGACACCGCCGCGCGGCTCACGCCGAGACGGCGCGCGAGTGTCACGCCCGAGTAGCGCTCACCGTCGCCCAGCTGCAGGAGAATTTCATGAATCAGGCTCATTGCCGAAGTCTAGCAAAGAGTGGTCGCAGGCGAAAAAAACCCCGACCAGAAAACTGATCGGGGTTTTGTATTAAAAGCCTGGCAGTGTCCTACTTTCGCATGGGGAGACCCCATACTATCATCGGCGCTAAGCGTTTTCACTTCCGAGTTCGGAATGGGATCGGGTGGTTCCCGCTCGCTATGGCCACCAGGCAAACCTTCAGTCGCATCCTCGCGGATGCCACAAAAACTGGATAGTGATGCAACAAGGGGGTTGTCGATCTCAAAGCACCCTT
>JAKAXK010000207.1 GCA_021827145.1 Pseudomonadota bacterium
GCGCGCGCGCGGCCTGGTGCCCGAGGGGCATGCCGCGCTCGCGGTGGTCTTGGGGGTGAGGCGACATGGCGTGCGGCCACGCACGGCGGTCCTCTACGTGAACCCGGCGTTGCCGGCCCAGATGCGCGCCCTCGGGATATCGCTTGTGCGTCGCGCCTTCGCGCGCGTCGCCACAGACCAGCTGGCGTCCATCGTGCGCCGCTTCGCGCCTCACAGCCCCGGTGTCCGGCCCGCGCCTCTGCGTCTCGTGGTGGCTAAAGGCGGGTTGGAGGGCGCGCCCACACCCACATCCGCGCAGCAAAACGCCCCGGCTTGGGCACTGCTCGCGATGTTTTTCCTGACCGTACCCTTGTCGGTCGCCGTGATCAAGGAGCGCCAGCAGGGCATCATCACCCGTCTGCGGGCCTTGCCGGTGCCCTCGTGGGTGCTGCTCGCCGGCAAGATCCTGCCCTATTTCCTGATCAATAGCATTCAGCTCCTCATGGTCCTGGCCGAAGCCATGTATGTGTTGCCGCTCCTGGGAGGCGATGCGCTCACGGTCGGCCACGCGCCGCTCGCCCTCGTGGTGGTCGCGGCCTCCGCCAATCTGGCGGCGATCGGCTACGGCCTGTTGCTCGCAACCTTTGTTCAAAGCCAGGAACAGGCGACAAGTTTTGGGGCCGTCTCCGTCTTGATCATGGCCGCCATCGGTGGCATTTTGGTCCCGAAGATGGTGATGCCGGCGGCCATGCAAGAGCTTTCGGCGATCTCGCCTATGTCGTGGGGGCTGGAAGGATTCCAGGCGATCTTCGTGCGCGGCGATGGCTTGGCCGGTGTTCTTCCGGATACTTTACGTTTGCTTGGGTTTGGCGCGGCCTGCCTCATCGTGGCGGCCATACGATTTCACCGCGAACTGCGGCCACAGTAGAGAGAGACAGGGAAGGGCGGGCGATGGGAGGAGCAACGGTCGGCGATCACGATGAGCTTGTGGCGGCGCTCAAGCAGCTGATCGTGACGGCCTGCAACCGGCCCGAGCCTGCGGAGACCTTGGACGAGGATGCGCCGCTCATAGGGCCTGCGAGCCCCTGGGGCCTCGATTCCCTGGACGTGCTTCAAATCAGCTTGGCGCTCAGCCAGCAGTATGCCGTTCGCATTGAAGACAGCAAGGAGGCGCGTCGCGCCCTGGGCTCTGTGCGTACGCTCGCGCTCTATCTCCAGGCCGCCGGTGCCGCGTGATGTGAGGGCGGGTTTCGCAGCTTGGCACATGCGCACTCCCTTTGGCGCGGGGCCGGCGGAACTCGTCCGAGCCTTGCGTGAGGGGAGGGCCGCGCCACCACGCGGCCTGCCTGCCTTCCCAGGGCAGGACCTGGGGGACCTTACGGCCGCCATGGATCGTGCCGATTTCACGCCCAGCCCCGGCGCCCTGCGCGCCGCCCTCGCGGATGTGGCGCGGCCGGCGCACGCCGCGCTCCCCGCGCCAGACGCCTGGCTCGTCGTCGGGACCTCCGGCATCTTCTTTCTGGGTGAATACATGGGGCAGGGCTCCGAGTGGCTAGGGTCATGCGGTGATATAGCTTGCGATCTTGCCCAGGACCTTGGGCTCGAACGCGCGCCGCTGACCCTGTCCACGGCCTGCTCGTCGAGCGCCAACGCTTTGTTATTGGCCGCGCAGGCGATCGCGCGCGGCGAGTGTCCGTCCGCGCTGGTCGTGGGTTTCGAGGCCTTGAGCCCGATCGCCTTGAACGGTTTTCGATCACTCATGCTCCTTGATCCACGCGGCTGCCGGCCCTTCGACCGCCATCGCGCCGGACTTCACTTAGGCGAGGGTCTGGCCGCCTTGTCCCTGCAGGCGTCCTCGCCCGATTTCCGCGGCGCGCGCGCCGTCATCCTCGGCGGGGCCCACGTCTGCGCCGCCATGGGGCCGGCTGGACAGGCGCCGGACGCCGACGCCATGTACGCTGCCATGTCCGAGGCCTTGGGCGCGGCCCAATGCGAACCGCGCGATATCGTGGCCATAAAGGCCCACGGCCTGGGCTCGACCGATAGCGACGAGGCCGAGGCGGTCGCCTTGCACAGGCTCTATGGCGCCCTGCCGTCCGTGACCAGCCTCAAGGGGAGTTTCGGCCACACCTTGGGGGCGAGTGGCGCCCTTGAGACCGCAGCGTTTCTCGCCTGTCTCGAGGCGGGCTTCGTGCCCCCGGCCGCAGGCTTCGAGGCGACCGATCCGGCGCTTTCTCTGGTGCCCCTGCGAGCACCCCTGGCCGCAAGGTCGGGTCCCTATCAGCTCAATTTCTTTGGCTTCGGGGCAAGCTACGTCTCTTTGATTGTGGGCTTCGAGTCATGAGCCGCGCCATTTACTTCCATGCCCCCGCAACCTTCGCCCGTAGTCGCGTATTTGATGACCGCTCCGGGCCGGAGGCCTTCGATCAGGCGCTCGCCCTGCGCGTCCAGGATCTCTGCGGACGATCTTTGCGCCAAGCCTCGCGCTTCATCCACCTGGCCGCCGTAGGCGCTCTCGCCTCAGTCCGCGAGGCCACGCCCCCAGCATCCACCGGGGTGTATCTCGCCACGGGCCTCGGCGACCAAAGGACTCCGGCGCGGGTCTTCGCGCAGACGCGGACGGGCCCGCCCGCGGTCTCGCCGTTCGATTTCGTTAACATGAACAGCAACACGGCGACCTATTACATTGCGCGGCTTGCGGGCCTCGCCGGGCCCAACCTCACGATCAGTCAAGGGGTCTTGTCCTTCGAATGGGCCCTTCGTCAGGCCTGCATCGCGATCGAGGAAGGCCTCGACCACGCCCTAGTCGGAGGCGTAGACGAAAGCGCCCCCTCGATCGCGGAACTTGAACGCCGCTACAAGCCTCCCCGCGGTGAGAGCCCAGGGGAGGGGAGCGCATGGCTCATGCTCTCGACTGAGTCCGCACGTGCCGTGGGTCGCCTCGTCGATATGCGCTGGCTCAACGCCCCGCGCGCGGCCGATTGGCAGCGACTCCACGAGCGCCTCGTGGACCTTGCCGCCCAAGGTCCTATCTTCGTGTCATCGGGGTCACACGTGCCACGGCCCTTCGTCACCGAGCTTGTCGACCGTCTGCCCAGGAGATCGGAA